>NZ_WWJT01000644.1 GCF_009865385.1 Streptomyces sp. SID486 | reverse complement strand
TCCGCCGGACCCGACCCGGCCGCCCGTGCCCCGGCCCTCGTCCGCCGCCGTCCGCCGGACCCCCGCCACCCGCCCCGCCCCGCCCCGGCGGCCCGCGTCAGGGCGCCGGGCCCTTGGCGGGCCTCAGCCGTCGAGCGTGTCCATCAGCTCGGGCGTGTAGCGGTCGCCGGTGACCGCGCCGTGCGGGGTGACGGCCTCGATGGCGGCCATGTCCTGCGCGGTGAGGGACACCCCGGTCGCGGCGACGTTCTCCTCCAGGTAGCGGCGGCGCTTGGTACCGGGGATGGCGACCGCGCCCTGGTGCTGTACCCAGGCGAGCGCCAGCTGCGAGGGCGTGACGGCTTTGTCGGCGGCGATACGGCGGACCTCGCGGACGACGTCGAGGTTGCGGCCGAAGTTCTCGCCCTGGAAGCGGGGGTCGGTCCGGCGCCAGTCGTCCGCGGCGAAGTCGTCGGGGCCGGTGATGGCGCCCGACAGGAAGCCGCGTCCCAGCGGCGAGTAGGCGACCAGGCCGATCCCCAGTTCGCGCAGGGTGGCGAGTACTCCGTTGTGCTCGATGCCGCGCTCGAAGAGCGAGTACTCGGTCTGGACGGCGGTGAGCGGGTGCACGGCGTGGGCCCGGCGGATGGTCGCGGCGGACGCCTCGGACACGCCGATATGGCGGACCTTGCCCTCGGCGACCAGTTCCGCCAGGGCGCCGACGGTCTCCTCGATCGGCACCGCGGGGTCGATGCGGTGCAGGTAGTACAGGTCGACGTGATCGGTGCCCAGGTGGCGCAGCGAGCGGTCGAGAGCCCGGCGCACGTACTCGGGCCGGCCGTTCAGGCCGAGGACGCGGCCGTCGTCGGTGATCTCCACACCGGTCTTGGTGGCGAGCACGGCGGCCTCCCGGCGCCCGGCCAGTGCCTTGCCCACGAGCTGCTCGTTGACGAACGGCCCGTAGCTCTCGGCGGTGTCCAGCAGCGTGACGCCCAGTTCCAGGGCGCGGTCGACGGTGGCCAGGGACTCGGCCTCGTCGGTGGCGCCGTAGAAGGCGCTCATGCCCATGCAGCCCAGTCCCTGAGCGCCGACGGTCAGGCCCTGGCTGCCCAGTGCGCGGTGTTCCATGTCATTCCCTCTGCTTGTAACTAACTGGATAGATACGGAACCGTAGACCCCGGTCGCCGGAGTGTCAATAACTAGATAGTTACTTGCTAGGGTGGCGAGCATGCCACGGGACTCCAACGCCACCAAGGCGCGGCTGCTCGACGCCGCGTTCAGCGAATTCGCCGCCTACGGCATCGCCGGTGCCCGGGTGGACCGGATCGCCGAGCTCGCCGGGGCGAACAAGCGGCTGATCTACGCCTACTTCGGCAACAAGGAGCAGCTGTTCGACGAGGTGCTGCGCCGGGCGATGCAGGCGGGTGCCGAGTCCGTGCCGTTCGACGCCGACGACCTGCCCGGGTACGCCGGCGCGATCTTCGATCACCTGGTGGCCCGGCCGGACCTCATGCGGCTGCGCCTGTGGAAGCTCCTCGAACGGCCCGTCGCCGACGGACCCGTACCGGAGGCCGTCCGGCGCAAGTACGCCCAGGTCGCCGACGCGCAGGAGCGCGGGGAGCTGGCCGGGGGGATGGAGCCCGGCGACCTGCTGACCATGGTGCTCGCCGCCGCACAGGCGTGGTTCTGGGCCGAGGAGGGCGACCGGCCCTGGTCACCCGAGCGGCTGGCCTCACATCGCGCGGCGGTGGTCGAGGCCGCCCGCCGGATCAGCGCACCGCGTCCCGCCGACGGGTAGTCCCGGCCCGAGGCCGCCGGGCCCGTTCCCGCTCACGCCGAGGCTGCACTGCGCGCCCGGCCGAGGGCGGACGGAGGGACGGTGTCACACGGGCGGTGCGGGCAGGTAGCTCGCCAGGCCCCGCAGGATGATCTCCAGACCGATGTCGAACCTCTCGTCGCTGGAATCCGTCACCATCATCCCCGACAGCGCGCGCAGATGGGGGAAGTCCTCGGCGGGCAGGGTCGCGAAGTAGTTCTGCATCTCGCCGGCCATCTCACGCCAGTCCGGACGGGCCGGGGAGGGGCCCCCGGCGCCGTGCAGGGCGGCCCGGTCCTGCCACATGCCCTCCTCCAGCACGAAGCCGTCGACGTACGTGGAGATGATGTCGCCGGCCTCCGCCGCGATGCGGTCGGGCAGCCCGGCGGAGCGGAAGACGGCGAGCAACGCCTCGACGTGCGGCAGCAGTTCGGCGGTGAAGGGGACGTGAGCCATGGAGATCCTGGCCATGTCCCGATGGGACAGCAGGCGGTGCCGCCAGGCACGGGCGTAGTCGCGCACCTGCTCCTGCCACCGCTCGGGGTCGGGTTCGGGCTTCGCGAAGCCGCCGAAGAGCCGGGTGTACATCAGCTCCAGGAGATCGTCCTTGGAGCTGACGTGGGCGTAGAGCGCCGAGACCGCGGCGCCGAGTTCGGCCGCCACCTGACGCATCGACAGCCGGTCCAGCCCCTGCCGGTCCAGCACCGTGAAGGCGGCGTCCACGATCCGCTCGCGGGAGAGCGGTTCACGCGCGGCGGCGACGCGGGCCCGGGCACGGCGCTCGCGCTCCCAGGGGGACGGCGGAGGGGAGGCGGGGGTTCCGGCGGCCTGGTCGTTCATGACGCCAGTCTAGGCATCGGGCGAACGGTGTTCTCTTCGGGCGAGCACCGTTCACACGCCCGCCAACGCGATATATCTTGTCTCCGCACCCAGCTTGCGCTATATCTTGAAGAACAGTGTTCTCACCGAGAGCGGCGCTCCGCTAGGGTGAACACTGTTCGGGCCGATGAACGGTGTTCTTCAGCAATGCGCTCAGCCACCGACCCTCTCCCCCGCCCTTGTCCGCGTCTTCTTCCTCGAGGAGTTCCGATGTCCACCACCGGTGTAGCGTCCGCCGAGACGCCCACCGACACGCCGGCGCCCTACCGGTGGCGCTGGGCCGCCCTCTTCGTGATCCTCGCGGCCGAGGTGATGGATCTCCTCGACGCCGTGGTCACGAACATCGCCGGCCCCGCCATGCGGGCCGACCTCGGCGGCGGCGCCTCCACCCTGCAATGGCTCGCCGCCGCGTACACCCTCTCCATGGCCGTCGGGCTCGTCACCGGAGGCCGGCTCGGGGACATCCACGGGCGCCGCCGGATGTTCCTGGTGGGAGCCGCCGGCTTCACCGTGGGTTCGCTGCTGTGCGCGATATCCGCCTCGCCCGAGACGCTGATCGGCGCACGTGTCGTCCAGGGACTGTTCGGCGCGGTGATGCTGCCGCAGGGCCTCGGCATGATCAAGGAGATGTTCCCGCCGAAGGAGTCGCAGAAGGCCTTCGGCATGTTCGGCCCGGTCATGGGGCTGTCCGCGGTGTGCGGGCCGATCCTGGCGGGCTGGCTCGTGGACGCCGACTACTTCGGCACCGGCTGGCGGATGATCTTCCTGATTAACCTCCCGCTCGGTGCCGCCGCCCTGCTGGGCGCCCTGCGCTACCTGCCCAGGAGCCAGTCCGGCGGCAAGCCGCGCCTGGACATCCCCGGCATGCTGCTGGTCTCGCTGGCCGCACTCCTCATCATCTTCCCGCTGGTCCAGGGCCGTGAGTACGACTGGCCCGCCTGGACGTTCGCGATGATGGCCGCCTCCGTGATCGTCTTCGTCGTCTTCGGCGTCTACGAGTCACGCCGCAGCAGGGCAGGCCGGGATCCGCTGGTCGTGCCGAGCCTCTTCCGCAAGCGGGGATTCAGCGGCGGCATGGCCCTCGGGCTGGTCTTCTTCTCGACCATGCAGGGCTTCATACTGGTCTTCAACCTGTACACCCAGATCGGCCTCGGCTACGAGCCGCTCAAGGCGGGCCTGCTGATGGTCCCGTGGTCGGGCGGCATGGTCGTCGGCTTCGGCATCGCCCAGGGCGTCGCCCGGTTCGGACGGGCCGTCCTGCAGGCGGGCACGCTGGTCATGGCGGCCGGCGTGTTCGGCATCTGGCTGACCCTCGACATCGCGGGGGAAGGCGTCGGCCCCTGGCAGCTGGTGCCGGCCCTGCTCGTCACCGGCATCGGGATGGGCCTGCTGATGGCCCCGTTCTTCGAGATCGTGCTCGCCAGCGTCGAGCAGCACGAGACCGGCTCGGCGTCCGGCACGATGACCGCGATGCAGCAGCTCGGCGGCGCGTTCGGCGTGGCGATCCTCGGCACCGTGTTCTTCGGTCTGCTGGGCGGCGGGATCGCCGGCGCCGCCGACCACCACTCGGACGGTCTGCGGCGGGAGCTGGCCGCCGCGCACGTCGCGCCCGCCGCACGGGACCACATCGTGTCGGATCTGCGCGCCTGCGCCTCGGACCGTGCCGTGGCCAAGGACCCGGAGGCGACCCCGGCGTCCTGTGCACGCCTGGAGAAGGACACCCGGTCCGCCGTGACCTCACCGCAGGCGGCCGCCCGGATACCGGCCGCGCTGGAGGACGCCGCGTCCTCGGCCTTCCGCGGCGGCTTCGGCTCCGTCATGCGGACGGTGCTGTGGATCGTCGACGGCATGCTCGCCCTGACCTTCCTGCTCGCCTTCCTCCTGCCGCGCCACGCGCGCCCCGGGGGAGCCGGCGGGCACTGAACCCGGCCGGCACCGCCGGACGGCGCGGGCGTCCTCCCGGCGGGAGGGCGCCCTCCCCCGTCCGCCCGGACCGCGCGGGCGGCGCGGTGGGCCCACTGCTCGCCCCGCCCGGGCGCCGGCGTCGACCGAGCGGGTGCCTTCCGGCGCGCCGGGATGCCGGGCTGCAGCCGCCGGCCGCGTGTGCCTCCTAGCCTCGGCCGCATGCTGGGGCTTCCTGCTCACATCCGTGCCTGCCTCTTCGACCTCGACGGGGTGCTCACCCAGACCGCGAAAGTGCACGCGGCCGCCTGGAAGGAGATGTTCGACGGCTATCTCCGCGAGCGCGCGACGCGGGAGGGGACCGCGTTCGTCCCCTTCGACGCCGTCCACGACTACGACGAGTACGTGGACGGGCGGCCGCGGGAGGACGGGGTGCGCACGTTCCTCGCCGCGCGCGGGGTCCACCTCCCCGAAGGATCGCCGGACGACCCGCCGGAGGCGGAGACCGTGAACGGCCTGGGCACCCGGAAGAACGACCTGGTGCTCCAGCGGATCCGGCAGGACGGGGTGGAACCCTACGAGGGATCGGTACGTTTCGTGCACGCCGTGCGTGCGGCCGGGCTGCGCTGCGCGGTGGTGTCGTCCAGCGCGAACTGCCGGGACGTGCTGGCCGCGGCCGGGATCGAGGACCTCTTCGACGAGCGGATCGACGGCGTGGTGGCCCACGAGCGCCACCTGCGCGGCAAGCCCGCCCCGGACACCTATCTGGAGGCGGCCCGCGGTCTGGGCACCGAGCCGGCCGATGCCGCCGTGTTCGAGGACGCCCTGGCCGGCGTCGAGTCGGGCCGGGCGGGACGCTTCGGCCTGGTGGTGGGGGTCGACCGGGTGGGCCAGGCCGAGCAGTTGCGTGCGCACGGGGCGGACGTGGTGGTCCAGGACCTCGCCGAACTCCTGGAGTCCCGATGATCACTCACCCCAGCTTCACGGTCGAGCCGTGGTGCCTGCGCGAGACCGAGCTGAACCTCGACGTCCTCGCGCAGAGCGAGTCGGTGTTCGCGCTGTCCAACGGGCACGTGGGATGGCGCGGGAACCTCGACGAGGGCGAACCGCACGGACTGCCCGGCGCCTACCTCAACGGCGTCTTCGAGCGGCACCCCCTGCCCTACGCCGAAGCGGGCTACGGCTATCCCGAGTCCGGCCAGACGATGATCAACGTCACCGACGGCAAGATCATCCGGCTGCTCGTCGACGACCACCCGTGCGATCTGCGCTACGGCCGGCTGCTGACGCACGAGCGGGTCCTGGACTTCCGCACGGGTGTGCTCAGCCGCACGGCGCAGTGGACCTCGCCCGGCGGCCGGACGGTCCGGATCACCTCACGCCGGCTCGTGTCCTTCACCCAGCGCGCGGTGGCGGCGATCGTGTACGAGGTCGAGCCCGTCGACGGACCGGCCACCGTGGCCGTGCAGTCCGAACTCGTCGCCAACGAGCAGATGCCCCGCTTCGAGGGCGATCCGCGCGTCGCCGCGGCGACCGGCTCCCCGCTGATCCCCGAGGAGCACTTCGCCCAGGAGACCCGGCTGCGGCTCGTGCACTGCACCGACCGCAGTGCGCTGCGGGTGGGGGCGGCGGCCGACCACATCGTCGAGGGACCAGAGAGCACCCGCTGGACGGCGCAGAGCGAGCCCGACGTCAGCCGGCTGACGGTGACCGCCGACCTGGCGCCCGGACAGCCCCTGCGCCTGGTGAAGTTCGTCGCGTACGGCTGGTCGGGGGAACGTTCACTGCCGGCCGTCCACGACCAGGTGGACGGAGCGGTGGCGGGCGCGGTCAGCACCGGCTGGGACGGGCTGGTCGCCGCCCAGCGGACGTACCTGGACCGCTTCTGGGCTGGCGCCGACGTCGAGGTGGAGGGCGACGCGGAGATCCAGCAGGCGGTGCGGTTCGCCCTCTTCCATGTGCTCCAGGCGGCGGCGCGCGGCGAGAACCGGGCGATCCCCGCGAAGGGCCTGACCGGAACCGGGTACGACGGGCACTCCTTCTGGGACACGGAGTCGTACGTGCTGCCCGTGCTGACGTACACCGCCCCGGAGACCGTCGCGTCGGCGCTGCGCTGGCGGCACCGGACGCTGCCGGCGGCCCGGGAACGCGCGCGTCAACTCGGTCTGGCCGGGGCCACGTTCCCCTGGCGGACCATCGACGGCGCCGAGTGCTCCGCCTACTGGCCCGCCGGCACGGCCGCCTTCCACGTCAACGCCGACATCGCCATGGCCGCCGTACGGTACGTGGCGGTGACCGGTGACGAGGAGTTCGCGCGCGGCGAGGGCCTCGACCTCCTCGTGGAGACCGCACGGCTGTGGCGTTCGCTCGGCCACCATGACGCGGAGGGCGTCTTCCACATCGACGGCGTCACCGGCCCGGACGAGTACAGCGCCTTCGCCCGGGACAACCTGTACACCAATCTGATGGCCCGGCAGAACCTGCTGTCGGCGGCGGACGCGGCGGTGCGCCACCCGGACCGGGCGGCGGAACTCGAGGTCGACGACGAGGAGGCCGCCGGGTGGCGGGACGCCGCGGCCCGGATGGCGCTGCCGTACAACGAAGCCCTCGGGGTGCACGAGCAGTCGGCCGGCTTCACGACCTTCCAGCGCTGGGACTTCGAGGCGACACCCCCCGAGCACTATCCGCTCCTGCTGCACTACCCGTACTTCGACCTGTACCGCAAGCAGGTGGTGAAGCAGGCCGACCTGGTCCTGGCGATGCTGGAGTGCCCCGACACGTTCACCGACGAGCAGAAGGCGCGCAACTTCGCCTACTACGACGCTCTGACCGTCCGGGACTCCTCGCTGTCGGCGTGCTGCCAGGCGGTGCTCGCCGCCGAGACCGGGCACCTGCGCCTGGCCTACGCCTACCTCGGCGAGGCCGCGCTGATGGATTTGGACGACCTGGAGCACAACACCCGTGACGGACTGCACATCGCCTCCCTCGCCGGCACCTGGATCGCCCTGGTCACAGGCTTCGGGGGCATGCGCCGGTACGTCGGGGCGCACGACGAGCCGACCCGGCTGGCGTTCTCGCCGCGCCTGCCGGAAGCACTGTCCAGGGTGGCCTTCACCGTGCTGCTGCGCGGACGCAGGCTGAAGGTGGACATCGGCCGGACCCATACGCGCTACCGACTGGTCGAGGGCGAACCGCTGGAGCTGATGCACCACGGGGAGCCGGTGACGGTGACCGCCGACGAGCCGGTGGACCTCCCGGTGCCCGCGCTCCCCGCCCGCCC
>NZ_WWJT01000643.1 GCF_009865385.1 Streptomyces sp. SID486 | reverse complement strand
TGGCCGCCCAGCCGCCGCGCGCGCACCCGCCGGCGCCACAGCAGCGGCGCCAGCGGAACCGCCAGGACCACCACCACGCCCAGCCCGCTCAGCAGCCACCACCAGCCGTCCGTGCCGTCACCGCCCGAAAGCGGGGCCGCCGCCGCGGACGGGCTGCCGCAGTCCTGCAGCCGCCGGGGCCCACCGGCGCAGCTCTCGCTCGGCGAGGACGCCGCCGAGGGGGCCGAGGAGGCGCCCCTGGACGGCAGAGCCTCGTCCGGCAGGGAGCTGCCGGGCGTGTCCGACTGGGTGTACGAGGGGGTGGTGCCGCGGGTGGGTGTCGGCTCGAAGCGGGTCCAGCCCACGCCCTCGAAGTACAGCTCGGGCCAGGCGTGCGCGTCCGTCTGGTTCACCGTGATCGTGCCGTCGCCCTGCGGGGTTCCGGGCGCGAAGCCCACCGCGACCCGGGCAGGGATGCCGAGCGTGCGGGCCATCGCCGCCATGGCGAAGGAGAAGTGGACGCAGAAGCCCTCCTTCTGCTTCAGGAAGTTCGCGATGGCCTCCGGACCGCGGCCCACCTTCACCGAGGTGTCGTACTGGAAGCCACCCGTGACGGCGAAGTAGTCCTGGAGCCGGACGGCCTCCTCGTAGTGACTGTTCGCGCCCGCGGTGATCTCCCGGGCCGTGCGGGCCACCACCGCGGGCAGGGAGGAGGGCACCTTGGTGTACTCGCTGCGTAGGCCGGCCGGCGGCTGCGGCGCGGCGGACAGCTGCTCCGCGGTCGGCTGCACGTCCAGGCTGGTCACCTGGTAGGTCTTGCCGCGCGTGGTCTGGCCGTGGTCGCCGAGGAGGGTCATCCCGACGGGCTCGTACCGCCACCGGCCGTCCACCTGCACGTCACTCGGCGGGTAGGGCATCGGCAGCCAGTTCTGGGCGTACGTGTCCGCCGCCGTGACGGTCGTCCGCACCGGACTGCGCCGGACGCCGGCCCCCAGGCCCGTGGGCGTGGGCAGCTTGTCCGGCACGGCGACGACGTGCCGCTGGGCAGGCGTCCAGGTGGTGCCGTCGAAGTCGTCCAGGGAGACGATCCGCAGATACAGGTCCGAGATGTCGTCCGTACTGGTGCGCAGGGACAGCACCTGGCGGTCGTCGTTCGTGTTCAGGTTGTCGCGCAGCGACACCAGCGGGTTGACCGTCGAGATCGTGCCGCTGCCGTTGCCGGCCCCCACACCGGTGCCGGCGGCTTCCAGCAGGCCGCCGTGCATCGAGGGCAGGGCCAGCGGCACCACCAGGGCCACGCCGAGCGCGACCGCGCCGATCCGGCGGCCGGTGCGCACCGGTGCCACCGCGCCCGTCTCGGGGGTGCCCGGCCCGCGGGGCGCGCCGCCGAAGACCCGGCCCCACTGGGCGAGCCGCTCCCGGCCCTCGGCGAGCAGCAGCGTCAGGTAGCCGGCCGCCGCCACCAGGAACCACAGCCACTCGGCGCCGCCGTCGGACAGGCCCGCGGCCACCGAGTACAGCGCGAGCAGTGGCAGGCCGGCCGGGGCCGCGGTGCGCAGCGTCACCGCGATCACGTCCACCAGCAGCCCGATCAGCAGCGCGCCGCCGATCAGCATCAGCTTGATGCCGTCGGTGACCGGTGCGGGTATCGCGTAGCGGCCGACGTCGTCCGTGCCCTGCCGGAGCAGTTCGGCGAAGTACCGGAAGGTGTCCGGGCCGGGGAGCAGCCCGGCGATCGCGTGCCGCCGGGCGAACATCAGGGTCAGCAGTACGAGGGTGACCAGCACCTGCGCCGCCACCGTCAGCGACCGGCCCAGCGGCACCCGCCGGGCCGCCGCGCCCACCCCGGTCTGCACGGCCAGCAGCGGTACCAGCTGCAGCAGCCAGACCGGCTCCGCGACCAGCGGCAGCAGTGCGCAGCAGGTCATCAGCGTGGCCGCCGCCGCGCACAGCGCCAGTCGTGCCCGTCCGCTCATCCCCGTGCCTCCCCGCTCAGCAGCGCGGGCCCGGATCGCTCCCGGTCCGCCTGGCGCCACAGCTCGTCCAGCGAGGCGCCGCGCGGCACGCTCAGCGCCGTCCAGCCCGCCTCGCGCAGCAGCCGCAGCCGCTGCTCGTGCTGGTTGCCGGGGCGGGGCACGTCGGTCGCCTCCCGCACCCAGGTGTCCGGGTCCAGGACGAAGGCGACGGCCCCACCGCTGCGCCGGCTCATCTTGGCGACCGTCGTGGCCTGTTCGTCGTCCAGGTCGCCGAGGAAGGCGACGAGCAGGCCCTCGTTGCCGCCGCGCAGCACGTCGTAGGCCCGGGACAGCCCGGTTCCGTCGGAGTAGTCGATCACCGCGAGGGTGTCCATCATCAGCCCGGCCGCGTCCGCCGTCTCCTGGCCGCTGCCCGTGTAGCCGTCGCCGCCCTCGCCGGGCACCGCGCTGCCGCTGTCGGTCAGCAGCCGTACCGAGAAGCCGCGCTCCAGCATGTGCACCAGCACCGAGGCGGCACCGGAGACGGCCCACTCGAAGGCCGAGTCGGGACCGGCGCCCTCGTGGGCGCCGCCCCGGGTGTCCAGCAGGACGGTGCACCTGGAGCGCCGGGGCTGCTCCTCGCGGCGCACCATCAGCTCGCCGTAGCGGGCGGTGGACCGCCAGTGCACCCGGCGCAGGTCGTCGCCGTAGCGGTACCCGCGCGGGATCACGTCGTCCTCGCCCGCGAGGGCCAGGGAGCGCTGCCGTCCGTCGCCGTAGCCCTGGGCCTCGCCGCCGAAGCGGACCGGGGCCAGCGGCTCCACGCGCGGGATGACCGTCAGCGTGTCGTACGTCGAGAAGGAGCGGGTCAGCTCGCACATGCCGAAGGGATCCGTCAGCCGCAGCTGGAGCGGGCCCAGCGGGTAGCGGCCCCGCAGGTCGGAGCGGACCCGGTAGGACACCTCGCGGCGGCCCCCCGGTTCCACCCGGTCCAGCACGAACCGGGGCCGCGGCCCGAGGACGTAGGGCACCCGGTCCTGGAGCATCAGCAGACCGGTGGGCAGCCGGGAGACGTTGTCGATGCACAGGTGGACCCTGGCCTCGCTGCCGGCCGGGACGCGCGCGGGCGCGAGACGGCGGTGGGCGGCGACCCGGTAGCGCGTGCGGTACAGGACGCCCGCGCAGAGCAGGGGCAGCACGGCGAGCAGCAGGCCGACGCGGAGCAGATCGCTCTGGCCCAGCACGAACGCGCAGACCGCGGCGGCGATCCCGGCCGCGAGGAAGGAGCGGCCACGGGTGGTGAGCCCCGCCAGGGCCGTCCGGACGCCGCCCGCCCCCTCGCGGTCGTCCTGCGCCGGCCCGCTCCCCCCGGGGCTCATCACAGACTCCGCGGCGGCTGCTGCGGATAGGCCGGGATGCTCCGGCCGAGGTCGCCGTAGCCGCTCTGCCGGCCCGCCGTGGGCACCGGGGTGTGCTGCAGGATCTCCAGCACCACCTGCTCGGCGGTACGGCGGTTGAGCTGGGCCTGGGCGGTGGGCAGCAGGCGGTGGGCGAGGACGGCGGCGGCCAGCGCCTGGACGTCGTCCGGCAGTGCGTACTCCCGGCCGGCGAGGGCGGCGGACGCCTTCGCCGCGCGCAGCAGGTGCAGCGTCGCGCGCGGGGAGGCACCGAGTCTGAGGTCCGGGTGGCTGCGGGTGGCGGCCACCAGTTCGACCGCGTACCGCCGGACCGGCTCGGCGACGTGCACCCCGCGCACCGCCTCGACCAGCTTCACGATCTCGTGCGCGTGCGCCACGGGCTGGAGGTCCTCCAGCGGGCTGACCCCGCCGTGGACGTCGAGCATCTGCAGCTCGGCCTCCACGCTCGGGTAGCCGACGGAGACGCGGGCCATGAAGCGGTCGCGCTGGGCCTCGGGCAGCGGGTAGGTGCCCTCCATCTCGACCGGGTTCTGGGTGGCCACCACCATGAACGGGCTGGGCAGTTCGTACGTCTGCCCGTCGATGGTGACCTGCCGCTCCTCCATGGACTCCAGCAGCGCGGACTGGGTCTTGGGCGAGGCGCGGTTGATCTCGTCGCCGATCACGATCTGCGCGAAGATGGCGCCCGGCTTGAACTCGAAGTCCCTGCGCTGCTGGTCCCAGATCGACACGCCCGTGATGTCCGAGGGCAGCAGGTCCGGCGTGAACTGGATGCGCCGCACCGAGCAGTCGATGGACCGCGCCAGCGCCTTGGCGAGCATCGTCTTGCCCACCCCGGGGACGTCCTCGATCAGCAGGTGGCCCTCGGCGAGCAGCACGGTCAGCGCGAGCCGTACGACCTCGGGCTTGCCCTCGATCACGCCTTCCACCGAACCGCGCACCCGTTCCACCGTGGCGGTCAGATCGCTGAGGCTCGCTCGATCGTCATAGGTCGTCACCCGGCCCTCCTCGGCCCGTTCATTCCGGGCCGACGCTCTCGATGCGAAACCGGCCCACCCCGAAACACGGACATCACGCGGGAAAGGTTCCGCGTGACGCCACACCCCGCATTCTTGCCGCCGTTACCGATTCGTGTCACTCGCCTGTGGACAACTGCCCCCGCGATGTCGGCCATACGGCTTTTCGACCGAGTTCCCGAGCGAGTTCTCGCCCGGCTTCCCGGCCGGTCCTCCGGCGGGTCGGCCGGCCGCGTGCCCCGGGCCGGGCCCGTACAGGCCGGTCCGGCCTCGCGCGGCACGGCCGGTTCGGCCCCGGTCCGCCTCGCGCGGCGGCCGGTTCAGGCCGGGTCCACCTCGCGCAGCAGTCCGGTGCGCACGTCGAAGACGAACCCGCGGATGTCGTCGGTGTGCAGCAGGAAGGGCGAGGTGCGCACCCGCTGCATGGACTGGCGCACGTCCTGGTCCGCGTCCCGGAAGGACTCCACCGCCCACGCCGGCCGCTGCCCGACCTCCATCTCCAGCTCGGTGCGGAAGTCCTCGGTGAGGGACTCCAGGCCGCAGCCGGTGTGGTGGATGAGGACCACGCTGCGCGTGCCCAGCTTGCGCTGGCTGATGGTCAGGGACCGGATGACGTCGTCGGTGACCACGCCGCCCGCGTTGCGGATCGTGTGGCAGTCGCCGAGCTGCAGACCGAGGGCCTTGTGCAGGTCGAGGCGGGCGTCCATGCACGCGACCACGGCGACGTGCAGGACGGGACGGGCGTCCATGCCGGGGTCCGTGAACGCCTCGGCGTACCGCTGGTTGGCCGCCACGAGACGGTCGGTCACGGTGTCGCCGGTGGTTATGGCGCCTTCGGATCCAGTGGGTACCGCTGCGGAAGTCGTCATGACGACGACGTTACTGGTCAGGCAGCGGTCCGGCCTGCTGTGAGAGGGGACAAAGAACGTCAGCGCGGCTCGTTGTGAGCTAACCCACAGGGAGGGCAAAGCTGAGCCGAACGGGTGGATCGGTGCGAAAGGTGGTTCCCGTCGTGACGTGCCGCGCGACGCGCAGGCCGGTTGATTGACCAGGGGACGGCGTGGACTAAAGTGGCGCGAAAGCGGGAGACGAGTCTCTCCCCGCTGGAAAACCCCCGGAGACCCCGGCGCGTGGCCGGACCGGTCTCCTCGCGCGCGCGGCGCGTACGTACGGCTCGGGGGACCGACGGTGCGTACGGCCCGCCGGAACTGAGAGGCCCCCTTGAGCCAGAGTCGACACGTCCCGGTGATGCTCCAGCGGTGCCTGGATCTGCTGGCGCCCGCCCTGGAGCTGCCGGGAGCGGTGGTCGTCGACTGCACCCTCGGCCTCGGCGGACACAGCGAGGCGCTGCTCACCCGGTTCCCCGAAGCGCGGCTGATCGGCCTGGACCGGGACAAGGAGGCGCTGCGCCTGTCCGGCGAGCGGCTCGCCCCGTTCGGGGACCGCGCCACCCTCGTGCACGCCGTGTACGACGAGCTGCCCGACGTCCTGCGCCGGCTCGGCATCGCGCGCGTGCGCGGCGTGCTGTTCGACCTCGGGGTCTCCTCCATGCAGCTCGACGAGGCCGACCGCGGCTTCGCCTACGCCCAGGACGCCCCCCTGGACATGCGCATGGACCAGACGACCGGCATCAGCGCCGCCGAGGTCCTCAACACCTACCCGGCGGGCGAACTCGTGCGCATCCTGCGCGCGTACGGCGAGGAGAAGCAGGCCAAGCGGATCGTCTCCGCGATCGTGCGCGAGCGCGAGAAGCAGCCGTTCGACAACAGCGCCCGGCTCGTCGAGCTGATCCGCGACGCCCTGCCGCAGGCCGCCAAGCGCACCGGCGGCAACCCCGCCAAGCGGACCTTCCAGGCGCTGCGCATCGAGGTCAACGGCGAACTGTCCGTGCTGGAGCGGGCGATCCCGGCGGCCGTGGCGGCCCTGGACGTCGGCGGCCGGATCGGTGTGCTGTCGTACCACTCGCTCGAAGACCGGCTCGTCAAGCAGGTGTTCGCGGCCGGGGCCACCTCCACGGCGCCGCCCGGACTGCCGGTCGTGCCCGAGCGCTACCAGCCGCGGCTCAAGCTGCTCACCCGCGGTGCCGAACTTCCCACCGAGGAAGAGATCGCCGAGAACCGCCGGGCCGCCCCGGCCAGACTGCGGGGTGCCGAGCGCATCAGGGAGGACGTCGAGTGAGCGAGACGGGTCGGAGGATCTCCCCCGCGCACCGGGGGAGCGGCTTCCCCCACGCACCGGGGGAACAGTGAGCAGGAAACCCGCGCTGAAGGGAAGGGCCGCCCGGCTCGCCCGGCTCCTGCCGGCCGGCCGCGCCCAGGCGGCCCGCACCCCGTTCGTCCTCCTCGTCGTCGTGCTCCTCGGCGGCGGCCTCATCGGGCTGCTGGTGCTGAACTCGGCACTGAGCGAGGGCTCGTTCGAACTGGCCGACCTGCAGAAGCGGACGAAGAGCTTCACCGACGAGGAGCAGGCGCTCCAGCGGGACATCGACGCCTACTCGTCCCCCGACGCCCTCCAGCGGCGCGCCCGTGAACTCGGCATGGTCCCCGGCGGCGACCCGGCCTTCCTCGGCGCCGACGGCACGGTCAAGGGCGTCCCCAGCGCCGCCCCGGAAGCCGCCGTCCTCTCGGGTCCGGCCGCCCCGGAGGCACTGCTCCCGGCCGTGGGCACCTCCGCCGCCCCGGACCCCACGGCGCCGGCCGCC
>NZ_WWJT01000642.1 GCF_009865385.1 Streptomyces sp. SID486 | reverse complement strand
GGTGATCTGGCGGGGACCGGGCGGACCATCGAGGTGGCGGGCACCGGTGATCCGGCGGGGACCGGGCCGATCACCGAGGCGGCGGCGACCGGGCGGACCACCGACGCGGACGGCACCGCCGCCGAGGTGGCAGCCGATGGCCCCGCCGCCGTGACGGGCCCCGGCGAGCGGCCCAGGCCGCTGCACGATCCCGATCCCTACAGCACCCCGCCGTACGGCGAACCCGGCCCCTGGGCGCCCGCGCCGCCGGTGCAGCATCCGGTCGTCACACCGGCGCGGGGGACGGCCGCCCCCGCGCCCACGGCCCCACCGCAGCCCGCCCCGACGGCGCACGGCCCGGCTCCGGTGCCTCCCGTGCCCTCCGTGCCCACGGCGCACGGCCCGGCTCCGGTGCCTCCCGTGCCCTCCGTGCCCACGGCACACGGCCCCGTGCCCCCCGTCCCCGCGCCCTCGCCTGCGGCGCAAGGCGCCGTTGGCCCGCCCATGGCGCAAGGCACCGTTCCCCCGCCCGTGGCGCAAGGCGCCGTCCCCGCGCCCCTCGTGCCGGAGCAGGGGGCCGTGGTGGCCGGTGCCTCCGTGGTGCCCGCTGCCTCCGTTCCGGGGGCGGGGGAGGAGCCGTGGGGGCGTTACGACCCGTGGGCCGCCGCAGCCGCCGGGTCCGCCATGGCGCAGCTTCCGGCGCCGGGGCCGTTGCTGCAGACCGGTGCCGGCACGCCGTCGGACGAGCAGCGGCTTCGGCGGGCCAGGCGCCGCGTCCTCGCATGGGCTCTCTGCATCGCCGTCGTGGCCGCGGGCATCGGCGGAGTCGTCGGCGCCTACGTCGGACGCGAGGGCCTCGGCGGCGACGTCCGGCTGCCGCAGGCCGGTGGCGTGCCGGCCGGCCGCGCGCCGGACAGCGTGGCCGGGATAGCCGCCCGCGCCCTGCCCAGCGTGGTCACCCTGCACGTCAAGGGGGCCGACCAGGCGGGTACCGGCACCGGCTTCGTGCTCGACGACCGGGGGCACATCCTCACCAACAACCACGTGGTCGAGCCCGCCGGGCGGGACGGCGAGATATCCGTGACGTTCAGCAGCGGCGACACCGTCGAGGCGGACGTCGTCGGCCGGGACGGCGGCTACGACCTCGCCGTCGTCCAGGTGCACGGCGTCCACGGACTCACCCCGCTGACCCTCGGCGACTCCGACGACGTGCGGGTGGGTGACCCCGTCGTCGCCATCGGCGCCCCCTTCGACCTCGCCAACACGGTCACCGCCGGCATCATCAGCGCCAAGGAACGGCCCATCACGGCCGGCGGGGAGAAGAGCGACGGCAGCGACGTGTCGTACGTCGACGCCCTGCAGACCGACGCCCCCATCAACCCGGGCAACTCCGGCGGCCCGCTGCTCGACTCCCGGGCCGAGGTCATCGGCATCAACTCCGCCATCCGCTCCGCCGGCTCCGGCTCCACGGGCGGCGGCCAGGCCGGCTCCATCGGTCTCGGCTTCGCCATACCGGTCAACCAGGCCAGGCGCGTCGCCGAGGAACTGATCAACGAAGGCCACGCCACACACCCTGTGATCGGCGTCACCCTCGACATGGGCTACACCGGTGACGGCGCCCGCATCGACGACAGGAGCGCGAGCGGCGGCCCCGCCGTCACCCGCGGCGGCCCCGGCGAACGGGCCGGCCTGGAGGCGGGCGACGTCATCACCGAGGTCGGCGGAGAACGCGTCCATACTGGTGAGGAGCTGATCGTCAAGATCCCTGCCCACCGGCCCGGCGACCGGCTGCGCCTGACCGTCGAACGCGACGGCGGCGAGCGGGACGTGTCACTCGTGCTGGGCGCGTCGGAGCGGAACTGACAGAAGTCTCACCTTGGGACGGTACCGGTCGGACGGTAACGCCGGGTACCGTTGAGCGACCGAGGACATCGCAAGGAGCGTCGGGTGTTCAATGACATAGGACCACTGGAGCTGGCCACGATCGTCGTGCTCGCCGTGCTCGTCTTCGGTCCGGACAAGCTCCCCAAGGTCATCCAGGACGTGATGCGCACGATCCGGAAGATCCGCGAGTTCTCGGAGAGCGCCAAGCAGGACATCCGTACCGAACTCGGCCCGGAGTTCAAGGACTTCGACTTCGAGGACCTCAACCCCAAGACGTTCATCCGCAAGCAGCTGGACAACGACGATCTGGGGCTGAAGGAGATCCGTAACGGGTTCGACCTGAAGAAGGAGATGGCCGAGGTCACGGACGCGGTGAACAGCCGCGACACCGACGCCTCCGCCCCGCCCCCGGCGTCCCCCTCCTCCGGCGGCCGCATCGACATGAGCAAGAAGCCCGAGACTCCCGGCGACGAAGAGCGCCCGCCCTTCGACGCGGACGCCACCTGACCGCCGCCGCTCCACCGACACGCGCACGCGGGCGTACGCCGCGCACGTGACGCGTGTCATAGCGCACACCCTTCGCACCCGGCCTGAACAGGCCGTTCGCGCGACCCACGCAGCCGGCACCTGCCCTGCCGGTCTCAGCGGTGTGGATATGCTGCCGAGTTGTTGCGCGGACCGGACGCGTACGCCCGAAGGGGGGCGGGTCAGCCCGGTCCGACGAGAGCGAGGAGGCGTCCGGGCAGATGGAGACGACGAGTCGGGTGGGCGCGCAGACGCCGGCCGCGGAGGGCGGACAGCAGCTGCCCTCCGCCCGGCGTACGGTCGACGGTTACCTGCGGGCGCCCTTCCCGTGGTACGGGCTCGACGAGGCGTTCACGGGGCCGCGCTGGCTGATGCAGGTCGGCACGGCGGCCGACGGCGCCGTCGAGCACGGTTCGATCGGGCACGGCGACGAGCCCTCCGTGCGGGGCGAGACCGGCTCCGCCGGTGAGCCGCGGGAGAAGTTCGCCGTCGTGGTGACGGTCGCCGCCCAGCCGTCCCGGCGGAGCGCCGACGGCACCGGGCTGCTGGAGGCGACATCGGTGTCCTCGGCGGCCTGGCTGGCCGGTGTGGGCCTGCTGTCGTTCACCTGGCCCGGGCAGATGGACCACAGTCTGCGGGACGACTGGCTGGAGCAGCAGACGGAGACGGCGTGGGCCCTGGCCGACGACCTGGACGGCTCCGAGTGGTCCAGACTCTCCCTGCCGGTGGACGGGGTGGCGGCCTCCTTCCACTACCGGGAGTCCGAGTTCGGCTGGATCCTGGCCGGCACCACCGGGTCCGGGGTCCATCTGGGGGCCTACGGGCGGGGTATGAGCGCGTACGGGCTCGGATTCGCCGTCGTGAAGGACGTCGCCGCCTACGCATGACGAAGGGGCGCCGGTGCGGACCGGCGCCCTCTCGGCCGGCTGTCGCAGCAGCCGGCTCAGAACTTGTTCTGCGGGCAAAACATCAGGTCACTGGCCTTGTTGAGCAAGCTGGGCCGCCTAGGCAGTTTCGTTGGATCAGTTTCACCGGCCTTCACCGACGTCATGGCCCGCCTGCGCGTTCCCCGACGACGCGGACGGCCTCGCACCAGGCCGGACGTGGTCGTGGCGGACAAGGCCTACTCATTCCGCGCGATCCGCGACCACCTGCGCAAGCGTGGCATCCGCGCGGTGATCCCGGTCCCGGCAGATCAGCGCAGCCACCGGCTGCGACGAGGCAGCCGGGGCGGCAGACCACCAGCCTTCGACCGCGAGACCTGCAAGCAGCGCAACACCGTCGAACGGTGCATCAACCGCCTCAAGCAGTGGCGCGGCCTCGCCACCCGCTGCGAGAAGACCGCCACCATCTACCTGGCCGGACTCCACATCGCCGGCATCTTCCTGTGGTCCGCCCGCTGATCCAAACGAAAGCCCCTAGAGCCGTTTCAGGTTTCTCTACCTCATCGAGTACCTCGATCACCTGACCGCGCTCAGCCGAGCCGGCTATGTCGGATCCCAGCTGATGCCTGACGTTCCGTTCCCGGGTGGTGCATGACGGTGGGCCTGGACAATGTAGGGAGCCCCGTGGGGGCTTGTTCGCTTTCACGTTACGGACTGGGACGTGGGTCGTGCGGCGGATCACCCGGAGCCATCCGTCCAGCTCGACGCTGATCGTCGTGTCGGACACGTGCGCGGTCACGGTCTGCCCTGCATAGGGACGGCCGAGGGAGACGGTCTGGCGGCAGACCATGATCGTGCCGACCGCGCTGATCCGCCGCTGGATCCGCACGGGCTCAAGGACACCCACTTGGCGGCCGCCGAGGATCGCGCTGCGCCGACGCGCGCCCACAGGTGGACAGGGCCGATAGCCATGAGTCGATCACCGCACAGCGCGGCCACGACCAAGACAATGCCTCCGGCGGGGGATCGGCCGGCGCCGGGATGGAGGGGGCGCCGTTCCCGGCTGCGGGTCCGTAGGGGCGAGCGCGGGGTGCTCCCATCCCGTACGCCATCGGGGTTGAGTGGTGGGTACGGCCGGGCGCAAACGTGTAGCAGGGCAGAGGGGACTCCGGCCTCACTGAACCTACAAGATCATCAACGTCGATTACGTTGAGTGATATTGTAAACACTCAACGTGTTCGACTGGCGTGTGGCATCCGTTCAGTGCCGCTCCACGTCTTGATGGAAGGTCCCTGGTGAATCGCTCTACGACTCGGGTTTTGGCATGCTTCAGCCTGGCCGGCATGGCTCTCCTACCCACCATCACCACGGCGCAGGCGAATCCGCTCTCCGCCGTCAAAGCTGCGAGCTTCGATCCCAACCGCCCTGACTGCCCCCCGGACATCACCACGCTGAATCCGGTGAAGGTGCCCGACCCGAACGATCCCACCAAGTACTCCGTGTGCAGCTTCTTCTTCAGTGCCAAGTACAGCTGCCCCGAAGGCGAGGTGTTCGACGAGATTGTGCTGGAGTGTGGAGCTCCGAAGCCACAGGAAGAAGAGCCCTCGGCAGAGCCGGAGGAGGAAGCGGAGGAATCGCCTCAAGCGGAGACGGGGCTGTCCCTCTAAGAGAGACGAGCGTCCCCGATACTTCGGGACGAAGCGGTTGTGCCACAACCGTGCCAGAACGAGCGGGGTACCAGGGGAACGGCAGACACCGAGAGGGCGGTTGCCCTTGGTTCGCCGGAGCACTCATCCCGCAGGTCGACCGCCAAGTCGATCAACCGCGCTCCTGAGGCGGGGATCGCGGGCCTCCGTCGCCCGGGCCGTCTCTGGGCCGTCAGGCGGTGCTCGGCGATGACCAGCGATGACCAGCGATGACAAACGTCGACGGCTCCGCCACTGGTCAGAGAAGTGACTGGTGGCGGAGCCGCAGCTCGCAGACGTGAGAGATCAGAACTTGTTCTTGGGCGTGATCCCCAGCGACAGGCCGGACAGGCCCCGCTGACGGCCCCCCAGCTTTCCGGCGATGGCGCGCAGCGCCGAACCCGCCGGCGAGTCGGGGTCGGTCAGGACCACGGGCCTGCCCTCGTCGCCGCCCTCGCGCAGCCGGACGTCGATCGGGATGTTGCCGAGGACCGGCACCGTCGCGCCGGTCGTACGCGTGAGACCGTCGGCGACCAGCTGGCCGCCGCCCGTGCCGAAGACGTCGACCATCTCGCCGCAGTGCGGGCAGGGCAGGCCGGACATGTTCTCGACCACGCCGACGATCTTCTGGTGGGTCTGCACGGCGATGGAGCCCGCCCGCTCGGCGACCTCCGCCGCCGCCTGCTGCGGGGTCGTCACGACCAGGATCTCGGCGTTCGGGACCAGCTGGGCCACGGAGATCGCGATGTCGCCGGTGCCGGGCGGCAGGTCCAGCAGGAGGACGTCCAGGTCACCCCAGTAGACGTCGGCGAGGAACTGCTGCAGGGCGCGGTGCAGCATCGGGCCCCGCCACACGACCGGGGCGTTGCCCGGGGTGAACATGCCGATGGAGATGACCTTCACGCCGTTCGCGGACGGCGGCATGATCATGTTCTCGACCTGGGTGGGCCGGCCGTCGGCGCCGAGCATGCGCGGCACGCTGTGGCCGTAGATGTCGGCGTCCACGACGCCGACCTTGAGACCGTCGGCGGCCATCGCCGCGGCCAGGTTGACGGTGACCGAGGACTTGCCGACACCGCCCTTGCCGGAGGCGACCGCGTAGACCCGGGTGAGGTTGCCCGGCTTGGCGAAGGGGACCTCGCGCTCGGCCTGGCCGCCGCGCAGGGCCGCCGCCAGCTCCTTGCGCTGCTCGTCGCTCATCACGTCCAGGGTGACGTCGACACGCGTGACGCCCTCGACCCGGGAGACCGCCTCGGTGACGCGCTGGGTGATGGTGTCGCGCATCGGACAGCCGGAGACTGTCAGGTACACGGTGACCGCGACCGCTCCGTCCGCGCCGATCTCCACCGATTTGACCATCCCGAGTTCGGTGATCGGTCGGTTGATCTCGGGGTCGTTCACCGTCGCCAGTGCCTCGCGCACCGCGTCTTCCGTAGCCATAAGGACGATGGTACGGCGCGCCGAGGGGCCTGAGGGATGCCCTTCAGCGGTCGTCTGTGTCACGTCCCGGCGGCCGTTCCGCCCGTTCCGCCGGGAATACGACGTGAGGGCCGTGCCCGTCGTGGCGGCGACGCTCCTCCAGCTCCTTCAGCAGGTCCTGGAGCTCCGAGCGGATCCAGTCACGGGTGGCCACCTCACCCAGGCCGGTGCGCAGCGCGGCGACCTCCCGGGTCAGGTACTCGGTGTCGGCGATGGACCGCTCGTTCTGCTTGCGGTCCTGCTCCAGGTTGACCCGGTCCCGGTCGTCCTGCCTGTTCTGCGCGAGCAGGATCAGCGGGGCGGCGTACGACGCCTGCAGGGACAGCATCAGGGTCAGGAAGATGAACGGGTACTGGTCGAAGCGCAGCGCCGCCGGCGCGGCGATGTTCCACAGCACCCACAGGATGATGACGACCGTCATCCACACGATGAAGCGTCCGGTCCCCAGGAACCGGGCGATCTTCTCCGACAGCCGGCCGAAGGCCTCCGGGTCCCACTCGGGCAGGATCCGCCGGCGCGGCGGGCGCGGCTGGTCCAGCCGGGGCGTCCGGGGCCGGGCGGCGGCCGTGGCGCCCGCCGGACTGCGCTCGCGGTTCGCGGTCTCGCGCTCAGGAGCCATGGGTGGCCGTCTCCTCCCCCTCGTTCAGGTGGAACTCCGTCTCGCGCCAGTCGTCGGGCAGCATGTGGTCCAGTACGTCGTCCACCGTCACCGCGCCGAGCAGCGCCCCGGACTCGTCCACCACCGGCGCCGCCACCATGTCGTAGGTGGCGAAGAACCCGGCGATCACCGGCAGGGCGGCGTCCGGGGCCAGCGGCTGGAGGTCGTCGTCCAGCATCGAGCTGACCAGGGTGTACGGGGGGTCGCGCAGCAGCCGCTGGAAGTGGACCGTGCCCAGGTACTTGCCGGTCGGGGTCTCGTCGGGCGGACGGCACACGTAGACCTGGGCGGCGAGGGCGGGGGAGAGGTCCGGGTTGCGGACCCGGGCGAGTGCGTCCGCGACGGTGGCGTCGGGCCGCAGCACGATCGGCTCCGTCGTCATCAGGCCGCCGGCCGTGTGTTCCTCGTACGACATCAGGCGGCGCATGTCGGCCGCGTCGGCGGGCTGCATGAGGCTCAGCAGCCGCTCCTTGTCCTCCTCGGGCAGCTCGGAGAGCAGGTCGGCCGCGTCGTCCGGGTCCATCGCCTCCAGCACGTCGGCCGCGCGCTCCTCCTTCAGCTTGCCGAGGATCTCGATCTGGTCGTCCTCGGGCAGTTCCTCGAGGACGTCGGCGAGCCGGTCGTCGTCCAGGGCGGCGGCGACCTCGGCCCGTCGTTTCGGGGACAGGTGGTGCAGCACGTTGGCGAGGTCGGCGGGGCGCAGCTGCTCGAAGGTGGCCAGCAGGCTCTCGGCGCCCTGTCCGTGCTCCTCCAGGGAGAACCCGGTGACGTCCGACCACTCGGCGGTCAGCGTCTCGCCCTTGGCCCGCCGGAAGGCGCTGCCCTTCCTGCCCTTGCGGAGGAAGACGCGGTCGACCTCCCAGTCCCGGCGGGCGGGCAGCTGCTGCACGGACACGTCGAGGACGGTGACCTCCTCGCCGGTCTCCACCAGCGTCACGCGCCGGTCCAGCAGCTCGCCGAAGACCAGCCGCTCGGTGGGCCGCTGCTCGAAGCGGCGGACGTTCATGACGCCGGTGATGATGACCTGGCCGGACTCGATGCCGCTGACGCGGGTCATGGGCAGGAAGATACGGCGCCGGGTGGACAGCTCGACGACCAGTCCGAGTACGCGCGGCGGCCGTCGGCCGACCCGCAGCATGACGACCACGTCGCGCACGCGGCCCGCCTGGTCGCCGTTCGGATCGAAGACAGGGACCCCGGCGAGGTGCGAGACGAAGATCCGGGGGACGCCGGCTGCCATGGCTGTGCTTCCTTTGCCTGGGGTTCGAGGGGGACCGGTGTGGGGATTTGCTGGGAATTGCCCGCTCGGGTGCGCTTCAGGCTAGCCCGTACCGGTCGGATACGCCCTGGTGGGGAGTCCGGACGGACTGGCTCCGCCGGGCGCCCCGGGCACCGGTACGCTGCGGTACGCCGCTCAGGAACCGTCAGAAAGGCAGCTCCACCTGTGACTGCGATTCCCCGGGGCCGTACCCGCCGGACCGCGCTGGTGACCGCGACCTGTGCGCTGGCCGTCGCCGGAGCGACGGTGCTGTCGGGGTGCGGCGGTGACGACCCGGACGCGGGGACGAACGGGGTGGGCAGACTGCCCGCCGACAGGATCGAGGCGAAGACGCGGGCGGCGGCGGACGCGGCCTCCGCCGTGCGGCTGTCCGGGACCGTGGTCACCAGTGGCCGCACGTACCGGCTAGACATGCAGCTCAAGACCGACGGCGGCAGCGGCTCGGTGACCTCGCAGGGGGCCACCTTCAAGCTGCTGCGGGTGGGGCAGGAGCTGTATCTCAAGGCCGACGCGGACTTCTGGAACCACGCCGACGGCAGCGACGGCGCCACGGGCAAGCTGGACGGCAAGTACGTGAAGGTGCCGCAGGGGGACCCGGCGTACAAGAAGTTCAGCGGCTTCACGGACAAGGACGTCCTCCTCGACGGTCTGCTGACACTGCACGGCACGCTGGCGACCGACGGCCGCCACACCGACCAGTCGGGTACCCCGACGATCCGCATCACCGGCGACGCGGGTTCCGGCGGCACGCTGGACGTGTCCCTCCGGGGCACCCCGTACCCGCTCCGCCTGGTCCGCGGCGGCGGCGCCGGGACGCTCGGGTTCGCGGACTGGAACAAGGACTTCACCGTCAGGAAACCGTCCGGCTCGGACACGGTGGACTACGGCAGACAACTACCGACGTCCTAGCCCCACTGCCCGCTGGCCCAGCCCGCAGTCCACGGCCCCCACGGCGGCCGTCGGCAGCCCGCAGCCCACGGCCCCTACCGCGGCCGTCGGCAGCCCGCAGACCTCGGCTCCCACCGCGGCCGTCGGCAGCCCGCAGTCCGCAGCCCCTACCGCGGCCGTCCGCCCGGGGGCCCGGATCCCCGAGCCCACGACTCCCACGGCGGCCACCGGCAGCCGCGGCCCGCAGTCCTCGGCCCCCACCGCGGCCGTCCGCCCGGGGGTGCGTGTCACCGTCCGGTCGCCGCCGCGACGGTGCTCGGCCCGCGCGGCGGTGCCGGGCCCCGGCCGTCTGTCACGTGCGCTTGCGGCGCTTGAGCAGCAGCCTCGGCAGGGCCGCGGGAACCGGGCGGCGGGTCGTCGCCGGGGTCGGTGCGGGGCGCTCGGCCAGGCTTCCCTCGGGCAGCGGCGTCACGGCACCCGTCGGCACCAGGCGGAGCACCCGGCACTCGCGGGCCCAGCGGGCCGGCATCTCCTCGCCGTCGGGGGCGTTCAGCCGCTTGCCCTTCAGCTCGGCGACCGTCGCCTCCCACTCCTCGGAGCCGGCCGCCGGCTCGTGCACGGCCACCGCGAAGGTCACCAGCCGGCCGCCCTTGTCCTTGCTGCGCACGCTCACCTCGGCGAAGCCGCCGTCGGCCAGCCCGTCCAGCGGCTGCTCGCCCGGCCCGCCACCGACCACGCACACCGCGCCCTCGTGCCACACATGCCACAGCGCACGCGCGGCCGGTGCGGCGGTGCCCCGGACCCAGACGAGGCCGGACTTCTTCGTGGCCTCCTCGATGAGGGCCCGGTCGAGCAGCTCGCTTGTCATGCGCCCAGCCTATCCAGGCCGGTAGCGCGCAGCGGACCTCACAGCCAGCCGTTGCGCTTCAGCGTGCGGTGGATGCCGAGGCAGATGACCCCGGTGATGGCCATGATCACCGGGTAGCCGTACCGCCAGTGCGTCTCCGGCATGTAGTCGAAGTTCATGCCGTACACCCCGCACACCATCGTCGGCACGGCGACGATCGCGGCCCAGGACGTGATCTTGCGCATGTCCTCGTTCTGCGCGACGGACGCCTGCGCGAGGTTGGCCTGGAGGATGGAGTTGAGGAGTTCGTCGAAGCCCAGCACCTGCTCCTGGACCCGGGCCAGGTGGTCGGCGACGTCCCGGAAGTACTTCTGGATGTCCGGGTCGATCAGCCGCATCGGCCGCTCGCTCAGCAGCTGCATGGGCCGCAGCAGCGGCGCCACCGCGCGCTTGAACTCCAGCACCTCGCGCTTGAGCTGGTAGATGCGCGCCGAGTCCACACCGCGCGACACCCCGCCTTTGCGGCCGGGCGAGAAGACCTCGGTCTCCACCTCGTCGATGTCGTCCTGCACCGCGTCGGCCACGGCGATGTACCCGTCCACGACGTGGTCGGCGATGGCGTGCAGCACGGCCGAGGGGCCCTTGGCGAGCAGCTCGGGGTCGTCCTGCAGGCGGTGCCGCAGGGCACGCAGCGAGCCCTGGCCGCCGTGCCGGACGGTGATGAAGAAGTCCCGGCCGGTGAAGCACATGACCTCGCCGGTCTCGACGACCTCGCTGTTGGCGGTGAGCCGGTCGTGCTCGACGTAGTGGATGGTCTTGAAGACCGTGAAGAGCGAGTCGTCGTACCGCTCCAGCTTGGGCCGCTGGTGCGCCTGCACCGCGTCCTCGACGGCCAGCGGGTGCAGCCCGAACTCGCCCGCGATACCCGCGAATTCCGCCTCGGTCGGCTCGTGCAGTCCGATCCAGACGAAGCCGCCGTCGCGGCGCACCTGCCGCATCGCCTCCTGCGGCGTCAGCGGCTTGGCGCTCGGCACCCGGGCGCCGTCGCGGTAGACGGCGCAGTCGACGACGGCCGAGGGCGTCGCGGGGTCGCGCGTGGTGTCGTACGACGCGCCGGTGTCCTTGCGCAGCGAGACGCGGGACGACGGGCGGACCACGGCACGCAGGTCGCGGATCATCGACATGGGCAGGCTCCTTCGCGGGCGGGCAGCGAAAGCGCACGGCAAGGGGTGGAACTACCCGGAATGGGGACGTCCGGCGGAGGTCTCCCCTGTCGGGTCAGGGGAAAGATGTTTGGCACGTCCACAAAGCGGGGAGCACCGCACCGTCGCGGTGGCGACTTCGCTACTGATGCAGAACTGATTCAGATCAGGCAGATCAGGCAAGGCGAGACGAAGTGCTCTTCCGGACGAACGATGCGCGAGGGAAGGCGGCGGCCAGCCGGTAATGACGTCAGCAGCCGGAAGAGCGAGTGGTACTACCAGGTCGACTTCGATCCATGACAGCCCCACCTCCTCCGGCCGGTCCCTCGTAAGGGAGTCTCATCGGCGTCGGGACTTGAAGCGACGCTTCGACGTGCTGCCCCGAACCACCGGCTCAGAGTACCAGCCGCCCGTGCTGTCAAGGCGACGCTTTGCTCGCTACTGACGAGTTCTATGCTCAGCGCATGGCTGATGTTCTTCCTCTGGTCGAAGCCCGGTTGAGCACCGCGCTCGGCGAACCGGACGCCCGGGCGGCGGTCACCTTCCTCGGCACGGACCGCATCGAGGTGCTGCGCTTCCAGGACGGGGACGTCGTCCGCTACGCCACCCTCGGCATGTCCGCGCACCCCATGACGGACCCCACGGCGACGCTCGCGGACCCGGTCAAGGGCCCGCGCGCCGAACTGGTCCTGTCCGTCCGCGCCGGCCTCGCCGAGACCGACAAGGTGCTCCGCCCGCTGGCCGTCCTGGCCGCGACCCCGCAGGTGGAGGGTCTGGTGGTGACCCCGGGTGCCTCCCTGGACGTGGGCGAGGCGCTGTGGCCCGGCGCCCCCTTCACCTCCGTGCTGGTGGGCGAGCCCGGCGGGCTCGTGGAGGACCTGGAGCTGGACGCCCCGATGGACCCCGTACGGTTCCTGCCGCTGCTGCCGATGACCCCGAACGAGGCCGCCTGGAAGCGGGTGCACGGCGCCCAGGCCCTCCAGGAGCGCTGGCTCGGACACGGGACGGACCTGCGGGACCCGGCCCGCGGATCCGTCCCGCTGGACTGATGCCATCGCCCGCCGGGTGACCCATCTCACCACAACGTAAGGCGGGATCCGGTCAGTTGGCGAAGACGCCGACCCCGTCCTCGGCGGCGTGCGCGGGTTCCAGCTCCGCCGCCTCGTGCGTGAGGGCCCGGCGCCGTACGACGACCACCACCGCGCCCAGCACCGCGGTGACCGCGGCGACCACGAACGGCATGTGGATGTCGGTCCACTCCTCGATCTTCGGCGCGAAGTAGGGCGCCGCGGCGGCGGCGAACCAGCGGACGAAGTTGTAGCCCGCGCTCGCCACCGGGCGCGGGGCGTCCGACACCCCGAGGGCCAGTTCGGTGTAGACGGTGTTGTTCACGCCGATGAAGGCACCGGACAGGATGGTGCAGACCACCGCCGTGGTGTGGTCGCCGTAGCCGAGCACGAGCACGTCCGCCGCGAGCAGCACCAGCGAGCCGCCGAGCACCTTCAGCGAGCCGAACCGCGCCTGCAGCCGGGGCGCGACGATCACCGAGAACAGGGCGAGCAGCACACCCCAGGCGAAGAACACGCCGCCGGATTTGTACGGGGTCATGTCCAGCACGAACGGGGTGAAGGCCAGCACGGTGAAGAACGTGTAGTTGTAGAAGAACGCCGAGGCCGCGGCCGAGGCGAGACCGCCGTGGCCGAGCGCCCTGACCGGGTCGAGCACCGAGGTCTTGCGCGCCGGCCTCGGCTGCTCCCTCAGGAACGCCGTGATGCACAGGAACCCGATGGCCATCAGGACGGCGGTGCCGAAGAACGGATAGCGCCAGCTGGCGTTGCCGAGCAGGGCGCCCAGCAGCGGCCCGCAGGCCATGCCGAGGCCGAGCGCGGACTCGTAGAGCAGGATCGCCGCGGCGCTCCCGCCGGCCGCCGCGCCCACGATGACGGCGAGGGCGGTGGAGACGAAGAGCGCGTTGCCGAGGCCCCAGCCGGCCCGGAACCCGACGAGCTGTCCCACCGAGTCGGAGGTGCCGGCGAGTCCCGCGAAGACCACGACGAGCGCGAGTCCGGCGAGCAGGGTCTTCTTGCCGCCGATGCGGCTGGAGACGAACCCGGTCAGCAGCATCGCGACGGCGGTGATCAGGAAGTACGAGGTGAAGAGCAGCGACACCTGGCTGGCGGTGGCGTGCAGGCCCTGCGCGATCGACGGCAGGATCGGGTCGACGAGGCCGATGCCCATGAAGGCGACGACGGACGCGCCGGCCGTGGCCCAGACCGCCTTGGGCTGCCGCAGGATGCCGCCTGCTCCCGCGTCGAAGGGGTCCATGTGCTTCTCCCGTCCTCACTAGATAGTTGGGATATGCACATAATAAGTTAGCTCTGCTAATAAATGCAAGGTACATCTATCATTGCTGGTGGGGCGGGTGGCCGGGTCTTCCGTCCGGACGGGTGATCGTCCTTGACGTGGGCGGGCGGGGGTAGGACCGTGGAGCCCTATGAGGGGCGAACCCAGTTGCCCGAAGTGCGGTGGCCGGGTCAGGGCTCCCGGACTCTTCGCCGATGCGTGGCAGTGCGATGCGCACGGCCCGGTGTATCCGCTGCAGCCCGTGATCCCGCCCAGCGTCGAGGCGCTCAACGTCGTCGTGCATCGCACCCAGGTGCCGGTGTGGATGCCGTGGCCGCTCCCGGTCGGATGGCTGTTCACGGGTGTCGCGTACGCCGGCGACGACCGCAGCGGAGGCCGGGCGACCGCCGTGGCCTGCTCGGGCCCGGGGCCGCTCGGCGGTCCCGGCGAGATGATCCTGATCGCCGAGGAACTGGGTGTCGGCCTCGGCGCTCGCTACGCCGGCATCGACGGCCCCGACCCGGGGTCCTACATGAACGTGGAGAAGCCGCCGCAGGCCAAGGTGCTGGCCGCCGGCCGCCCGACCCCCCTGTGGCACGTCTACCGCACCCCCGACGACCGGGCCGTCTTCGCCGGTGAGGCCCTCGGGATGTGGCTGTGGGCGGTGATGTGGCCCGAGCAGTCCGGCCTGCTCATGTACGACGAGCTGGTGCTGACCGACCTGCGGGACGCGGGGGCGGAGATAGACCTGGTGCCCTGCGGCGCGCTGTCGCCGCGCCTGCTCCAGCCGTGACGCCCGGGGCCGGGTTTCCGTTCGGGGGCCGCGACGGCGGAAGGCATGGCTTTCGCAGGTCACCGGCTCGCGGGGGCGCTGAAGTAAAGGGTGCCGGGCGGTTCCGGGTGTGACAGGCGGGGGCGAAACACCGCTATCCTTGAGTGTCCCCCTCGTCGTCCGTCATCGTCTGGAGCAGCCGTGCGCATCGACCTGCACTGCCACTCCACGGCCTCCGACGGCACGGACACCCCGGCCGAGCTGGTCCGCAACGCCGCCGCCGCCGGACTGGACGTCGTCGCGCTGACGGACCACGACACCACCCGCGGCCACGCCGAGGCGCTCGGCGCGCTGCCCGCGGGGCTGACCCTGGTCACCGGCGCCGAGCTGTCCTGCCAGACCGACGGCGTCTCCATGCACCTGCTCGCCTACCTCTTCGACCCCGAGGAGCCCGCCCTGCTCGCCGAGCGCGAGCTGGTCCGGGACGACCGGGTGCCGCGGGCCAGGGGCATGGTCGCCAGGCTGAACGCGCTGGGTGTGCCGGTCACCTGGGAACAGGTCGAGCGGATCGCCGCGGGCGGGTCCGTGGGGCGCCCGCACATCGCGAGCGCGCTCGTGGAACTGGGCGTCGTGCCGACGGTGAGCGACGCGTTCACCGAGGAGTGGCTGGCCGACGGCGGCCGGGCCTACGTCGCCAAGCACGAGACCGACCCGTTCGAGGCGATCCGGCTGGTCAAGGGCGCGGGCGGGGTCTGCGTCTTCGCGCACCCGGCCGCCGCCAAACGCGGCCGCACCGTGCCGGAGTCCCGCATCGCGGAGCTGGCCGAGGCCGGTCTGGACGGCATCGAGGTGGACCACATGGACCACGACCCCGATGCCCGGGACCGTCTGCGCGCCCTGGCGAAGGAGACGGGACTGCTGGTCACGGGCTCCTCGGACTACCACGGCAGCCGCAAGACCGTCGCGCTCGGCGCCTACACGACCGACCCCGAGGTGTACGGCGAGATCACCCGGCGGGCCACCGGGGCGTTCCCGGTTCCGGGTGCCGGCGGAGCCTGAGCCTCCCGGGCCCCGGCCCGCACCGGCTCACGCCGCCTTCATGCCCGTCTCCCGTCTTCTCTCCCAGCAAGGCCAGTAAGCACACCCATGTTCGACATCGCCATCTTCGGCTCCCTGTTCCTGACCCTTTTTGTCATCATGGATCCCCCGGGGATCACCCCGATCTTCCTCGCCCTGACCGCCGGACGGCCGGCCAAGGTGCAGAAGCGGATGGCCTTCCAGGCCGTCTGCGTGGCGGGCGGGGTCATCGCCGTCTTCGGCGTCCTGGGCCACCAGATCCTCGACTACCTGCACGTCTCCGTGCCCGCGCTGATGATCGCGGGCGGTCTGCTGCTCCTGCTGATCGCGCTGGACCTGCTCACCGGCAAGACCGACGAGCCGAAGCAGACCAAGGACGTCAACGTGGCACTGGTGCCGCTGGGCATGCCGCTGCTGGCGGGGCCCGGCGCGATCGTGTCCGTGATCCTGGCCGTGCAGAAGGCCGGCAGCCTGTCCGCGCAGGTCTCGGTGTGGTCCGCGATCCTCGCGATCCACGTCGTGCTGTGGCTGGTGATGCGCTATTCGCTGCTGATCATCCGGGTCATCAAGGACGGCGGAGTCGTCCTGGTGACGCGCCTCGCGGGCATGATGCTCTCCGCGATCGCGGTCCAGCAGATCATCAACGGGGTCACTCAGGTGATCCGGGGGAGCTGAGCCCCTCGTGGGCTCGGCTCCCCCGGAAAGCTTGAGTGGCTGGCGCCCGCGTGCGGGCTACGAGGCCGGGATCTCGGCCGGGCGGATCCACAGGCGCTGTCCGATGGCGGCGGCCTGCTGCACGATCCGGTTGACGGAGGCGGCGTCCACGACGGTGCTGTCCACGGTGGTGCCGTCGACCTCGTCGAGACGCATGATTTCGAAGCGCATGGGCTTCTCCCTTCGTCTGGTCATCCTCCTGCGGAGAACTACTTGAGTGACGTCTGTGTATCCAGCGTCGTACCTAGTCAACACGTCTCGTGTTACGAACATTCCCTACGCTAAAGAAATTTTTCGAACGACTAATTACTGACTGGTAAGCGGCGCGGGAGGAACCCACCGGGACCGGTTGTGTTCGCAGTGTGACCACCGGGACAATGGAGGCGATGAACGACGACCTGGCCGCCGTGGGCGCCCGTATCGACCGCACGAACGAGCTGCTGGAACGCATGCTCGCCGAGGTCGCCAAGACGCCCTCGACCCACGCGATCTTCGTCGACGCGGGTTATCTGTACGCGGCCGCCGGCCGGCTGGTCGCCGGGACCGAGGACCGCCGTGCCTTCGACCTGGACGCCGAGGGACTGATCGACGCCCTGATCGACAAGGCGCGCACGATCTTCGCGGACAGCCGGCTGCTGCGCGTCTACTGGTACGACGGCGCCCGCCGCCGCATCCACACCGCCGAGCAGCAGACCATCGCCGAACTGCCCGACGTCAAGGTGCGCCTGGGCAACCTCAACGCCAACAACCAGCAGAAGGGCGTCGATTCGCTGATCCGCAGCGACCTCGAATCACTGGCGAGGCACCGCGCGATCAGCGACGCGGCCCTCCTCGGCGGCGACGAGGACCTGGTCTCGGCCGTCGAGGCGGCGCAGGGCTACGGAGCCCGCGTCCACCTCTGGGGCATCGAGGCGCCCGAAGGCCGCAACCAGGCCGAGCCGCTGCTCTGGGAGGTCGACAGCCAGCGCACCTTCGACCTGGAGTTCTTCAAGCCGTACGTCTCCCGGCGCACGGCCGCCTTGTACGACGCCACCGGCACCGCCCGGCCGGCCCGCGAGGACGTCCGTTTCGTCGGCGCCCAGATCGCGGCCCGGTGGCTGTCCTCCCGGGGCCGCGAGGCCCTGGTCGAACTGCTCCCCGGACACCCCTACCTGCCCGGTTCCGTCGACCAGGACCTGCTGGTCGAGGCCGAGGAACTGCTCCAGCACTCCCTGCGCGGCCACGCGGACCTGCGGCGCGCCCTCAGGGACGGTTTCTGGAGCCATCTGCGCGCACAGTACTAACGGCAGCTGCCCCGCGGTGCCGTCCGCTCGCTCACCCGGTCCGTGGCGCGGGCCGTCCGGTCCGATCACCTGGTCCGTGGCGCGGGGCGGCCGGTCACCTGCTCCGTGGCGCGGGCCGTCCGGTCCGTGGCGCAGGGCCGGTTCACCGCTCCGCCGGGGCGTCGTCCCAGAAGTCGGCGATCGCCCGGGCGGTCTCCAGGGGGCGGTCGGTGTTGGGCGAGTGCTCGGCGCCCTCGACGACCGTCCGCCGCGCCCCCAGCCGTACCGCCATGTCGTCGAGCAGGGGCAGCGGCCAGGTGTCGTCCCGCGCACCCGACAGCACGTGGAACGGCAGTGCGACGCTGGCGAGTTCGGCCACCCTGTCCGGCTCGGTGCACAACTGGCGCCCGGTCGCGAGGAGTTGCGCGGGCTTGGTGGCCAGCCAGCGGCGCCGCAGGTCGTCCCGGTCGTCCAGCCCGGCGTCGAGGGCGGGCGTGTCGGTCTCCTCCGGCGGCTCCGTCGCCTGGATCGCCTCCCACACCTCCGCCATGCTCAGCACGGCGAGCGCGTCCCGGAGCAGCTTCACCCGCTCCTGCTGGGAGGCCGAGATCTGCGCCGGTCCGGACGACATCAGGGTGAGCGACAGGAACGGCGAGCGGTCGAGCAGGACGGCCGCGCGCGTGATCTGACCGCCGAGGGAGTGCCCCAGCAGGTGCACCGGGCCGCCGACCGCCTCCGCCTGCGCGAGGACGTCCCGGGCCAACTCCTCCTGCGCGTAGGCGGACTCGTCCGCCACGGGGCCGTCCGACTCGAACTGGCCCCGGCCGTCCACGGCGACGGTCCGGTATCCGCGCTCGGCGAGCGGCCCGTGCAGCGGGTTGAAGTCCTCCTTGCTCCCGGTGAATCCCGGCAGCAGCAGCGCGACGCCCCGCGGCCGGACACCGGCGGCTACGGGAGCGTCGACCACGGCGAACTCCCCGCGAGCGGTCCGGAGGGCGTACGCGCGCGCCCCGGCGGGCGGGACGAAGGTGACGGGCCTGCTCATGGGGGAGAGGCTATCCGGAGGCGGCGGGGACGTG
>NZ_WWJT01000066.1 GCF_009865385.1 Streptomyces sp. SID486 | reverse complement strand
GGACGGTCGCCACCCCGGTCGTCACGCCGGTCATCGCGACGGAAGGCAGGGCGCTCGCCACCACGGTCGTCACGCCGGTCGTCACGACGGAAGGGAGGACGGTCGCCACCCCGGTCGTCACGCCGGTCATCGCGACGGTCGTCACGGCGGAAGGGAGGACGGTCGCCGCCACGGTCGTCACGGCGGGGCCCACGGTCGCGGTCGTCACGCTGGAACGCCGGACGCGAACCGCGATCGCCCTCACGCCGGTCGTCGCGACGGCCGTAGCCGCCACCGCGGTTGTCGTCACGCCGGTCATCCCTGCGGAAGCCACCACGGTCCCCGCGGTCACCGAAGCCGCCGCCACGGTTGTCGTCACGACGGCCGTAGCCGCCGCCACGGTTGTCGTCACGTCGGTCATCACGACGGAAGCCACCACGGTCATCGCCCCGACGGTCGTCACGGCGGTCATCACGGCGGAAGGGGGGGCGGTCGCCGCCACGGTCATCCCGTCGGTCGTCACGGCGGAAGGGAGGACGGTCGCCGCCACGGTCGTCACGGCGGGGCCCACGGTCGCGGTCGTCACGCTGGAACGCCGGACGCGAACCGCGATCGCCCTCACGCCGGTCGTCGCGACGGCCGTAGCCGCCACCGCGGTTGTCGTCACGCCGGTCATCCCTGCGGAAGCCACCACGGTCCCCGCGGTCACCGAAGCCGCCGCCACGGTTGTCGTCACGACGGCCGTAGCCGCCGCCACGGTTGTCGTCACGTCGGTCATCACGACGGAAGCCACCACGGTCATCGCCCCGACGGTCGTCACGGCGGTCATCACGGCGGAAGGGGGGGCGGTCGCCGCCACGGTCATCCCGTCGGTCGTCACGGCGGAAGGGAGGACGGTCGCCGCCACGGTCGTCACGGCGGGGCCCACGGTCGCGGTCGTCACGCTGGAACGCCGGACGCGAACCACGGTCGCCCTCACGCCGGTCGTCGCGACGGCCGTAGCCGCCACCGCGGTTGTCGTCACGCCGGTCATCCCTGCGGAAGCCACCACGGTCCCCGCGGTCACCGAAGCCGCCGCCACGGTTGTCGTCGCGCCGGCCGGAACCACCGCGGTCGTTACGGTCGTTGTCGCGGCGGAAGCCACCACGGTCCCCGCGGTAGCCGCCGCGGTCACCGCGGTCACCACTGTCCCGTCGCCGCTGGTCGCGCTCCGGTCGGTCGTCGGGAGAGTTGGTGGACATGGTGACTCCTGTCTTCGGTACCGCAAGCATTGTAAAAACAAAAGGACCCCTGGTCCCAGCTGAACGCTGGGACCAGGGGTCCTCCAAAGATTGTTCGGCGGCGTCCTACTCTCCCACAGGGTCCCCCCTGCAGTACCATCGGCGCTGTGAGGCTTAGCTTCCGGGTTCGGAATGTAACCGGGCGTTTCCCTCACGCTATGACCACCGAAACCCTAATGGTTTCGAGCGAACAAGCACACTTTTCTTTTGTGAGTTCAACTCTGAACCGGCAACTGTTCGTTGCCTCAGAACATACACAGTGGACGCGAGCAACTGAGGACAAGCCCTCGGCCTATTAGTACCGGTCACCTCCACCAGTTACCTGGCTTCCAGATCCGGCCTATCAACCCAGTCGTCTACTGGGAGCCTTACCCTCTCAAGGAGGTGGGAATACTCATCTCGAAGCAGGCTTCCCGCTTAGATGCTTTCAGCGGTTATCCCTCCCGAACGTAGCCAACCAGCCATGCCCTTGGCAGAACAACTGGCACACCAGAGGTTCGTCCGTCCCGGTCCTCTCGTACTAGGGACAG
>NZ_WWJT01000641.1 GCF_009865385.1 Streptomyces sp. SID486 | reverse complement strand
GTGCGGAGCTTGCGGGACTTGCGGGATGTGCGGAGCTTGCGGGGCGTGTGGAGCTTGCGGGATGTGCGGAGCTTGCGGGGCGTGTGGAGCTTGCGGGACTTGCAAGGCGTGCGGGCCGGGCAGCGCCGCCCGTTCCACCCGCCCGTCGGCGTCGCGTGGCAACTCGTCGAGGAGGGTGAGGTCCGCGGGGACGAGGTGTGCGGGCAGCCGCCGCCCGCAGTGGGCCGCCAGCGCCGCCGCGTCCAGGCCCTGCGCGCCGGGTCGCGGCACGACGTAGGCGGCCAGGCGCACGTCTCCCGGCGTGGCCTGTACGCCGATCACGACGGCCTCGCCGACGCTCGGGTGGTCGTAGAGCACCTCCTCCGTCTCCGCCGGGTCGGTCCGGTGGCCGCGCACCCACAGCTGCCGGTCGGTGCGGCCCAGCAGCTGCACCTCCCCCGTCGCCGTCCGGCGCGCCAGCTCCCCGGTGCGGTGCATCCGCGCCCCCGCCGGACCGCAGGGGTCGGGGACGAACCGCTGGGCCGTCAGCGCGGCCTGGCCCGGATAGCCGCGGGCGACGCCCGGCCCCGCCACGTACAGTTCGCCCACCACACCGTCCGGGACCGGCAGGCAGGCGTCGTCGAGGACCCGCAGACAGGAGTCCGCGCCGGACCGCCCGAAGGCCCGGAAGACGCCGTACGACGTCTCGGCCGTCCCGTACGCGGTCCGCAGCCGGCCGGGGCCGAGCAGCCCGGCGAGCCGCGCCGCCGCGGCCCCCGGTGCCCCGCCCGCGACCACGATCGTCCCGGCCAGCGCCGCGCTCCCACCGTCCCCCAACTGGCGTACCAGCAGCTCCAGATGGCCCGGCGCGAGGACCAGGAACGCGAAGGTGCCGGCCGCCGTGAGCCACTCTCCCAGTTCCGCCAGGTCCAGGGCCTGCGGGGCGAGCAGCACCCGCTGCCCGGCGCACAGCGGCGCCCACAGACCCGCCACGGTCAGCTCGGAGGCGACCGACGCGAACACGGCCGTGCCGCCGTCCCCCGCGCCGGTCAACGCCCGCACCGCGGACCGTACATGGTGCGCGAGGCCGCGGTGCGTGACCGCCACGGCGAGCGGGTGCCCGGCCGCCGCGGGCACCTGCGTCACGTACGCGACGTCCTCCGGATCCGGTGCCCCGCCGAGCGGTTCGGCCGACTGCCGGGCGAGCGCGGCGGACACCTCGGGGTCGTCGGCGTACCTGACGCGCCCCGCGAACCCGTCCAGCCCGTAGGCCACTTCGGTGACCAGCACCCGCGCCCCCGTGGCGGCGAGCGAGGCGCGCAGCCGGTCCGCCGGGAACTCCGGGTCCAGCGGCAGGCACCCGCCCCCCGCCTTCCACACGCCGAGCGTCACCGCGTGCAGCTGGGCCCCCCGCCCGAGCAGCACCCCGACCAGCACACCGCGCCCCACGCCCAGCGACCGCAGATAGCGGGCCCAGCGGTTCGACAACTCGTCCAGTCCCCCGAAGGACAGTGCGAACCCGTCCCCCTGCACGGCCACCGCTCCCGGCACCCGGCGCGCCTGTCGTGCGACGACCCCCGCGACACCCGCACCTGGCGCGCTCACCCCCTCGGCCGTACGCCGGCGCAGCCCCGCCGGACGCAGATCGGCCCACACCGTCCGCACCCGGGCCAGGCACCGCTCCCGTGAGCCGCTGGTCCCCTCGGCGCGCCAGCCCGCGGGCGGTTCGCGATCGGCTCTCCAGATCGAGTACTGCCCCTCACCGTTGAGCACGACGCGCCACTTCGTGCGGGCGGCGGTCTGTGGTTCGGACAAGGCTGCTCCTGTCGGTCGCGTGGGGGGTGCCCTGGTCGGCCGGGGCGAGGCCACCCTGCCCGGGCGTCCCATACCCGACCTATGCGGGCACCGGAGCGCGGGGCGGCGGCCCGCCGCGCCCCGCCGTCGCCCTCCTGCGGGCCCGGCACGCGGTCGCTGCGCGGCGGGTCCGCGCAGTTCACCGGCGCCGGCCAAGTGATCGCCAACCGCCAGAAGAGGATCACGGGCTGTACTGCCGTCGAGACGCCGGGCCCGGCCCTCACACACAGCCCAGTTCTGTCAGGAAGACGGCACCCGCCAAGAAGGAGCACTTCACATGTACGGCTTCTCGACGCGACGATTCACCCTGACCGCGATCGCCGCCTCGGGCGCACTCGCGGCGTCCCTAGCCCTGGCCGGCTCGGCCTCGGCCGTCACCCCGGCGTCGGCCACGGCCTCGTTCGACTGCGGCTTCGCGGGGCACGGCACCGTGACGCTCACCGCGGCCGACTCCGGCAGCGGCAAGACGATCCGGGTCGACTCCTCGGACATCCGCACGCAGTTCCCGCTCGACGCCAACACCGTGACCACGACGCTGAAGCTGAACAAGACGTCCGGTGGTGCGACGAGCGAGGTGCAGTTCTCCGGCACCGTGCACGCGGCCGCCAACACGGGTGACCCGCTCTCGTTCGGTCCTCTCCCGCTCGCCGCCGGGACCCTGGGCGCCGGTGACACCACCGACACGGCCGCCCTCACCGGTGCGCCGAGCGCGACCAACTGGTCCCTGAAGTTCACGGTGAACGACCCGTCCGGCAGCTTCACCTCCTACTGCACGGCGACCAGCGCCCAGTCGGCGGCTCTCACCTGGTAGTCCCTCCCCCGGCGGGCAGCCCGCCGGTGGCACGCCGACACCTCGCGTCCCCCGGGAGCGTCACGCTCCCGGGGGACGCGACGGTCGTGCCGCGCGGTCGAGGAGTTCGGCCCGGGTGAGGGCGCCGGTGCGCGTCGACGGCACGGTGCAGGCGTGGGCCCCGGCGATCGCCCCGTACCGGGCGCAGCGCCACGGGTCCGCACCGTTCAGCCGGCCGAACAGGAAGCTGGCGGCGAACGCGTCGCCCGCGCCGTTGGAGTCCACCACCGGGGCCGGGGGCGTGACCGCCGGTACGTGGGTCAGCTCGCCGTCCACCAGCAGGTAGGCGCCCTGGGCGCCGGCGGTGGCCACGACGGTCCGGGCCCGGCCGCGGGCGGCGATGTCCCGCATGGTGCGCTCCGGGTCGGCAAGGGCGCTGGTGGACAGGAAGACGAGGTCCGCCGCCAAGGCGAACGGCTCGTGGTAGGGGTTGACGCCGTCCCAGTCGTGCAGATCGGTGGAGAGGGTCGGTCCGGCCTCCCGGAGCAGGGGCAGCGCCTGCGCGCAGGGCTGGGTGATGACGACGTGCACGTGGCGGCTGGCGGCAGCGAGCCCGCGGACCGTGGCCTCCGGCAGCCGGTCCGACTCGTGCGAGCGGGTGGCGTCGTAGAGGGACAGCCGCCGCCCGTCGGGACCGACCAGGTTGACGGCGCGTTTGGTGCCCGCGGGCTGCGGGACCGCGGTGAGCGGGATGCCGTGGTCGCGGTGGAAGGCCCGGACCAGGTCGCCCTCGGGATCGTCGCCGATCATGTCGAGGTGGTGGGTGCGCAGACCCAGGGCGGTGAGGCCGAGCGCGACGAAGTCGCCGCTCTGTCCGGCGCGGGCCGTGATCCCGGGGCGGATCATGTAGCTGTCGGCGAAGGGAAGCGGCAGTTCGGGAACGTGGACGACCGTGTCCACGCCGGCGCCGCCCAGCACCAGGACGTCGGTGCCGCTGCCGGTGCCGAGGCCGGAGACCGTGTCGGCGGTGGTATCGGTGGCGCCGTCGGTGCCGGTGTCCGTGGCGCCGTCGGTGCGGGTATCGGTGGCGCCGTCGGTGCCGGTGCCGGCGTCTGTGTCGGTGGCCATCAGGTCCTCTCGGCCTCGGGACCGCCGAGTCAACCAGCGGGGCACGTGCCGCGGCAAGAACGTGCCTCGGGCTTCCGCAGGTTCACCGTGGGCGGGCCGCAGCGACGGAGGTCCGGCGGGACCGGCCGAGGGCACATCGATGCCGACGCGGACCGGCACCCCGCGGAACCGACCGAGGACACCTCAACACCGACACGGACCGGCACCCCACGGAACCGACCGAGTACACCTCAACACCGGACCGGCACCCCACGGAACCGACCGAGTACACGTCGGCGAGGAGGCGGAGCGGCACCCGGCGGAACCGACCGAGTACACCTCAACACCGACACGGACCGGCACCCCGCGGATCCGGCCGAGGGCACGTCGGCGAGGAGGCGGAGCGGCACCCGGCGTGGTGGGTCTGGTCAGGTGACGTGGAGGCGGCGCGCCGGATCCGCCGGGGTCGGCGGTCGTCCGGTGCAGGGCCGCTTCGAGACGGCCGAGGGCCGCCGACGGCGTCGGCCGCTGCGGTGTGCCGCAGTACACGGAGACGACCGCCCGGTGCAGGGCGTACGGGCCTTCGGCCGCCGCTGACGAACCGGACCAGGGCAGCACCGGGGCGGCGCAGGGCGACTGTCCGGCGATGTGGCCGAACTCGGCCGGCAGGCGCGCCCGTTCGGCGTCCGAGCCGCCCAGCAGGAACACCTGGTGCTGCCGGTGCCGGCGGGTGCCGTGCTCCAGGAGGCTGTGCGGCAGCTCCAGTTCGGCCTCCCGCTCACCCCGCGCCCCCGGCCGCGTACGGCACGACGTGTCAGCCACCGGTACGGCGCGCAGCAGCTGCCAGCGCGACGGGGCGCCGGCGAGGGGGTCGTAGGAAAAGCGGTGTCCGGTCGCCTCCCGGGTCGTCGGGCAGACCTGGACCGCACCCTCCGGCACGAGCGGCAGCATCTCCTGGCGCGCGTACAGCAGAGGGCCGCCGGCCGACAGGGACAGGCCGACGCCTTCCTCCGGGCGGTCCTGCGTGCGGTGCCGCATCAGCGCCTGACCGGTCACGATCGCGGCCCTGACCACCACGTCCCCGGGAGCGGATCCCTCCCGGGCGCAGACGGCCCGCAGCGCGATCGCCGCGCCCACCGCGCGCTCGGCGTGGTCGGGGGCGCCCGGCCGGGCGGGGAACACCCCCAGGGTGTCGGTGCCCATGGCGGCGGCCACGGTCCCGCCCCGGCTCTCGATCTCCCGGCGGATACCGCGGTCCAAGCGGTCGAACACGGCGCCCGTGTCGTCCGGCCGGACCGTCCGCGGGTTGACGCCGACCCGCAGGAGCAGCGTGCTGGCCTCCTGCCGCGTGGAGGTCCGCGCAGGCCCGGGGCGCCGGGCGGACCACTGGCCGGCGTCGGCGGCGGGCTTCTGGTGGTCACCGGGGTCCGCCGCCACCGATGAGCCCCCCGGGGAGCCCACCGGCGCGCCCAGAGCGGTCGCCGCGGGCGTCGCGGACACGGCCACCGGTGTCGCGGGTACGGTCGCGGGCGTCGCGGGTACGGCCGCGGGCATCGCGGACACGGCCGTGGGTGTCGCGCGTCCGTACGGGACGAGGGGCGAGGCGGCCGGGGTGAACTCGAGTGCCGGGTCGTGCGTCAGGATGGCCTGCTGCAGCAACTGCAGTTCACGGCCCGGTTCGAGGCCGAGTTCCTTCACCAGGGACGCCCTGAGGCGGCTGTAGACGCCGAGTGCGTCGGCCTGTCGGCCGCAGCGGTACATGGCGCGCATCAGCTGACCGCAGGAACGCTCGCGCAGCGGCTCGCCCTCGACGACCGACTCGATCTCGGGGAGCACCGCATAGTGCCGGCCGCACTCCAGTTCGGCCTCGAAGTAGTCCTCCATCACATCGACTCGGGACCGCTGCAACATGGTCAACTCGCGCCAGCTGTAGCCGACTTCGACCAGGTCGGAGAGGGCCGTGCCGCGCCACAGCCGCAGGGCGTCGCGCAGCTGCCGGGCCGCCTCGTCCCGGCGGCCCGCGGTGAGCAGGGCCCGCCCCTCCGCCACCAGCCGGCGGAAGCGGTGCAGATCGATGTGCTCGGGGTCCACCTCCAGCGTGTAGCCGGGAGGCTGGGTGCGCAGTGCGACACCGGTGGACACCCCTTCGGCGGACAGCCTCCGGCGCAGGCCCCAGACGGCGTTCTGCAGGATCTTGCGGGCCGTGACCGGGGCCTCCCCCGTGCTCCACAGGGCCGTCAGCAACCTGCTGACGGGCACCGCCTGATTGGGCTGGAGCAGGAGGAAACCGAGCGCCGCGCGCTGTTTGCTGCCCCCCAGATCGACCACCCGGCCGTCGGACACGACCTCCAAGGGACCGAGCATCCGGAACCACATGACTACCCCCGTATCAGATGGACCCCCGCCGGCGGACGCGCCGGTAGCGCAGGCGCGAGACACCATACAAACCGGAGGTTCGGTTTACAAGGCGTCCCCACGGCGTCGCCGGTACCTGTCCACAACACCCGTCGACCTGCTCTGAACTGGGGTTTTGCGGGCATCTGTGAGTGCCGTGAGAACCGGCACCCGCCGGACCGTGCCGCCGTCCACCGCCGGACCCCCGGCCGGTGCCAGCCGGTGCCGGCCGGGGCTCCCGTCACCCGCCCCGCCGCACGGTTCCCCCCTCACCCTGCCTCTCCGTCCCGGGCACCGGGCGGAGTTACCGGCCGATGCCGGACGGGAGAACGCCCAGTTCCCTCGGGTCTGCTTCCATGTGCCCTGCACTCCGGCACACCACGAAGTCGTCTCGACACCCCATAGAGCGAGGTGAGTCCGCCGCATGAGACAAGTGAGGGCCGAGGGAACCCGTAACGCCCTTCTGCTGGCCGCGGCCCAGGCGTTCGACCGCGAGGGCTACGAGGGGACCACGCTGGCGGCGATCAGCGACCGCGCCACCGTGAGCAAGGGCGCGCTCTCGTTCCACTTCCGCAGCAAGTCGGCGCTCGCCGACGCCGTCCAGCGCTTGGCCTGCGAGCGCTCCGGCGTCGAACTGCAGGGGCTGGACGACCCGGGGGCCCCGGCGCTGCGGGTGCTGGGCGACATGGTGGCCAGGCTCGCGCACCGGCTGGCGACCGATCCGCTCACCCGGGCCGGCCTCAGGCTGGCGCGGGAACGCGGGCCGGCCACCGGGCCGGCCCTGGACTGCCGGTTCGCCTGGCGCGCCACGCTCCGGCGGACGGTGCTGCGCGCCCACGCCGAGAAGAGCCTGAGGGCGGATGCCCCGCCGGAGTCCGTCGTGGACCTCGCCCTGGCCCTCGCACTCCACGAGGAGACGGTCCGCGCGGACCGTGCCGGGGGCGCCTGGCCGGCCGACGTCTGGCGGCTGGTGCTCCCCGCGCTGGCCTCGCCCGCCTCCGACGCGCTCGCGCCGGCGGGCTCCTGACCCCGGGTGGGCCGGGGCGGTCAGCCCGCTTGTTCGGCGACCAGCTCCGAGCCGAGATCCGTGCGCATCTCGGCGAGCACCCGCGTCCCGCGGTCCGGGCCGAAGTCGAGCTGCGCGAAGATCGCGGGCAGCGCGACGCTCGGCAGCGTGTAGGCGAACAGGGACGAGATACGCGCCTCCAGATCCGTCCAGTCGGACGTCACCTCCGACACGATCTGGGCACCGATCCAGGAGCTGACCAGGAACCGGCCCAGATCCTGCGGCACCACGTGCGGGTAGACCTCGCCGTGCCTCTTGGCGGCGTCCACCATGCCGGCGAACCGCTGCGCCCACGCCTCCCACGGCCCGCCGTCCGCGAGTTCCTGCAGTTGCGGCTCCATGGCCAGCTTGGCACCCGCGCGCAGCATGATCTCCTCCGGCAGGCGGCAGGCCAGCGCCATGGCCTCGTCGACCAGTTCCTGGAGCTTGTAGGTGCGCGGCGGATAGCCCTGCTCCGTCACCTGCTGGGCGAAGATGCCCTGCACCAACTGCTCCTTGGACGCGAAGTGGAAGTACAGGGCGCCCCGGGTGACCTGAGCCTTCTCAAGGATCTGCGCGATGCTGGCACCGTGGTAGCCGTGCTGCGCGAAAACCTCCGCCGCCGCGTCCAGAATCGCTCCACGGGTCCGGATCGCGCGCAACTGCTGTGCCATGACTTCGTCCTCTCGTCCGCGCCCTGCCACCCCCCTCTGGCCGGCGCGGATACCCGATCCCCGTCGCACGAGAGCACGCCGGGAGCAAAAGAAACCAGATGTCAGGTACTTTATCAATCCCACAAGCGGCGGGGCTCCGACCTGACCACCGGCTGTCACCAGGCTCCGGCGCCCCCGTCCACCGCCATGGTGGCACCCGTGACGAAGCTCGCCTGGTCGCTGCAGAGCCACACCGCGACCCGGGCCACCTCCTCCGGATCGGCCACCCTGCCCTGCGGGTTGCGGCGGCGCATCCGTTCCTCCGCGGCGGGGTCGCGGGCGAAGACGGCCTCGGACATCTCCGAGCGGGTCAGACCGGTGGCGAGCGCGTTCACCCGTACCCCGCGCGCCGCGTACTGCGCGGCGGCCGCCTTGGTCAGGCCGAGCACGGCGTGCTTGGCGGCCACGTACGGAGCACCGGCCGAGGTGGCACGGACCCCCGCGATGCTGCTGTTGTTGACGATCGCGCCGCCCGCACCTCCCGCGAGCATGGCTTTGATCTGGTGTTTCATACAGAGCCAGACGCCGCGGAGGTTCACGTCGAGCACCGTGTCGTAGTCGGCGTCGTCCGTCTCGTGCAGGAGCGCCGGTTCGGTCGTCGTACCCGCGTTGTTGAAGGCGGCGTCGAGCCTGCCGTACCGGTCGACGGCGAGTCCGACCGCGCGCTTCACGTCGTCGGGACTGGTCACGTCACCGGCGGCGCACACGACTTCGGCACCCTCGCCCCGCAACTGCGCCGCCAGTTCCTCCAGTCGTGGCAGCCGGCGGGCCATCAGCACCAGTGCGGCCCCGTGTCGCGCGCCCACCCGGGCCGCGGCCGCGCCGATGCCGCTGCTCGCGCCCGTGACCATCACGACCTTGCCTGCCAGCAGGTCCCCGCCCCCGGTCACGCCCCGGCCATCCCCGGCACCCGGTTCCACAGCGTGCCGGCCTGCGCCTCGGCGTCGAGCGTGCGCAGCAGCCGGTCGTCGATCTCGTCCAGGGCGCCGACGAGGTGACGTGCTCCGGCCTCCTCCATGAGCTGCCTCTGGTGGCCGTGCTCGAAGTCGCTGGGGTGCCCGATGAAGGGGACGCCCAGCTCGCGGGCCGCCTCGGCGACCCGGGCCACGTCGTCGATGAACAGGACCTCGTCGCAGGCGAGTCCGGCGACGTCGACCGCGATCTCGTACAGCCCGGGGCGGATGTCGTTGGTGCACACGTACCGGGGCTCGTCGAACAGGCCGGCCAGGTGGCCGAGGTACCGGTCGAAGTGGGAGGCGTCCAGGCCGCCGTAGCAGACGGTGCGCAGTCCCAGCGCACGCAGCCTGCGCAGCAGGTTCTCGGCGCCGTCGAGGACACGGACCGGGTGGTCCGCGAGGTACCGCTCCCGCTCCTCCAGATAGACCGCGATCGTCTCCATCGGGGACAGCGACAGCCCGCACGTCTCCGCGAGTACCCGGCCCGCGACCACGCGCGGCTGCGAGAAGATACGGCGCTCCAGATCGGCGGAGTACGTGCCGCCCCGGCTGGTGACGAAGTGGTGGATGACGGGGCTGAACGTGTCGTTCAGCAGCACTCCGTCGATGTTGAGCGCGGCCATGCGGAGCTTGCCGAGCTGCTCGGTCATGGATGTCCTCTCCCTGCCGGACGGCCCGCCGTTCGCGGCGCGCGGACGGTGGACCGGTGAACCTGACGACGGGTCCAGATCCTCACACGGGCCCCGTCGAATAGTCCATCGATCATGTTCGGCGGTCCCTCCCGCCACCGCCCTGACGGCCGCGCACCCGCGCAGCGGGCCCCCGGACCGCCGCGCCTGGCCCCTGATAACTTGCGGGGTCGGGCCGGGGGCGGCACACGCGGTGGGGCCGGCTACGCCAGCCGGTGCGACACGGCACCGCACCGCACGCCGTGCCCGGTGGGTTCGGGGGCCCCGGCGCCCCGCCGCTGACCTGTAGGACGGGACCGGAAAGCTGGAAAAAAAACCGGTCAGTCCGTACAGTACTGCCCGTCGCGCACCGCTCACTCGCTCCACGGTCCACAACGAGCCCGCTCTCGGCTCGGAGTTTTCCGGCAGCACACAGTTCTCAACTGCCCTGGGGGAGAGGCACATGACTACGTTCGCGCCCGTCGACGACATGGTCACGGAGGTCCCGGCGGCCCCGCCCGTGACGACGCCCGCGGGAACGGCCACACTGACGACGACCGTTCCCAAGGAGTACGTCCATCGCGCGGCGGTCAGCGAGGTGTTCCTCACCGGATGGCGGCAGACGGCTACGGACACCTGCACCGTCACGGCCCAATGGCCGCGTGCCCACACGTTCTACGGGCCGGCCGGCGGCTTCCACGATCCGCTGCTGTTCAGCGAGACACTGCGGCAGACGGTGCCGCTGCTGTCCCACGCGGTGTACGGCGCGCCCATGGACCACCGGCAGATATGGCGCGATCTGCGGGTCGTGCTCGACCCCGAGGCCCTCCGCGCCGGCACCACGCCCGCCGAACTGGAGTTGCGCATCCGCTGCTCGGACGTCGAGCAGCGGGCCGGCGTCCTGCGCGGGATGCGGATGGAGGTGGCCGCCACCAGCGACGGACGCCACCTCGCCACCGCGTCCACCACGTTCAGCTCCCACGGCAGGGCGCTGTACCGGCGGTTGCGCGGTACCTGCCCGGAACCGGAACAGGCGATGGCCGCCGCCGTCGAGATGCCGGCACCGCTGAGCCCCGAACTCGTCGGCCGGGACCGCCCTCATGACGTGGTGCTGTCCCCCCGGGGCGACGACGGCCGCTGGCAGCTGCGGGTGCACACCCTGCACCCGATCATCTTCGACCACCCGTACGACCACGCTCCCGGCATGCTGCTGCTGGAAGCTGCCCGCCAGGCGGCACAGCACGAGCTGGGGCCGGCGCCGGTGCTGGCCACGGGCATCGAGGCGGTCTTCCACCGGTACGCGGAGCTGGACGCCCCGTCCTGGGTGGCGGCCGAGTCGCTCGGCGAGGGCCGCGTCCGCGTGACCGTCGAACAGCACGACGCGCTCGCCTTCGAGTGCGCGGTAACCACGCATCCGGCCACGGACTGACGCGAACCGGGCTATTGGCGCCGGGCGGTTGCCGGGGGGGAAGGGCGCTGCCCGGCGGGCGGCGGAGGCGGGCGGCGGACGCAGACCCGACGGACACCGTCCCGGCGGACATCAGCCCACGGACGCAAGTCCGGCGGCCACCGGCCCGGCAGACACCGGACCACGGACGCAGGTCCGGCGGACACCGGCCTATGGACGCAGGTCCAGCGGGCGCCGTCCCGGCAGACACCGGCCCACGGGGGAGGACTCAGAGGTCGTCGGGTAGGTCGAGACCGGTCAGCGCGCCCACCGGGTCGAGGTCCGGGGTGCCTCGGGGCCACCAGTCGTCGTGGCCCGGCTCCGACTCGTAGGCGTACCACAGCCCGTCGCCGCCCAGGCGGAGCTGGACGTGGCCGCGGGGATGGGTGAGCCGGTTGCGCCACGGCCGGAACGCGGGCAGGTCCGCGGCGAGCAGCGCCGGGCGGGCCCGGTCGAACCGGCCGGCGGGCGGGTCCCACGGCTCCTCCAGGACAACCAGCCCCGCCGGGCCGCCCTGCCGCCAGGCCGCTACGGCACGTGCGAGATCGGCGGGAGTACGGCCGGCCGCGTCGGCGAGCCTGGCGTACAGCGAGCGGGTGGCCGCGGTCAGCCCGGAGCCGGGGCGGGCCGCGGCCAGCCGGACCGCGTCCTGCCACAGGGTCAGTTCACCGACCGGGTCGTGCCCCGTGCCCAGCAGGGCGTGGGCACGGGCGGCGGCGTCGGTCGCCAGCTGGTCCAGCGCGAAGGGGTCGGGGCCGCCGGGCGCCGACGGGTAGACCGGAGGCTGCCCCGGGTGCGGGGGAACCGGCAACGGCGAGGGAAGGCGCGGCAGTTCACGCGGGGCGAGGGCCTCGGTGGCGCGGACCCCGGGCAGGATCTGCGACTGCCGGTCCCGGGCGGCACGGGCCGCGCGGGCGGCGCTGCGCCGGGACAGCGTGTCGAGCAGGTCCTGCTCGCCCCGGCCGCGCAGCAGGAGCAGTACGAAGGGGTCGGCGTCGAGCAGACGGGCCGTCTGGTAACAGAGGGCTGCGGCGTGCTTGCAGGGGTGGCCGGAGTCGGGACAACTGCAGCGCGGGACCAGGTCCCCGGGGCCGGGCAGCAAGGGGACACCGCAGTCGGCGAGGGAGTGCGGCAACTCCTTGTCGAGGAGCGCCGCGATGTGGCCGGGCCGGTCGGCCGCGGCGTCCAGGAACCGCTCCCAGTCCTGGTCCTCCAGCGTGCGCACCCGCACCTGCACGCGGTACGGACGCGGCCGGCTCCCCCGCACGTACGCCAGCACCAGTCCCGGCGTCACGGTGATGGCGTCGACGTGGCCCTGGTCCGCGTAACCACGGCCCCGTGCCACCCGTTTGGGGTCCAGCGCCCCCTGCTCCAGCGCGCCGACCCAGGCGTTGCCCCACCAGGTCCTGGCGAACGCACCGCCCACACCCGCGGACTCCCGGGCCGCGAACGCCGGGAAGGTGCGGCGGAGTTCACCGTCGCGGTGGGGCGTGGCCATGGTCGACGGCACGGAAGGGCTGACGGCCCCCGTCCGCACGGCTGCACGGGGGGAGGGAGCGGCCCCTGCCGAGGAGGCCCCCACCGGGGCCGCGCCCAGGTCCGTGCCCGCCGGGGCTGTGCCCAGGTCCGCGCCCGCCGGAGCCGTGCGCGCCGAGGCCGTGCCCAGGTCCGTGCCCGCCGGGGCTGTGCCCAGGTCCG
>NZ_WWJT01000640.1 GCF_009865385.1 Streptomyces sp. SID486 | reverse complement strand
GCGGTGGCGATGGCCAGAGTGGTGCGCTTGTGACGCACGTGGAGGAGGCTCACGAGAAAAGGCTCCTTGTTGTGGTTGTGGGGGGATCGTCGCCCGGCCGGTACGAGGCCGGCCGGAACGCCTGTCGATGTGGAGTCGCGTTCGCACCGCGGGTGGACAGCGGCTCACATGGTGACGCGCACATGTCATTTCCGTGGGGGTGGGGTCGGGCCGGAACCCGGACGACCATCCCGGAGCGGGAGGAGTGGCTCACGGGTGCGGACCGCCTGCCCGGTGTTCCCAGGTCACCGGCGAAGGCCGGGTACCCGGGGACCCCCGGCGGCCCGGCGGTGCTCAGACCTGTCTGGCACGCCGTCGCCGAAGCAGCCGAAGCTGGACGGTGCGGGGTGGACCGGGACAGGGGTGCCGCATGAACTCTCCATGACATGTGGGGGGTTGGAGATGCATGCACGAGACAACCTCAACAGCGGCCCCGCGCGCCACGGTCGTGGATCAGATACGACAACTCCCCCACGTCTCCTGCACCGCATGGTCACCCGCCATCACAAACCCGCGGGCCCGTGCCGCCGTTCACGTCGATGCCCGTTCACGTCGATGTGCCGGACGCGGGCGACGGCCCCCGCGGCGGCCGGTGCCATCCGGACGCGGGCGACAGCTCCGCGGCGGCCGGTGCCGATCCGACGCGGGCGACGGCTCCTCGTCCCGGCCGGTGCCGAACCGACGCGGGCGGCGACTCCTCGTCCCGGCCGGTGCCGACCGGGACGAGGAGCAGGCCCCCCGGCGCCTGCTCCCGTCGGTCGGCCAGGTCGCTCAGGGATGCGGTGCGACACCCTCGTCGACCGGCAGGGACACCGGCTCGGCCGCCGATGCCCGGCCGGAGGCCGTCCCCGCGCCGGGCACCGGCCCGGAGCCCGGCACCGGCACCGACGCCGGGACCGGTTCGGGCGACTTCGCACGCTGGGCCGGTGCGCGGGCCTCGTCCTTCGTGCGCGGCGCCGCCCGGTCCGTCCGGCGCAGCGCCAGATGCAGTACAGGCATCAGGACACAGGTCACCGCCGCGCTCTGCCACAGCAGTGCGTCGAGCCGGCCGGACGCCAGGTACGCGCCCGCGGCCACCGCCGCGAGCGCGCACACCCCGCGGTCCACGATGCTCTCCACGGACAGCAGCGTGGCGCGCGGCGCACCCGCCGGGATGGCGTCGTTGATGAGTTTGCGCTGCACGGGATAGACGAACCCGGTGATCGCGGCGAACGCGCACAGCAGCGCCACCACGAGCCAGGGCCCGCCGAGGGCGGTACCCGCCAAGGTCACGGCGAGCGCCACGCTCAGCAAGGACACCCACTGGGCCGGCGTCAGCCGGCGGCTCAGCCACTGCGGGCGCGCCGAGGCCACCGCCTCGGCCACCGTCATGGCCGCGAGCACGCTGCCGTGGGCGCCCTCCCCGATCCCGTGGTCCAGCAGCACCGGCTGGAAGAGGTTGACCTGGCAGATGCGCGACAGCGTGAACACCGCCACGCCCTGCACCATGAGCAGCGGCAGCCACGGGGAGACGCGCAGGGCCCGCAGGGCGGCACCCGTGTCGCGCAGCAGGGTTCCGCTCCGCCGCCCGCGGTTGCCCGGCCCGGTGTCCGTGCCGCGCGGCGCGAGCCGGGGCAGCGCAAGTGCGCAGCCCAGCGACCCGGCGGCGCTGGCCGCGCTCAGCACGTACGGGGTCTGCACGGCCAGCGCCATCAGCGGGCCGACGAGCGGCCAGCAGACGACCTTGGCGGCCAGCCCCAGGGAGCGTGCGGTGCCCTCGGCCCTCAGGTAGTGGGCTTCCGCGCCCTCGGCACGCAGACCGTCGTAGAGATAGGCGCTCGCCGCGCCCGAGGTGAGCGAGCGTCCGGCGGCGATGGCGAGGAAGTGCACGAGGAAGCCGGTGTACGACGGGGCCAGCACCGGCGCCATGTTCGCCGCCGTCATGACGACCGCTCCCGCGCGCAGGCAGTTGCGGGCGCCGATCCGGTCGGCGATGGCACCGGTAGGTATCTCGAACAGGCAGAACGCGATGTAGTAGATGCTCTGGATGCCGAAGATCTGGTTGTCGGACAGACCGGCGTCGCGCTGGTAGGCGTAGAAGACCGGCATCCACCACAGCAGGTTGAACAGCAGCTGGAACCCGTTGTTCAGGCGGATGATCCGGCGGGCCACCGGGGAGGCGGCCGGCTCGGTCCGGCGGAGCCCCGGCAGGGGCAGGCGGCGCCTCACCGGGCGTAGGGGCGGATCTGGACCAGACGGAACGCCCCCTCGTCGGTCATCAGCCACTCGATGTCCAGGGCGTCGTCCACGTCCTCGGTGCTGAAGTGGGACTGCAGCAGCCGGCCGGTGAGGGCCAGCCGGGCGAGCGCCGTACGGGTCCGCGCCGGCAGGTCCTCGCCCGCGGTGCCGACGTCCATCGTGCGCCCACCGCCCTCGACGGTGTTGTACAGGTACTGCTGCGGCAGGATCGTGCCGTCCACCACCCGCTCCGGTGATCCGGGCGTGCAGTTGAGGTACACGTTGCGGAAGTCCTCACGCCGGGTCGGGTTGCAGGTCACCAGGACGCCCCCGAGGCTCGCGGACACGTACTCCTGGACGATCACACCCATGTAGGTGTCGTCCAGAGAGATGCCGACCTGGTGGCGCAGGCGCACGCTGCGCGGCGACAGCAGTGACGCCCACACCTGCCGGACGGCGTCCATGAGCTGGTCCGCTCCGCGGACGGTGGTCACCGAGTCGTAGATTCCCGCGGCGGAGAAGCCGGGCAGGTCCTCGGCGTTGGACGAGGAGCGCACCACCATGCGGTGCCCGCCGGCCAGCAGGCCCGGCACCGACGCGGTGATCGACCGGACCACCTCGTTGGGCATCGGCGTGCTGCGCACGAGGTGCTGCAGGCTCAGGCACAACGGGTCCACGATGTCGAGGGCTTCCAGTTCCAGCGCCATCTTCAGCTTGCCGATGCCCTGTTGGAGGGCCGGTGAGGAGGTCAGGAACAGATGGTGCAGGCGAAACGGCAGGGCCACGCCTTCGGGGGCGCGGACGGTCTCCGCCACGCAGTGGGCCGCGGCGGCCCGCAGCCGCTCCGGTGAGGCCCCCTGCTCGCCGAGCCGGGCGGCGAGATGGCCGAGGAGGTCGCGGCGCGGCGGGCGGGGGCGCGTGTAGAACGCGGTCAGGTCGGCGGTCCGGCTGTCCAGCACGTGGTGCAGTTCGCCGAGGTTGGCCGCCTTGGTGCCGTAACTGTCCTTGTCGGTGCGCCGCAGTCGGTGCAGGGCCAGGACCGGGGCCTCCTCCAGCAGCGGTGTCTCGATGCGGATGCGCTGCTCGTGCCAGGCCGGCTTCGTCAGGTCCGGTGCGGCGGAGAGCGGTTCGAGCGTGATGGAGTCCTCGCGCACGCGGTAGCGCACCCAGGCGCCGTCCAGGTCGTCGGGCCCCATGAGGGCGTCCAGGTCGCGGACGATCGCGTTGGGGATGCCCCACCCCGAGGCCAGCACGTTGGTGTGCGAGAGCGGTGTGATCGGGGCGGTGTTGATGAAACCGGCGACCCTGGGCACGTCGTCGGGCAGGCGGGGCATCGCGACGATGTCCGCCCAGCCGAGTTGCGGGGCGGCGGCCTCGTACTCGGCCAGGGTGCGGAAGTGGCGCAGGCGGCCCTCCGCCTCCCCCGGGTTGAGGCAGGTGCGGGTGCGGCTGCCGAACAGGGCGTGGCTCAGGATACGCGGCACGCGCGCCTCGCTGACCGTGGCCAGTTCCTGCTCCTGGCCGTGGTTGGCGGGCTTCAGCAGCAGCGGCAGCCGTCCGTCGAGGCGCCCGCGCACATAGAGGTAGAACTCCTCCAGCAGGGCGCCGTGCATGGTGTCCGCCTCGGTGGTCTCCAGGACCAGGAAGGGACTCTCGGAGCCGTCCGCCGCCTCCTCGCTGTGCAGGGACAGCACCCCGAGGAGGAAACGCCGTCCGGGGTCCATGTACACGGACGCGTTGAAGGCGTCGAGGTCGGCGTCGAGTTCCTCCAGGGTCATGCCGAGGACGTGGGTGGCGATGTAGTTGACGTGGAAGGGGTGCACCCGGGTGTCGAGGAGGTGCCAGGTGCTCTCGACACGGTCCACCACGACCTTCAGGTACGGGTGTCCGGCGAGCACTCCGGACAGCGTGCGGAACAGCGGCAGCGACAGGTTGGCGCCGACGACGGTGCGGTCGCCGCCGGTTCCGGGGACCTCGGTCTCGCCCAGTGTCAGGGTCATACCGCCACCCCCTGCGGGACGTGCACCGGCAGGATGCGCGGCATGGCGTCCACGAGGGCGGTGAAGTCGCGCACGACCGCCTGCGGCCGGTCGGCCGACAGCAGGCACAGACCCGCCATCGTGTTGGCGCCCGCGGCCGGGTCGTACACCGGCACCGGTGTGCCGTCCGGCAGCGAACTCTCCCCGACGACGGTCAGGGTGCTGCCCGCGCCGACCGGAGCCGAGCGCAGCACCGAGGCGGAGTCCCACACATGCCGGTCCGGCCACGGAGCCCCCGCGCCGTCCACGGCGAGGACGACCAGGGACCCGGCCGCGCCGTCGGCGTCCGCGGGCGTCAGCGCCCGCGAGGGCCAGTCGGGCGAACCGCCGAGCAGCTGCTCGGTGAACAGGGCGATCATGTCGAGCCCGAAGACCTCCTCGATCTGCGGCACGGTCATCGCCCCGCCGAAGCGGGCCGCCGTCTCGATCACCCACATACGGCCGTCCGCGCCCAGCTTGATCTCGGTGTGCGTACCGCAGTCCCGCAGCCCCAGCGCCTCCACGGCCCGCCGGGCCAGCTCCACCACCCTGTCCTGCGCCGCGCCGCCGATCGCGGCCGGGGTGATGCCGGCGCGTTCGGTGAACGGCGCCACGGTCGGCATCCGGCCGCTCAGGCAGACCGGCCGGAAGACGCCCTGGACGACCACCCCCTCGACGCTGACGTAGTCGCCCCAGCCGGATCCCTCGAACCACTCCTCGGCGCAGCCGGTGACGATCTCCTCCACGATGAAGTCCTCGCCCGCGCCGGCGACATGGAGTTCCGCGTAACCGAGCCGTGCCGACTCGGTCATCACGGCGTGCGACCGCGCCCAGGCGCCCGCGACGTCCTCGGGTCCCTCGATGATCTGATGGGCGGTCGAACCGGCGCTCCAGGCCGACTTCAGCAGCAGGGGGCCGGACAGTTCGGCCGCCGCGGCCTCCAGCTGCCGGAGGGTCGTGACGGTGCGGAACCGGGGCTGGGCTATGCCCCGGCGCTCCCAGGTGGCCCGCATCAGGCGCTTGTCGCGGGCGAGGGCCGCGGTGGGTCCGGCGCCCCGCAGGCCGAGCCGCTCGGACGCCTCGGCGACCGCCACCACCGCGTACTCCGAGAAGGTGACGACGGCGTCCGCGCCGACCTCGCGGGCGCGGGATGTGATGAGTTCGACCAGATCGTCCGTGCCTGCTGCCCCGCGGACCACCGAGGCACACAGCCCCTCCGCGCGCTCCGCCACACCGGCGGGCAGTTCGCTGAGTGCCAGCAGGTGCACGGCGGCCCTCGAGGCCACCCGATCCAGGGCGTACCCGACCGGGGGTCCGCCCTTCGCATGCACGTACAGCACCTTCGCCACGGCTATCCAACTCCTTCTGCTGTCGGGGTTCCTGCTCGGTTCGCGCGACGGTTCGCGCGGTGCGCGGCCCGGCGGCGGCCGGGGTGCGCCGACCGGCCGTCCGCCGATTCGCGGTCTGTTACCAGCGAAGCAGTCCGGGTGCCCGCCACACGGCGTCCCGAGCGTGAACGTCTCAGGCAAATGCCTTACTCGGCAGGGTGATTGCACACATGTGGAGGTCTGGTGATGTGTTAGTGCCCGGCGGGTGCGCACATCCCCGACATCCCGCGCGTCCCGGGCGGCCCGGCATGCGGTGACACCTACGGGACACGCATGATGTGTCACTCAACGTGATGTCCGTGCAAGATTGAAGGAGTTGGGCCGTGGACGAGGCCGATTTCAAGACGCTGCTGGCGACTCTCCCGGTGTTCTGGTGGGAGGCCGGCAGTGGGGCGGAAGTGGTGGAGGGCGGGGGCGGCGCCTTCGCGGACGCGCACACCGCGGACCGGTTCCTGAAGGCCCTGCGGGACGGGCACGACGGCCCCTCGGCTTTACTGGCCGGCGGCCCCCACCGGGCGCGGTTCGAGGACCGTACCTTCGACGTGAACTGGTCGGTCAGGGAGGACGGCGCCCGCAGCCGGGGCGTCGCGGTCGAGGTGAACGACGCGGCGGCCGGAACGGGCGCGTGCGCGGCCTTCGCCGACCTGAGCCCCGCCGCCGTGTTCGTCCGCGACGCCGACGGACGCCACGTCTGGGCCAACCACGCCTACGCCCACCTGTACGGGACCACACGTGACCGCCTGATCGGCCGCCACCTGGCCGAGACGGACGGACCCGAGGACGCGGCCCGGTTCCTCGCCTTCGACGAGGAGGTCCTCACCGGCGGTCACTCCGTCCGGCACACCCTCGTCTACCGGCGCCCGGACGGCTCCCCGGGGCACGCGGCCGGATACCGCTTCCCCGTCACCTGGGGATCGATGCGCTGCGTCGCGGGTATCTACGTGGACATCACCGAGTACACCCACGCCCTGGACCAGCGCCGCCGGGCCGAGGAGGACCTGCGGGCCCTGCGGGACCACAGCGGGCTGCCCTGCCTGCGGCTCTCGGCGGACGGGGTGGTCGGGGAGGCCAGTTCCGCGGTGGCCGAGCTGCTGCGCGTCCGGCTCCGCGACCTCGTCGGCTCGCCGGCCGACCGCCTGCTGGCCAGGACACCGGAACGCGCCGCGCTCCACAGAGTCTGGGACGACCTGATAGGCGGCCGGCGCAGAAGCGCGCGCACCAGTGCCGTACTCGTCGACGGGGACCGCCGGCAGCGGCGTGCCTGGGTCCATCTGAGCGCCGTGCGCCGTACCGGCGACTGGGTGCCGGACGTGTGGGCGGTCGTCACCGGACTCGGCCTGAGTCATGAGCCGCATCCGCCGCTGACCGCCGCCCAGGTGCGGATCCTCGCGCTGCTGGCCGCCGGGCACAGCAACGCCGGGATCGCCGAGGCGCTGCACCTGTCGCGCCAGACGGTCGACTATCACCTGAGCCGCCTGCGTCACCTCCTCGGTGGCGCGACCCGCCCGGCGCTCGTCGCCCGTGCCTACGTGCTCGGCATCCTCTCGCCGCATTCCTGGCCGCCCCGCTCCACCACTGCGGCACATCCGCTCAGCCCCGCCTGACGGGGCGCCCGCGGGAGGGGAGGCGGGCCGGCGGGCCCGGGCGGGGCAGCGGGCGCGAGAACGACGGAACGGCGTCGCGCCAGGGGGCGATTCGTTGCCGCCGCCCGGAGCTGCGTCCTCGTTAGACTGCACCGACGTGGATCACCAGGGGTGAGAGGTCAGGTATGGCAGGCAGCCGCGCGGACGCTCGTACCAGGCACCCGCGCCACGAACGCCGGGGCGAGGCGCGGCTGCCGGCGGTCGTCGCCACCGTGTGCGCCGTCGTCCTCTACCTTGCGCTGCCGCAGCGGCTGCTCATCGCACCCCGGTACGTGCTGCCGGCCCTGGAACTGCTGCTGCTCGTACCGCTGATCGCCATCAATCCCAAGCGTCTGACCCGTCAGACGAGGGCGTTCCGGATCCTGTCGCTGACGCTGGTGGCCGTCATCGCCGCGAGCAACCTCATCGCCCTCGGCATTCTGATCCACGAGTTGCTCTACGCCGGGGTGAAGGACGGGCACGCGCTGCTCCTGGCCGCGCTCCAGGTCTGGCTGACCAACATCATCGTCTTCGGGCTCGCCTACTGGGAGTTGGACCGGGGCGGCCCGGTCAGCCGCACGCAGGCGCCCCGCGCCGACTTCCCCCTGGCGGACTTCCGCTTCTCCCAGGACGAGAACGACGACGCCGTCGAAGAGGTCGCCGACGGCGCGAGCGGCACGTCCGACTGGGTGCCGACGCTGATGGACTACCTGTACGTGTCGGTGACGAACTCCACGGCCTTCAGCCCGACCGACACGATGCCGCTCACCACCCGGGCGAAGCTGATGATGAGCGTCCAGAGCATCTCGGCACTGCTCACCTCACTCCTGGTGATCGCCCGCGCTGTCAGCATCCTCCAGTGACGCGCCCGCCCACTTCGTCGACGGCATCGCCTGTGGCCTCCGGGACACCCGGGACCGCCCGGTTCCTCGCCGGACTCCGGCGATCCGGCGCCCGGTGACCTGCGGCGCACCACGCCCGGGGGGCCACGGACCTGCGGTGGCCGTGGGACGGCTCGTCGGGGGCGGTGGCCGTCTTCCGTATGCTGAGGCTCGATGCGCTGGGCGACTTGAGGGGGGGCGCGTGCCGCTGCACAGGGACGACCCGAGGTCCATCGGCGGTTACAAGCTGGTCGGCCGGCTCGGCGCCGGCGGCATGGGCAGGGTCTACCGGGGCAGATCACGTTCCGGCCGTGAGGTCGCCGTCAAGGTCGTGCACGCCCGGTACGCCCGCGACTCCGTCTTCCGCGCCCGCTTCCGCCAGGAGGTCGAGGCCGCCCGCCGGGTCAGTGGCGCCTTCACCGCGGCCGTGGTGGACGCCGCCCCCGAGGCCCAGACCCCCTGGATGGCGACCCAGTACGTGACCGGCCAGTCGCTCGCCAGCCGCATCCGCGACCGAGGTCCCCTGTCCGCCTACGAGTTGAGACCGCTGGCGCTGGGTCTGGCGGAGGCGCTGCGGGACATCCACCGGGCCGGCGTGGTGCACCGCGACCTGAAGCCGGCCAACGTCCTGCTGGCCGAGGACGGCCCCCGCGTCATCGACTTCGGGATCTCCCGGGCGGTCGAGAGCCACCACACGCTGACCGAGACCGGCCAGGTGATCGGCACCCCGCCGTTCATGTCCCCCGAGCAGTTCACCGACGCCCGCACGGTCGGTCCCGCCTCGGACGTCTTCTCCTTCGGGGCGCTGCTGGCGTACTGCGTCACGGGACACGGCCCCTTCGACGCCGGCAACCCCTATCTCACCGGATACCGGGTGGTCCACCACGCGCCCGTGCTCGACGGGGTGCCCGGCCGTCTGCGCGAGGTACTGGACCGCTGCCTGGCCAAGGACCCGGCGGACCGGCCCGAACCGGACGGTCTGGCGCGGGCGTTGGCCGAGGCGCTGCCGGAGCCACCGCCCGCCGCCCCCCGGACGCCGGCCCGGCGCCCGCTCGCCGGTCCGCCCCACGCCGCCGAGACCGCCACCGACCGCCTCCCC
>NZ_WWJT01000639.1 GCF_009865385.1 Streptomyces sp. SID486 | reverse complement strand
CGGCCAGCCAGCCCACGGCGACAGCCCCGGCGGAAGGCCCGGCAGCCGAGGCATCGGTGGCCCACGAGCCCGCCCCGGCGCCCCCGGCCGCCCGCCCGCGCCGCGCGCGCAGCGCCTCACAGGGCTCGGCCTCTCAGCAGCGCACCGAGGCCCAGGAAACGACCCCGCCGGAACGGCCCTCACCGGAAGCGACGGAACCGGCTGCCTCCACGGCGCCGACGGAACCGGCTGCCTCCACGGCTCCGAAGGAACCAGCTGCTCCGGCCGCGCCGGAGGAACCGGCTGCTCCGACGGAGCCACAGGAACCGGAAGCACCGGAAGCACCGGAAGCACCGGCAGCACCGGCCGAGTCCGGCGGCGCCGCCCGCCCCGCCCGCCGGAGCACGGCCCCGCGCAGCTCGGACGCGCCCTGGCATCACGCGCGCCCGGCCTTCGAGGCACCGGAACGGAGCCCCGGCCCCCAGCCGGAGCAGGCGCCCGAGGCCGGCCGGACAGCCGCCCCCGAGCCGCGCCCCGAGAACCCTGGGAACCCCGAGACCCCTGCGAACCCCGAGGCCCCTAGGAGCCCCGAGACCCCTAGGGGCCCGGAGACCCCTACGGACCGCGAGACCCCTACGGACCGCGAGACCCCTATGGACCGCGAGACGCCTAGGGACGGCGAGACCCCTGGGAACCCGGAGACCCCCAGGGACCCCGGGAATCCTGAGCGCTCCGAAGAATCCGCGCCCCCAGAAGACCCCGGGACCCCGCGCCGCCCCCGAGAAGACCCCAGCGGCACCCCCGACCATCCCGACCGTCGCGACCCCTCAGGAGGCCCGCAGTGAACGGCGTACTCGACGTCGCCCTGCGACTCCTGGTCGTCTTCGTCGTCTTCCTCACGTTCCCGCTGATCGTCGGCCAGACCGAGCACAAGGTGATGGCCCATATGCAGGGCCGCCTCGGCCCGATGTACGCGGGCGGTTTCCACGGCTGGGCGCAGCTCGTCGCCGACGGCGTGAAGTTCGCGCAGAAGGAGGACGTGGTCCCGGCGGGTGCCGACCGGCGTGTATTCCAGCTCGCCCCCGCCGTCGCCCTGCTGCCGTACCTCCTCGTGCTGCTCGCCGTCCCGATCGGCCCGGGCGAGGGCGCCGTCGGCCAGGTGCTGGACGCCGGTGTGTTCTTCGTCCTCGCGGTCATGGGCGTCGGGGTGCTCGGCTCCCTGATGGCCGGCTGGGCCAGCGCCAACAAGTTCTCCCTGCTCGGCGGCCTGCGTACGGCCGCTCAGCTGCTCGCCTACGAGCTGCCGATGCTGCTGACGGCGGCGTCCGTCGCCATGGCGGCCGGCACGGTCTCCCTGCCCGGCATCCTGCACGCCTTCCACTGGTGGTGGGTGCCCTGGCAGCTCGTCGGCGCGGTCGTCTTCTTCGTCGCCGGACTCGCCGAGCTGCAGCGCCCGCCGTTCGACATGCCGGTCGCCGACTCGGAGATCATCTTCGGCGCTTACACCGAGTACACCGGCCTGCGCTTCGCCCTGTTCCTGCTCGCCGAGTACGCGGGCATCGTCGTCCTGTGCGGCTTGACCACCGTCCTCTTCCTGGGCGGCTGGCACGGTCCGTGGGGTGCCGACGGCCTCGGCTGGGTCTGGACCCTGCTGAAGGCCGCGGTCCTCGCCTTCCTGGTCATCTGGCTGCGCGTGACCTATCCGAGGCTGCGCGAGGACCAGCTGCAGAAGCTCTCCTGGACCCTCCTCGTCCCCCTGTCCCTCGCCCAGATCGCCCTCACCGGCATCGTCAAGGTGGTGATCGGCTAATGGCCCCCATCCCCGGCTCCGGCCTCGCCAAGGGTCTGGCCGTCACCCTGCGCACGATGACGAGGAAGACGGTCACCGAGCAGTACCCGGACGCCCTTCCCGAACTGCCGCCCCGCAGCCGCGGGGTGATCGGGCTGTTCGAGGAGAACTGCACGGTCTGCATGCTGTGCGCCCGCGAGTGCCCGGACTGGTGCATCTACATCGACTCCCACAAGGAGACCGTGCCGCCCGCCGCCCCCGGTGGCCGGGAGCGCAGCCGCAACGTCCTCGACCGCTTCGCGATCGACTTCTCCCTCTGCATGTACTGCGGTATCTGCATCGAGGTGTGTCCTTTCGACGCGCTGTTCTGGTCACCCGAGTTCGAGTACGCCGAGACCGACATCCGTGACCTCACCCACGAGCGGGACAAGCTCCGCGACTGGATGTGGACCGTGCCGGCCCCGCCCGCCCTGGACCCCGGCGCGGAGGAACCCAAGGAGATCGCCGCGGCCCGCAAGACGGCCGAGAAGCTGGCCGCCGCCCAGGCGGAGTCCGAGGAGCGGCAGGAGGGACAGTCATGACCTTCGCCGCGACCGCGGGCCTCGCCCAGGCCCAGCACGGCTTCCTGTCCCCGACCGGTGTCGAGATCGCCTTCGTGCTCGTCGGCCTGGTCACCCTCGGCGCCGCGCTGATCACCGTCACCACCCGGCAGCTGGTGCACGCGGCCCTGTGGCTGGTGGTGGCCCTCGGCGGTCTCGCCGTGGAGTACCTGCTGCTCACGGCCGAGTTCATCGCCTGGGTGCAGGTCCTGATCTACGTCGGTTCCGTCGTCGTCCTCCTGCTGTTCGGCCTGATGCTGACCAAGGCCCCCATCGGCCGCTCCCCGGACGCCGATTCCGGCAACCGCTGGGCCGCCCTGGCCGTCGCGGGCGCCGCCGCCGTCGCCCTGGTGTGGGTGGTCGTGGACGCCTTCCGCGCCACCTGGATCGACCTGGACGGCCCGGCCGCAGGCACCACCGAGGTCACCGGCACCAGCCTGTTCCGGCACTGGGTGCTGCCGTTCGAGGCCCTGTCCGTGCTGCTCCTCGCGGCACTGGTCGGCGCGATCGTCCTGTCCCGTAAGGCCGGGGCGGACGCGGCCTCCGGCCCCCCTGCCGCCGCCGACGTCCTCCCCGGTGACAAGGAAGGCGCCCGCTGATGCACCTCGCCTATCCCGCCGTGCTCTCCGCCCTCCTGTTCTGCACCGGCCTGTACGGCGTCCTCGCCCGCCGCAACGCGATCCTGGTCCTGATGTCGGTCGAGCTGATGCTCAACGCCGTCAACCTCAACCTGGTCGCCTTCGACGTCTGGCTCAGCCGGGCCGCGAAGGAGACCCTGCACTCCGGCCAGGCACTGACCCTGTTCACCATCGCCATCGCCGCCGCCGAGATCGGCATCGGCCTGGCGATCGTGCTCGCCGTCCACCGCAACCGCGGCACCGCCGACATCGACAAGCTCCGCGACACCGCCGAGGGCCCCGAGCCCGAGGGCCCCGGCACCTCCGCGGCCGAGAAGGCTGAGGCCCCCGCGTGACCACGACCAACCTCGCCGTACTCGTCCCCCTCCTGCCGTTCCTCGGTGCCGCGGCCGGACTGCTGCTCGGCCGCACCGCCCCCGGGTTCGCCCGTCCGCTCGCCGTGCTGCCGCCGCTGGCCTCGCTCGTGCTGGCCGCGCTGGTCGCCGTACGCCAGGGCGGCGACGCCGCCGTCGACGCGCACACCGAGCTGACGCCCACCGGGTCCGTCCCCGTCGAGCTGGCCCTGCACATCGACGGTTTCGCCGCGCTCGTCGCCGTCCTGGTGGCGTTCGTCGCGACCTGCGTGCAGATCTACTCCACCGGCTACCTGCGCGACGACCCGCGCTACCCGTCCTACGCCGCTCTCGTCTCCCTGTTCACCTCCGCGATGCTCCTGGTCGTCTACTCCGGCGACCTGATCGTGCTGCTGGTCGGCTGGGAGGTCATGGGCATCTGCTCCTACTTCCTGGTCGGCCACTACTGGGAGACCTCCGAGGCCCGCACCGCCTCGCTCAAGGCATTCCTGGTCACCAAGCTCGGCGACGTGCCGTTCCTGATCGGCCTGTTCGCCCTGGCCACCGACGCCGGCTCGTTCCGCATCACCCGCGTCCTCGGTGCCGTCGCGAGCGGTGGCATCGACCACCCCACGCCGATCGCGCTGCTGCTGCTCGCGGGCGTCGCCGGCAAGTCGGCACAGTTCCCGCTGCACACCTGGCTCCCGGACGCGATGGCGGGCCCGACGCCCGTCTCGGCGCTGATCCACGCCGCGACGATGGTCGCCGCCGGTGTCTACTTCGTCGCCCGTCTCCTCCCGCTCTTCGAGTCCTCGCAGGCCGCGATGGTGGTGCTCGCGGTGATGGCCGCCGTCACCATGGCCGGCTCCGGTCTGGCCGCGCTCGCCCAGGACGACATCAAGCGTGTCCTCGCCTACTCGACGATCGGTCAGCTCGGCTACATGACCGGCGCCCTCGCCGTGGGGGACCGCGGTGCCGCCGTCTTCCACCTCCTCGCGCACGGTGCCTTCAAGGCGCTGCTGTTCCTCGCCGCCGGTGTGATCATCCACGCCGCCGGCACCAACTCGCTGGCCGCCATGTCGCGCATGCACGGCCTGCGCGACCGCGTCCCGGACGCCTACTGGACGATGACCGTGGCGCTCCTCGCGCTCGCCGCGATCCCTCCCTTCAGCGGCTTCTTCTCCAAGGAGTCCGTCCTCGGTGCCGCCGAGCACGTGACCGCCGGCCACACCGAGCACGCTCCCGGCGCCGCGGGCTGGATCGTCCTCGTCGCCGGTCTGCTCACCGCCCTGCTGACGGCCGTGTACGCCGCTCGGCTGTGGCTGCTGGCCTTCCGCGGCCGGGGCGCCGAGGCCCCCGACCACGGCCGGCAGCCCCTGACGATGACCGTGGTGCTCTGGGTGCTGGCCGTCCCCTCCCTCGCCTTCGGCGGGTTCGCCTACCGCTCGCTGCCCGGCTGGTTCGACGGCCGCGATCTGACCCCCACCCTGCTCACCTCGATCCTCGGCACGGGCCTCGCCCTCGTCGGCGGGCTGCTCACCTACGGCGCCTGGCAGCGCACCACCGCGCTCGCCGCCCGCACCCCGCTGGGCGCCGTCGCCGCCCACCCCGAGGGCGACGCCGGACTGGTCGAGGCCGAGGCCATCGCCGCACACGAACCGGCCTACGGCGACATCGCCTATGCCCCCGACCCGGCGGACCCGGCGCGGCTGCTGCTCGGCCCGCTGCACCGGCACGCGGCCGCCGGCTTCCACCTCGACGCCCTGTACTCGGCGCTGTTCGTCCGCCCGGTCCAGGCCGCGGCGAGTCTGGTCCGGTTCCTGGACCGCGAGGTCGTCGACACCTACGTACAGGCCGCCGCAGCCGGGCCCCGGCTGCTCGGCGCCGCCGTACGCCGTGCACAGAACGGCAATGTGCAGACCTATGTGAGCGCGCTGCTCGCCGGCACCGTCGTCCTGGCGGTCGCCGTCCTCCTCGTCGCCACCGGAGCGTGAGCAGGCGTGATCGATATCAACGAGTCAGTGATGCAGTTCCTTCTCGCGTTCGTCGTCGTCGGCCCGCTCCTCGGAGCCGTCGCCGCTCTCCTGCCCGCCCCGCCCGGACTGAAGGGGAAGTCCCCCGCGCAGGCCGTGCTGCGGCACGGGGTGACCGTCACCGGCGTGATCCTCATCGCCGCGATCGCCCTCGCGCTCGGCTTCGACCACGACCACCCGTCGAAAATGCAGGCCACGACCGACATCAGCTGGATCCCCGCACTCGACGTGCGGATCCACCTCGGCGTCGACGGCATCTCCCTGCCCCTTCTGGTCCTGACCGCGCTGCTGACCTTCCTCTGCGCGCTCTACTCCTACTTCAAGCCGCCGTCGGGCCCGTCCCCGAAGGCGTTCGTCGCCCTGCTGCTCCTGCTCGAGTCCGGCACCCTCGCCACTTTCGCCGTCCTCGACCTGCTGCTGTTCTTCCTCGCTTTCGAGACGGTGCTCGTCCCGATGTACTTCCTCATCGCCCGCTGGGGCGGCGAGGGCCGGACCCGGGCCGCCTGGAAGTTCATCCTCTTCACGCTGCTCGGCTCCGTGGTCATGCTGCTCGGCCTGCTCCTGATCGGACTCAAGGCGGGCACGTTCGACATGGTGGCACTCGCCACTGACAACGGCCGGTCGCTGACGGCGTCCGTCCAGGTCATCGCCGTTCTGGCGATCGGGATCGGGCTCGCGGTGAAGACGCCGATGTGGCCGCTGCACAGCTGGCTGCCCGACGCCCACACCGCGGCGCCGACCGTCGGCTCCGTCATGCTGGCCGGTGTTCTGCTGAAGATGGGCACGTACGGTTTCGTCCGCATCCTGCTGCCGGTCGCGCCGCACGGCTTCCACACCTTCGCGCCGTACCTCGCCGCGTTCGCCGTCGTCGGCATCATCTACGGATCGCTGGCCTGCCTGGCGCTCGCCAAGCGGGGCGTCAAGGGCGACCTCAAGCGGTTGATCGCCTACTCCTCCGTCGGCCACATGGGCTTCGTCCTGCTGGGCATCGCCACCATGACCCCGACCGGCGTCAACGGCGCCCTGTTCGCCAACATCGCCCACGGCCTCATCACCGGCCTGCTGTTCTTCCTGGTCGGCGCGGTGAAGGACCGCACCGGCAGCACCGACCTCGACACGCTGGCCGAGGAGACGGGCGCCGCGCTGTACGGCAGGGCCCCCCGCCTCGGCGGCCTGCTCGCCTTCGGCGCCGTAGCCTCCCTCGGCCTGCCAGGGCTCGCCGGATTCTGGGGCGAGATGCTCTCCCTGTTCGGCGCGTTCAAGCCCGCCGCCGGCCTCAGCCGGCCGGCCTTCCTCACCTTCATGGCGGTCGGCGCGTTCGGCACCCTGCTCACCGCCGCGTACATGCTGATCGTGGTCCGCCGCGTCTGCATGGGCGGCGCGGAGCAGGAGCGGCCGGAACTGGCCGACGTCCGCGGGTACGAGTTCGCCGCCTGGACCCCGCTCGTCACCCTCACCGTCCTCGCCGGACTGTGGCCGAAGGCCCTGCTCGGCCTGACCGACCCGGCCGTGCAGCAGCTCCTCGCAGGAGGCACCCGATGAGCGCCCAGCCGCTTGCCGAGTCGCTGGTCCAGTCCGTCGACTGGCTCGCGATCGCCCCGCCCACCGTCGCGGCCGTCGTGGCGCTCGCCGTCCTCGTCGCCGACCTGTTCGTACCGGAGTCACGCAAGGCCGTGCTCGGCTGGGTGTCGGTCGCGGGCCTCGCCGCGGCGGCCCTGATGCTGCTGCCCCTGCTGGACGGCGACCGCAGCACCTTCTGCGTCAGCGCTACCACGCGCGCGTGCAGCTACACCGCCGACCGTTTCACCCTCGTCATCCAGTTCCTGGTCCTCGGCGGCGCCCTTCTCGCGGCTCTGCTGTCCGTCACGAACGTGGACGACGACCGACGGCGGGTCCCGGCCGGCGAGTTCTGGTTCCTGCTGCTGTCCTCCGCGGCCGGTGCCGCCCTGCTGCCCGCCTCCCGCGACCTGGCCACCCTGATCGTCGCCCTGGAGGTCGCCTCGCTGCCCGCCTTCGCCCTCGTGGGCATCCGGCACGGCGACGAGCGGTCCTCCGAGGCCGCCCTGAAGTTCTTCCTGTCGTCGGTCACCGCCACCGCGGTCAGCCTGATGGGCATCAGCTTCGTCTACGCCTCCACCGGCACCCTCTACCTCACCCAGGTCGCCCAGCGCCTGCCGCACGTCGACGGCCAGCTGCACACGCTCGCCCAGACCGGTGTCGTCCTCACCCTCGTCGGCTTCGCCTTCAAGACGGCCGCCGTGCCCTTCCACTTCTGGGTGCCCGACACCTACGTCGGCGCGCCCCTGCCCGTCGCCGCCTACCTGTCGGTCGTCGGCAAGGCGGTCGGCTTCTCCGGCCTGATCCTCGTCACCGTCGTCGCGTTCCCGTCGTACGCCGACGTCTGGGGGCCGGCACTCGCCGCACTGGCCGCCCTCACCATGACCGTCGGCAACGTGGCGGCCCTGCGGCAGCAGGCCACGCGCGCGTACAGCGCCGTACGACTGCTCGCCTGGTCCTCCGTCGGCCAGGCCGGCTACCTGCTGGTGCCGATCGCCGCCGCCGGCTACGGCAAGGACCCCGAGAAGGCGATCGGCTCCACGGTCGCCTACGCCCTCATGTACGCCGCCGTGAACCTCGGCGCGTTCGCCGTGGCCGCCCTGGTGGGCCGCAGTCGTTCAGGCAACCGGATCAGCGACTACCGGGGCCTGTACGCCACGAACCCGGTCACCGCGCTTCTGATGGCCTTCTTCCTGCTGTGCCTGGCCGGCCTGCCGCCGGGTGTCATGGGCCTGTTCGCCAAGGTCACCGTGTTCTCGACGGCCGTCGACGCGGGCCTCGGCTGGCTGGCCGTCGTCATGGCCGTGAACGTCGTCATCGCCTTGTTCTACTACCTGCAGTGGGCGGCCCTGCTGTTCCGCGCCCCTGAGGGCGAGCCCGCGCGGCACCGCGTCCCGGCGCCCCTCACGGCTGCCCTCGCCCTCACCGGCGTCCTCGGCGTCGCCCTGTCCGGAGCCCCCCAGCTGGTCCTCCGTTTCGCGGCCACCGGACTGTTCTAGGAGTCGGCACGCGCGCGTGGGGGACCCGTTCCGCACGCGCGCGTGCGGTCGAACGAGCACGTCACCCGCTCGGCCGACACGCGCCGCCGTACGCGCCAGGGAACTCGTGGCCGCCGCCTGGCGTTGTCATCAGCGGGAGGGTCCACTGGATCAGAGTGTTCCCCAGCTGCACGACTTGGAGGGCGCACCGTGCACCGCCGGCACAACGGGCTCAGGACCGCAGTACTCCTCGGGGGTCTGTCCGCACTCATCATCGTCATCGGTGGCTTCTTCGGCCGCACCGGACTGATCGTCGCGGTTGTGGTGGCGCTGGGCACGAACGCGTACGCGTACTGGAACAGCGACAAGCTCGCACTCCGCGCGATGCGCGCCCGCCCGGTCAGCGAGTTCGAGGCTCCCGAGCTGTACCGGATGGTGCGGGAGCTGTCGACGCAGGCCCGTCAGCCCATGCCCCGGCTGTTCATCTCCCCGACGGAGGCCCCCAACGCCTTCGCCACGGGCCGCAACCCGCGCAACGCGGCCGTGTGCTGCACCGAGGGCATCCTGCGTCTGCTGGACGAGCGCGAGCTGCGCGGCGTCATCGGCCACGAGCTGAGCCACGTCTACAACCGGGACATCCTCATCTCCTCGGTGGCCGGCGCCCTCGCCTCCGTGATCATGTTCCTGGTGAACTTCGCCTGGCTCATCCCGGTGGGCCGCTCGGACGACGACGAGGGCCCCGGCCTGTTCGGCATGCTGCTGATCATGCTCTTGGGACCGCTGGCCGCCACCTTGATCCAACTGGCCATCAGCCGCTCCCGGGAGTACGAGGCGGACGCCTCGGGTGCCCAGCTCACCGGCGACCCGCTCGCTCTCGCCAGCGCCCTGCGCAAGCTGGAGGTGGGCACCAAGCAGCTCCCGCTGCCCCCTGAGCCCCGGATCGAGACGGCGAGTCACATGATGATCGCCAACCCCTTCCGTCCGGGCCAGGGACTGTCCAAGATGTTCTCCACGCACCCGCCGATGGCGGAGCGCATCGCCCGGCTGGAGAAGCTGGCAGGACCGCGGAGCCGATAGACCGGACCGCGAGACCGCGAGACCGATGGTCCGCTGGATCTTTGATCGCTGTCAGTGAAGCTGTGGCCGGGGCCGGGGCCGGGGCCGGGGCCGGGGCCGGGGTCGGGCGGTCCGCGGGCCTGTGGGGCCCTGTGAGGCGTGTGGTCACTTCTGGCCACAGGGCTGCCCCCAGTTTGTGCGCCGATCAACACGCTCCTTCACCACCGGAGCAGACCTGCGGCTGTCAGATCAACGGATGAGCAGAGTTTCCCGGCTTCCGTCTGTCGCTAGATCTGGTGACAAGCGTGCTGGGCGCTTATTGCCGTGGCTCGGGTTTCGAGTTGACTCCCCCGATAGGTGAGACGAGGATCGGGAATGAGCCGCTTCCGAGCGTGTGTCTTGCCCTTTCGGGTCGACGGCAAAGAGAACCCCGAGCTGTAGGTCGGTTGACGTCCGACGATGTCCGGAGAGACGCCTCGGGGTTATTTTGCCCAGCCGCGGAGACGATTTCGGGTGTTTCTCGGCCTTCACATCGCCGGACGTACGTTCGTGAGCGATCGGCAACTCCACGACAGGTCGGCACTGAGCGCGTCATATCACCGGGCGTCGAATTCACAGTGCTGGGCAAGAAAGAAAGGAACGGGCCCGTGAGGCACACGCGCAGGCAGAAGATAGCGACAGCAATAGTGTCGGCGGTAATGGCGGGAGGGGTTGCCGCCTTGGGCGTTCCTGCCTCAGCGGCACCGGCCGCAGCGTCCAGCATTCAGACGCACGCCAAGGCGGGCGTCTCGCAGGCCAAGCAGTCAGTACCGGAAAAGCCGTGCAAGGGACAGAAGTGCAAGAACAAGAGTAAGAACAAGAGCAGGGGCGGTAATACCCAGGGCGGTACGCAGGGCAGCGGTCGCGGCAACACTCAGGGCGGTACGCAGGGTGGCGGCCGGGGCAACACTCAGGGCGGCACGCAGGGTGGAGGCGGCGGCAACACCCAGGGCGGTACCCAGGGTGGC
>NZ_WWJT01000638.1 GCF_009865385.1 Streptomyces sp. SID486 | reverse complement strand
CGGCGGAGCGGCGGCGCTCGCCGAGCTCCTCGACGAGCGCGGCGGACCGCTCGCGGCGCTCGGCCGCCGTGTGCTGCGCCTCGGCCAGCTCCGCGCAGCGGACCGCCAGCTCGGCCAGCTCGGCGGCGGCCTCGTCCACGGCGGCCTGCACCTCCAGCAGGCTGGGCGCGCCGGCGGAGCCGCCGTGGGCGAAGTAGGCGCCGAGGAGGTCGCCGTCCGCGGTCACGGCGGTCAGCTCGGGGCGGGCGTAGACGAGGGTCTCGGCGTCCTCCAGGGTGTCCACGACGACGATGCCGGCCAGCATCCGGCGGACGGCGGGCATCAGCTCGGCCGGGCCGCGCACGAGGGCGGCGGCGGGGAGGGGGGTGGCGAAGGGGGCGGGGAGAGGGGTGGCGAAGGGGGCGAGCGGGTTCTCGTCCGGGAGGCCGTGGCGGGCGCCCGCGCCGTCGGCCGCAGGCCCGGCGGGGGCGGGAGCGCCGTCGGCGGCAGGCCCGGCGGGGGCGGGGGCGTCGTCGCCGGGTGCCGTGCCTTCGTGAGTGCGCGCGCCGTTCTCCGCGCCCCTGTCGGGCGCCCGGCCGCCGTTGCCGGATGCCAGGCCGTGGTCGTCGCCCGCGCCGTCGGCCGTGGGCCTGGTGCCGTCCGGGGGGCCTGCCAGGAGGAGGGACGCTCGGCCGCCGTCCTGTTTGCGGAGCAGTGTGATCGCCTCGGCCGCCGCCCGGGGCGTCGTCACGGCGATCGCGTCCGCCGCCACGCCGAACGCGGCGGCCAGCGGGATCTCGTAGCCGGGGGTGACCGTCAGCAGTTCGGCGGCGGGGCCGAGGACGCCGGTGAGCCGGTCGCGGGCGCCGAGCAGTATCCCGGTGCCGTCCTTGCGGCGCAGGCCCAGCGCGAGCGCCTCGTGGCGCGCCTGGGTCGCCGCGCGCCGGCGCTCCGCCGACGTCGCCTCCTCCCGGGCCGTGCCCAGGGCGGCCTCGGCCTCGGCCAGCTGCCGCCTGGCGGCCTCGTGCCGGCCCGCCAGGTCGGCGTCGCCGGCGTCCAGGCCGTCGACCTCGGCCTGCAGGGCCTCGTACTCCTCCTGCGCCCGCACCGCGCGCTCCCGCGCCTCGTCGCGGGCCGTGGCCAGCCGGTCGATCTCCGCCTGGGCTGAGGCGGCGCGCGAGCGGGCCGCGTTGACCTGCCCGGACAGCCGGGCCAGGCCCTCGCGGCGGTCGGCGATGGCGCGGGCGACGTCCTTCAGCCTGCGCTCCTCGAGGGCCAGCTCGCGCTCCAGTTCGGCGCGGTGGGCGACGGTGTCGTCCAGGGCCCGCTGGGCCGCTTCCAGGGCGGCCTCCAGCTCGGCCTCCTGCTCGCGGACGCGGGCGGCCTCGCGCTCCAGGTCCTCGGGGTCCCGTCCGCGCCGCTCCTCCACGGGCGCGGACGTGGCGCTCTTGACCCGGGCGTCGGCCAGCGAGACGGTACCGCGCACGCGTTCGGCCAGCTGGGACAGCTCGTACCAGGTCTGCTGGGCGCGCTGGAGGCGCGGTGTGAGCCGGCGTACCTCGTCCTCCAGCAGGGACTCGCGGTGGAGGGCCTTCTTCAGCTCCTGCTCGGTGGTGTCCTTGCGTTCCTTCAGGGCCGCCTCGTCGGCGATCTCCGTGCGCAGGGCCTGGCGCAGGCGCACCAGGTCGTCGGCGAGGAGTCGCAGCCGGGCGTCCCGGAGGTCGGCCTGGATGACGGCGGCCCGGCGCGCCACCGCGGCCTGGCGGCCCAGGGGCTTGAGCTGGCGGCGCAGTTCGTCGGTGAGGTCCTGCACGCGCGCGAGGTTCGCCTGCATCGCGTCCAGCTTGCGCAGCGCCTTCTCCTTGCGCTTGCGGTGCTTGAGGACCCCGGCCGCCTCCTCGATGAAGGCGCGGCGGCCCATCGGGTCGGCGTGCAGGACGGAGTCGAGCTGGCCCTGGCCGACGATGACGTGCATCTCCCGGCCGATGCCGGAGTCGGAGAGGAGTTCCTGGATGTCCAGCAGGCGGCAGGTGTCGCCGTTGATCTGGTACTCGCTGCCGCCGTTGCGGAACATGATCCGCGTGATGGTGACCTCGGCGTACTCGATGGGCAGCGCGCCGTCGGAGTTGTCGATGGTCAGGGACACCTCGGCCCGGCCCAGCGGGGGGCGGCCGGTGGTGCCGGCGAAGATGACGTCCTCCATCTTGCCGCCGCGCAGCGACTTGGCGCCCTGTTCGCCCATGACCCAGCTGAGCGCGTCCACGACGTTGGACTTGCCCGAGCCGTTCGGACCGACGACACACGTGATCCCCGGTTCGAAGCGGAGCGTGGTCGCCGAGGCGAACGACTTGAACCCGCGGAGGGTCAGGGCCTTGAGGTGCACGCCGCCGGACTCTACCCGGCGCCGCTATCTCACTCCACGAACACTCGCAACCCCACGGTTTCGCCACTGAACACGACGGGCACATCACACGTTGAAGAAGGTGAAAGGATGCGGGGGGAAAGACGAAGGGACGCCGAAGCGTCCCTTGCAACTCTGACGGCTGGATTCCAGCCGACTGGATCAACTAAGCGGTTGATACGGGCAGCCTGATCGCGGTACTGCTGTCGTGGGGCTGTGCGATCAGGTCAGCGCAGGCTCCGCCTGGTGTGCGTCGATGCTCTCCATGATCCTGTCCTGAGAGGCGGCAGCCGTCAGCGCGTCGTTCTCCGCCTGGATCCGTACGAGCTCGGACTCCAGGTCCTGCACGCGCTGCTGCAGCCGTCGCATCTCGGCGAGGAGTCGAGGGTCGGAGCCGCCGACGTAACCGAGAAGCGCCTTTGCCATGATGGATGGTCCTCCACACTGAGTGACCGACCGATGCGGTGTGGGTCGTGAGGGATTCGCACCCGCGGTGCTTGGCACATCCGGGTGTTGCTCTGGTGTTGCTCCATGCCAAACAGCTAAGGTGCGCGGGGCTTTCAGCGTCTCACCAAAAAGTTTGACGGTCAACACGATCACGCCCTGTATTGGGGGGCGAACCGGGGCGCACGGCCGGGAAACGGCGGCGCTGCTCCTTCTCCGGGCCCTCAGGGCGTGGTGACCAGCAGTACCAGCGGAGCCTGCCATGTCACGCCCTCCTTGGCAACCACCAGGGAGTTTCCGCTCTCCGCACGTGCCCGTGGCAGTTGGCGGCGCTCCGGGCCCGGGGCTGGGCGCCACCGGCTCACCGGATGGCGAAGCCGTCGTAGCCGCCGCGCGGTGTGTCCCAGATCTCGGTGACACCGTCGACGTGTCCGGGCGTGTCGCTGCCCTGGAGCCAGTCCAGCAGACCTTCGCAGCCCTCCCGGGACCCCTCGGCGACCACCTGGACGCGGCCGTCGGCCAGATTGAGAGCAAAACCACTCAGACCGCCGATCTCCAGCGCCCTGGCACGCGTGAACCAGCGGAAACCCACGCCCTGCACGCGTCCGCGTACCCAGGCGACCAGTCGTACATCCTCACTCATGGGTGCAACCTAACCGGCCGGTGCGGCGCAGGACACGTCGTCCCCCCATGGCATGAGGTACCGTCCGGACCCAGGCATCGCAGATGGAAACTCACTCGATCGAGTGGGTCGGGTCGGCCAGAGGGAGTGACTCGCCGGCGGGTCACTCGCCGTGCGGGCAACGGCCGACCGCGCGTACGAGGAAGAGGGCAAGGACATGGGACGCCACCGACGCTCCGCCGCCGGCCGCGCCGCCACGGGCCGCTCCCCGGAGGTTACGCACTCGCAAAGCTCCGGCACGCAGAACGAGGACCCTCGCAACCCGTCCGCGGGTCGGCGCCCGATACCCATGGGCACAGCGCCCTACCTGAACCCCGAGGCGTACGCCGAGGCCACGGCGAAGGCCAGCGCCTACCTGTTCGCGACGGACGCCGACGCGGCGCCGGCCGCCCCCGGCTCCGGCCCGGACGCGGGCTCCGCCTCCGGCGCCCGGCAGGACCACTCCCGGCGTGGTGACGGTCCCGGAGGTGACCGCTCCGGTGGTGACGGCCCCGCGGGAGGCGGTGGTCTCACCCCCGGCGACGGGCCGTCCGACGACCGCCGTCGCCGGCGCGGAGCCGTGCGCCCCGTGCGCGCGGGCCTGCTCGCCATGTCCATCGCGGCGGCTCTCGGTGCGGTCGCGGCGGCCACCGGCGTGATGCCCGGCCTGGAGAACTACCGCTTCGGCGGTTCGCACGCCACCGGCGCGGACCGGGTGCAGACCGCGGCGGCCCCCGGCGACACCAACACGGCGAGTCCCCAGGGCGGCACCTCGGGCAGCGCGGGCACCGGCCCCACCGGCGGCCCGGCGGACGGCCGCACGGGCGGGTCCGCGGGCGGCCGTACGAGCGCTCCGGCCGGCGGCGCCACCGAGCGGGCCGGCTCCCCCGGCCCCTCGTCCTCCGCCTCGCCGTCCCGCCCGCACTCCGCCTCCCCCTCTGCACGGGCGTCCCACGAGCCTGCCCGGCCTCGGTCCGCGCCGGCCGGGACGGACCGTTCCCGGCCCACCCCGTCCAGGCCCACCACGCCCAGGCCGGCCCCGTCGAAGACGGCCGCCGTGACGCCGGTGCCGGCGACCACTCAGCCGAAGCCGACGAAGGCCCCGAAGCCGTCGACGTCGGCCAAGCCGTCCGCGTCGCCCCGGCCCTCCGTCCCGCCCCGGCCGTCCACGACCGCCCGCCCGACCGAGCCGTCCACACCGTCCTCGTCACCCACGCCGTCCGCGCCCGCCACGTCAGCCGAGCCCACGCCCTCGCGTACGGCCACGAAGGCACCGGCGGCCACCTCCGCGCCGGTGACGGTGTCGCGGGAGACGGCCGCCGCGGCCGAGGTGCTGAAGCTGGTCAACGACCAGCGGACGACGGCCGGCTGCAGCCCGCTGGCGGCGAACTCGTCGCTGACCGGCCTGGCCGGGGCGTTCAGCGACGACATGGCCGCGCGGGACTTCTTCGCCCACACCGACCCCGACGGCAGGACGCCCTGGGACCGGGCGGCGAAGGCGGGCGTCACCGACCTCGGCGGCGAGAACATCGCCCGCGGCCAGGCCGACGCGGCGGCCGTGATGGACGCCTGGATGAACAGCCCCGGCCACCGCGCCAACATCCTGAACTGCGGCTTCAAGACCCTCGGCGTGGGCGTCCACTTCGGCCCCGGCGGGCCTTGGTGGACGCAGGACTTCGGGTACTAGCCACCGCGCGGATCCGCGCCCTACGCGGCGATCCGCCCGCGCGCGAACACCCCCGCCGTCTCCGTCACCCGGCGGCCCAGGTGCTCGGCGGTGGCGATGTCGGCCTTGTGGACGCCCTCGGGACCCTGGTCGCTGTTGGACTGGGCGGCGGCGCCGGCGAAGAAGCCGAGACGGTTGAGGTCGTTCTCGGAGCCGGTGGTGCTGTTCCAGCCGGGGAGCAGACCGAGGTTGACCCAGTGCATGCCGTGCTGGGCGGCCAGCGTCTGGAAGAACTGGAGGGTGTGCAGCTTGTCGCCGCTCTTCGAGGCGGAGTTGGTGAAACCGGCGGCCAGCTTGTCCTTCCAGTCCTGGCCGAACCAGCGCTTGGAGGTCGCCTCGGCGAACGCGTGGAAGGCGCCCGACGCGGTGCCCATGTAGGTGGGCGAGCCGAAGACGATCACGTCGGAGCGGTCCAGCGTCTCCCACTGCGCGTCGGTGATCTCGTCCACCTGGATCAGGTGCACCTCGGCACCCGCGTCGGCGGCACCGGCTCGGACGGCCTCGGCGAGGACGGCGGTGTGGCCGTAGCCGGAGTGGTAGGCGATGGAGACGACGGGCGTGGTCATGCGAACTCCTAAAAACACAGCGATGGGCGGCTTCCCGGCGGAGAGAGCAGCCCGGAAGCAATAACCAAAGGAAAGCACTAACTTCTGGTTAGTGCAACCTGGTGGCTAGCGCTGTGCGGGCGTACCCTTATGCCATGACCGTCACGACCCAGGACCACGACGACCTCGCGTACGACGTCTTCGCCAAGGCATGCCCGTCCCGCGGCACGCTGGAGCACGTGACGGGCCGCTGGGGCGGGCTGACGCTCGGCGCGCTGTACGAGGGGTCGCTGCGCTTCAACGAGCTGCGCCGCCGCGTGGACGGGGTGAGCGAGAAGATGCTGTCCCAGACGCTGCACGCACTGGAGCGCGACGGGCTCGTGCACCGCGAGGCCCAGCCGACGAACCCGCCCCGGGTGGACTACGAGCTGACCGCCCTCGGCCGTCAGGTCGCCGAGCGGCTGCTGTCGCTCATCCACTGCGTGGAGGGCGCGATGGACGACGTCCTCGCGGCCCGCGCCCGTTACGACGAGGCGCGCGGCGCCCTCTGACACTTCGGGCAGAAGTAGCTGGAGCGGTTCATCCAGGGCCGGCGCCGCATCGGAGTGCCGCAGCGCTTGCACGGCAGCCCCTCCCGGCCGTAGGCGTCCAGGGACCGGTCGAAGTAGCCGGACTCGCCGTTGACGTTCACGTAGAGGCTGTCGAAGCTGGTGCCGCCGACGGAGAGGGCCGCGTGCATCACGTCCCGGACGTGGCCGAGCAGTTCCGCCGTGACCGGGCGGGTGAAGTTCGCCGTCGGGCGCTCGTAGTGGACACGGGTGCGCCACAGGGCCTCGTCCGCGTAGATGTTGCCGACCCCGCTGATCAGCGACTGGTCCAGCAGGGCCCGCTTGATGGTGGTCCGCTTGCGGCGCAGCGCCTGGTGGAACGCCTCGTCGTCGAAGAGCGGGTCCAGCGGGTCCCTGGCGATGTGCGCGATGACGTCGGGCAGGCCGCCCGGGGTGTTGTCGTGCAGCGACAGCCCGCCGAAGGTGCGCTGGTCGACGAAGCGCAGCTCGGTGCCGAGCGAGTCGGCGAAGCGGACGCGGATGCGCAGGTGCTTCTCGTCCGGTGCGTCGTGCGGCTGGACCAGCAGTTGGCCGCTCATGCCGAGGTGGGCGAGGACGGACTGGTTCGTCTCCTCCAGCGGCAGCCACAGGTACTTGCCGCGCCGGGAGGGCACGCCGATGTGGTGGCCCTTGAGCCGGTGCGCGAAGTCGTCGGGCCCGGCGACGTGCCGCCGTACGGCACGGGGGTGCAGTACCTCGGTCTCGGCGACGGTCCGGTGGGCGACCCAGCGCTCCAGGCCCCGCCGGACGACCTCGACCTCGGGCAACTCGGGCATCGGGACCCCCGTGACAACGGTACGGACCGGTGGATGGACCGAGCGCCCGCGCCGGCGTGGACGGCCGGGCGGGCGCTCGCGTACTGCTTCTTGCTCAGGCGGTGGCGGACGACGGGTCGCCGTCCGCGGCGGCGGCCAGTTCGGCCGCCTCGGCCCGCTCGTCCGCGGCGGCCCGGATGGCCCGCCAGGCGGACTCGGCGGCCTGCTGCTCCGCCTCCTTCTTGCTGCGGCCGGTGCCGGTGCCGTACGAGACGCCTCCGACGCGGGCGGCAGCAGTGAAGATCTTCTCGTGGTCGGGGCCGGTCTCCGTGACCAGGTACTCGGGCACGCCGAGCCCCTCGATCGCGGTCAGCTCCTGCAGGGACGTCTTCCAGTCCAGGCCGGCGCCGAGATTGGAGGACTTCTCGATCAGCGGGTCGAACAGGCGGTGCACCAGTTCGGAGGCCGCTTCGAGGCCCTGGTCGAGATAGACCGCGCCGATCACCGCTTCCAGGGTGTCGGCGAGGATGGACGCCTTGTCCCGGCCGCCCGTGCCCTCTTCACCGCGGCCGAGCCGGATGAAGGAGCCAAGGTCCAGGCCACGGCCGACCTCCGCCAGCGCACGCGAGTTGACCACCGCGGCCCGCAACTTGGCCAGCTGGCCTTCGGGCAGGTCGGGGTGGGTGCGGTACAGCGTGTCCGTGACGACGAGACCGAGCACGGAGTCCCCGAGGAACTCCAGCCGCTCGTTCGTCGGCAGACCGCCGTTCTCGTATGCGTAGGAACGGTGGGTCAGCGCTCGCACCAGAAGGGCGGACTCGACCTGGTAGCCGAGCCGCCCTTCCAGAAGCGTGTGGGACGAGGCCTGATTGTCCGCAGAGTTCTTCTTCGGCGTGGACACAGTGCCTCTCACCAGCCGCTCAGACCTCGAGGACCTGGCGCTTGTTGTAGGTGCCGCAAGACGGGCACGCGATGTGCTGCTGCTTGGGCTCGTGGCAGCGCTCGCACGCAACCAGGGTGGGGACCGCAGCCTTCCACTGCGACCGGCGGTGGCGCGTGTTGCTGCGCGACATCTTCCGCTTCGGAACAGCCACGGCTACTTCTCCTGCTTCTCGGCGGCGCGCGCTGATCCGGGCCCGTCGCCGCTCATCTCGTCCTTCTCGCCGTCCGTCGTCGAACCGGCGAGTCCCTGCAAAGCCGCCCAACGGATGTCGACGGCGTCGTGGTGGTGCTCCGGGTCGTCCGCGAGCCGCACTCCGCACTCGGAGCACAGGCCCGGACAGTCGTCCTGGCACACCGGCTGCATCGGCAGTGCGAGCACCACCGCATCACGCAGCACGGGTTCGAGGTCGATCAGACCGTCCTCGATGAAGAGCCTGTCCTCGTCGTCCTCGGCGTCGTCGCCCGGTTCCGCGATCACGCGGCCCCGGTCGTCGGCGTCAGGGTACGAGAACATCTCCTGGAAGTCCGCTTCGAGCTCCAGCTCGACCGGCTCCAGACACCTTACGCACTCCCCCTCGGCCGCCGCACGGGCGGTGCCTGTGACAAGCACCCCTTCCATGACCGACTCGAGGCGGAGTTCGAGTTCCAGCGGGGCGCCTTCCGGCACTCCGATGACTCCCTGGATGCCGAGATCCCTGGGAGCGTCGATCTCGCGGGTCAGGCGCTGCAGCGCACCAGGACGCCGACCCAGCTCGTGCGTATCGATCACGAGGGGGTTGCGGTGGTCGAGGCGGGCGTTGGAAGCCATTCCTGCTTTCGATCTACGTACTCGAAGGGACGCCACCCGTCGGTATTACCGGGCAGCGGTGATCGCGGGGCATACGCGCGACCGAAGAGCCAGGATACTGGACCTTTCGCTCAGCGCCCAATCCGGTCCCCCGGCTAGAGCCCCCGGCCCTGCTCGTACGCCCTCAGCTGCTCCGCACTGATCATGCTGGTGTCGAAGAGGCTGGTCTCGTCCAGAGCGTAGCCCGGCTGGGGCTGGTGCTGGGGCTGCGGCTGGTGCTGGGGCTGCTGCGGCTGGTGGGCCTGCTGGGGGTCGTAGGCGGCCTGCTGGACGTCGTAGCCCTGGTAGGCGTACGGGTCGGCCTGCTGGTAGCCGTACGGGTCCTGCTGGGGCGCGTACTCCGGCTGCTGCGGGAAGCCGGAGTAGGGGTCGGGCTGCTGCTGGTAGCCGTAGGCGGGCTGCGGCTCGTACGCGGGCTCCGGGCGCTCCGTCCGCTCCGGCTGCGGTTCGTACGCGGGCTCCGGGCGCTCCGGCTGCGGCTGCGAAGGGGACTGCGGCCGGGCCGCGCGGTCGCTGTCCGCGAAGGCCGCGAGGTCGGCGAGGTAGTCGGCGTCGCTGGAGTGCTGGAAGGTCGTGGTGTCGTCGGCGAGGGCGCCGAGGTCGTCGGTGGCGATCCGGCCGTGCAGCTTCTGCCGGCCGCGCCCGACGGCCTCCAGGGTCTTGGCGAGGACCGCCTCGAAGGCGCCGAGCTTGACGTCGACGTACTGGTCGGCGTTGTGGCGCAGGGTCTCCGGGTCGTGGCTGCGCTCGGGGGCGTCGTCGTCCTCGTAGCCGTTCTCGTCCAGGCCGGGGCCGGTGCCGAGAAGCTTCTCGCGGCCACGGCCGACCGAGCCGAGGGTCTTGGTGAGGACGACCTCGAAGTTGGCGAGCTTGGAGTCGACGTAGTCGTCGGCCTCGGCGCGGATCTCCTCGGCCTCCCGGCGGGCGTCGGCGAGGATCCGGTCGGCCTCGGACCGGGAGCGGCGGGCGACCTCGGTGTCGGAGATCAGCGAGCCGCGCTCGGCGTGCGCGGTCTCGATGATCCGCTCGGCCTCCTGCCGGGCCTGCTCGACCATCTGCTCACGGCCGCCGATCAGCTCCTGCGCCTGGGCCAGGGAGCCGGGCAGCGCCTGGCGGACCTCTTCGAGCATCGCGAGCAGTTCGGCGCGGTTGATCACGCACGACGCCGACATGGGCATGGCCCGGGCTCCGGAGACCGTGGAGACGATCTCGTCGAGCTTCTTCTGCACGTCCACCTGTGCTCGCCACTCTCTACAGCCGGGTTGGAGACGGACGGGACGACTGTAGCCCCATCAGTCCTTGCGCAGGCGCCCGTTCAGGGCCTCCAGGACCTGCGGCGGCACGAGGTGGGAGACGTCCCCGCCCCAGGCGGCGACCTCCTTGACGAGGGACGACGACAGGAAGCTGTAGGTGGGGTTGGTGGGCACGAACAGCGTTTCGACGCCGGTGAGGCCGATGTTCATCTGGGCCATCTGGAGTTCGTAGTCGAAGTCGCTGACGGCGCGCAGGCCCTTGACGATGGCGGGGATGTCGCGCTGCTTGCAGAAGTCGACGAGGAGGCCGTGGAAGGCCTCCACGCGGACGTTGGCGTACTCGGAGGTGACCTCGCGGATCAGCTCGATCCGCTCCTCGATCTCGAACAGGCCCTTCTTGGACTTGTTGATCATCACCGCGACGTAGACCTCGTCGTACAGACGGGAGGCTCGGGCGATGATGTCGAGATGTCCGTTGGTGATCGGGTCGAACGACCCGGGACAGACGGCGCGGCGCACTTGTGATCCCTCGCTCTCCGGTCCGGTCATCGTGCGTCTTCGCACGTAGAGGCGGCGCGACCGTACCAAAACGTTCCCTCGCCGTAACGACGGGACCGGATCGCCTCGAAGCCGTCCGGCCAGTGGAATTCGCCGCCTCTGGTGCTGCGCTCCACGGTGACGAGCGCTTGCTCAGCGAGCCAGCCCTCCGAGTGGAGTGTGAGCAGAATCTCGCGAAGATCGTCGTCCGTGACGGCGTACGGGGGGTCGAGGAAGACCAGGTCGTACGGCTCCTGCGGCGCCGGTGCCTTGATGATCTGTTCCGCTTTGCCCGCTCTGACCTCGGCGCCCGGGAGGCCCAGGGTCTTCACGTTCTCGCGGACGATCCGTGCCGCGCGGGCGTCGGCCTCGACGAGGAGGGTGTGGCTCGCGCCCCGGGACAGGGCCTCGAGGCCGACGGCGCCGGAGCCCGCGTAGAGGTCGAGGACCCGTTCGCCGTCCAGGGGGCCGCCGAGGAGGGACTGCCAGGTGGAGAAGAGGCCCTCGCGCGCGCGGTCCGATGTGGGCCGGGTTCCGGTGCCGGGCGGTACGGACAGGCGCCGTCCGCCTGCCCTGCCGGCGATCACGCGGGTCATCTCGGGTCCTTGTCCGGGGGTGGCTAGGGGGTGATCAGGGGTGATTACGGACTCAGTGTGTCAGGCGGTGCGCCGTGGCCGCTCGCGCGGTTCCCCCGCGCGCTGCCCGGGGAACCCGGCTCACCCCTTTTCGAGGTACTGCTCGCGTTCGTCGTCGAGCAGGGCGTCGAGGGCCGTACGCAGGCCCGGGAGGCGCTCCAGTTCCGGGTCGGCCGCGACGACCGCCGCCGCCTCCTGCCGTGCCTCCGCGATGACCTCCTCGTCCTCGATGACGGCCAGGACCCGGAGACTGGAGCGGGCCCCGGACTGGGCCTGGCCGAGGACGTCGCCCTCGCGGCGCTGTTCGAGGTCGATGCGGGAGAGCTCGAAGCCGTCGAGGGTGGCGGCGACCGCGTTCAGCCGCTGGCGAGCGGCGCTGGCCTCGGGCATCTCGCTGACCAGGAGGCACAGGCCGGGCGCGGAGCCGCGGCCGACCCGGCCGCGCAGCTGGTGGAGCTGGGAGACGCCGAAGCGGTCGGCGTCCATGATGACCATGGCCGTGGCGTTGGGGACGTTCACGCCGACCTCGATGACGGTGGTGGCGACCAGGACGTCGGTCTCGCCGGCGGCGAAGCGGCGCATCACGGCGTCCTTGTCGTCGGGGTGCATCCTGCCGTGCAGGACCTCCACTGCGAGGCCCCGCAGCGGGCCCTTGGCCAGGTGGTCGGCCACGTCGAGGACCGCGAGCGGGGGGCGCTTCTCGGTGTCGTCCTCCGGGGCCTTCTTCTTTCCGGCCTTCTTGGGGTCGTCCTCCTCGTCGCCGATCCGCGGGCAGACCACGTACGCCTGGTGGCCGGCCGTCACCTCCTCCCGCACCCGCTCCCAGGCGCGGGCGAGGAAGTGGGGCTTGTCGGCGGCCGGGACGACGTGGCTGGCGATCGGGGAGCGGCCGGCCGGGAGCTGGTCCAGGACCGAGGTCTCCAGATCGCCGAAGACCGTCATGGCGACCGTGCGCGGGATGGGGGTGGCCGTCATGACGAGGAGGTGCGGGGGCTGTTTGCCCTTGCCGCGCAGGGCGTCACGCTGCTCCACGCCGAAGCGGTGCTGTTCGTCCACCACGACCAGGCCGAGGTCGTGGAACTGGACCTTGTCCTCGATCAGGGCGTGGGTGCCGATGACGATGCCGGCCTCGCCGGTGGCCAGGTCGAGCAGGGCCCGGCGGCGGGCGGCCGTGCCCATCGAGCCGGTGAGCAGCACGACCTTGGTGGCCCGGTCGGCGCCGCCGAGCATGCCCCCCTCGGCGAGTTCGCCCATCATCTCGGTGACCGAGCGGTGGTGCTGCTGGGCGAGCACCTCGGTGGGGGCGAGCATGGCGGCCTGACCGCCCGCGTCGACCACGGCGAGCATGGCGCGCAGGGCCACCATCGTGTTGTGCGTGACGGTGAAGTGATCGGTCACGTACGCGTGGCCCGGGTGTGCCACGCTGATGCACTGCACCGGCTTCCGCCCCACGTACTCGACCGCCTGGATGCTCCGCCGGAAGGCGTCGTGCTCCGGCCGGGGCCTGACATGTGCGGCCTTGCGGGACAGCCGGAAGGGCGCGTACCCGGCGGGCAGGGCGAGCAGGACGTCGGAGGCGGCGCGTTCCGGACGGACGCGGGCCCGGCCGCCGAGCGAGCGCACGAGCCAGGCGGCGTCGTCCGCGAGCCCGCGCGAGGCCGTGCGGAGCGTGACGTCGTCCGCGAGCCCGCGCGAGGCCGTCGGGAGCGGGACGCTCGGGCCGTCCGCCTGGACCGTGCCGGCGGCGTCCAGGAGTCCCTGCAGCAGAGCGAGCCGGTTCTTGATCGACGTGTTCTTGAACTCGTCGGGGACGAACGCCCCGTGCGGCGTCTCGCCCCCGAGGCCCAGACGACGCAGGGCCCGGGTCACGGGATGGCGGACTTCGCCGGCGGGTCCGGCAGGCTCGACCGTGTGGTCGCGACGGGAGCCCCGCACGGGCACCAGACGGCACTCCGGCGCCACCGCGAGGGCCACTGCAGCGCGGATCTCGTCGTCGGCCGTGGACAGCCGGAGGCTGTGCCGGAACGAGTCGTCGCCGAGGAGAAGACCGAGGAGATAGGGGTCGAGCGGCAGCGCCTGGTCACCGCCGAGGTCGACGGGCGCCGCGGCCGGGAGGTACCACTTCGGGGTGCCGTCCGCCTCGGCCGTGTCACGGCGGATCTCCCGCGTCGTCATGATCCTGGGGGGCTCGCCCCGGTGCCACCCGCGGCTCGTCCCGACGATCCAGAGATGCTCGTCGTCGCATTCGACGGAAGCGCCGTCGGACAGGACCAGGCGCCACACGTCCCGTTCCCCTTGGGGGAAGACGCCGTCGATCGCGGCGATCTCCCCGTCGGGCACGACGACCGCGTCGCCCACGCGCATGTCCCCCATCCGGCGGAACCCGGAAGGTGTGAGCACGAGCGAGTCGAGGGGCTGCGCCTTGCCCGAGCCGACCTCGCCCTGGAGCAGGCGGTGCATCGGGTGCGCGGTGGCGAGGTCGTCGAAGATCTCCCGCGAGACCTTCTGCTGGCCCTCGGTGAGGGTGAAGGGGAGGCGGTCGTCGAAGGCCGCGAGGATGCCGTCCGGCCGGGCGGCCCGGGGCACGGCGGCGAGCTGGGTGTCGGCGTGCCGGCGGCGGGCCAGGGCGACCTGGAGGACGAACGCCTCGTCCCACTTCAGGCGGGCGCGGGCGTCGGCGATGTCGGCCTTGGTGTGCGGCCGGTGGATCTTGAGCAGGGCCTCGGGGAGGGTGACCAGGCCGCGGCCGGAGCGCAGGGAGTCCGGCAGGGGGTCGAGGGCCTCCTGGGCGCTGGGCAGCACCGTCTGGACCGCTTTGCCGATCTTCCAGGACTCCAGCTTGGCAGTGGCGGGGTAGATGGGGATGAGGGCGCCGGCCCAGCTCTCGACCGCTTCGGCGCTGTCGCTGTGCAGCAACTCATAGGCAGGGTGGGCGAGTTGCAGGCGGCGGTTGAAGACGGAGACCTTGCCGGCGAACAGCGCGCGGGTGCCCGGCAGCAGCTCCTTGTGGGGTTTGTGGACGCCGTTGCCGAAGAAGACGAGCTGGAGCCTGCCGCTGCCGTCGGTGATGGTGACCTCCAGGCGCTGGCCCTTGCCGCGCGGCGCCTTCGCGGAGGCGAAGGTGTGCAGCCGGGCGTCGGCGACCTGGGCGACCACCGTGACGTGCTCGTCCATGGGCAGGTCGGCGAGGTGGGTGAGCTGTCCGCGCTCCTCGTATCTGCGCGGGTAGTGGTGCAGGAGGTCGCCGACGGTGTGCAGGCCGAGGTGCTCGGCCATCACCTTCGCGGTGGCGGGGCCGAGCACTGACTTCAGGGGCTGCTGGAGGGGTTCTTGCAGTGCGGGCACGAGATCCATTGCACACCACGGCACTGACAATGCCGTACAGGCCACCCTGCGCCTTCCCGGCGAAGTGCCGTAAACATCGGGGAAACTCCTGGTCAGCGGGCATGATCCGGCTCTAGGATGACGCGTTCCGGCCATCCTTCGCGGTCACCGCCCCGCCGGGACCGCCCGACCCCGCGCCGTTCACGCTCCCCCTCCCGGCGCAGTGACGATGGACTCCCAGAACCCCCAGGTACCCCAGGCACCCCAGGCATCCCAGTCACCTCGACAACCCCATACGTTCCAGGTCGACCTGCGTGGTCTGGTGGACCTGCTCTCCCATCACCTCTACTCCAGCCCCAAGGTCTATCTGCGCGAACTGCTGCAGAACGCCGTAGACGCCATCACCGCCCGGCGGGCCGCCGAGCCGGACGCCCCGGCGCGGGTGCGGCTGTACGCGGAGGACGGCGGGCTGCGGGTGGAGGACACCGGCGTCGGGCTCACCGAACCGGACGTGCACAGCCTGCTGGCGACCATCGGCCGCAGCTCCAAGCGGGCCGAGGCGCTGCAGGACGTCCGCTCGGACTTCCTCGGCCAGTTCGGCATCGGGCTGCTGGCCTGCTTCGTGGTCGCCGAGCGGATCAGGGTCGTCAGCCGCAGCGCCCGGACGCCCGGGGCGCCGCCGGTGGAGTGGACGGCCCGGGACGACGGGTCGTACACCGTGCGGACGCTGTCCCCCGCGGAGCGGCCCGAGCCGGGGACGACCGTGTACCTGACGGCGCGGGCCGGGGCGGCCGAGTGGCTCGCGCCGGCGCGGGTGCGCGCGCTGGCCCGGGACTTCGGCTCGCTGCTGCCGTACGACGTCCGGGTCGGCGGCGAACCGGTGACCGAGCTGCCCGCGCCCTGGGACCGGGCCCACCCGAGCCCGGCCGGCCGGAGGGTGGCGCTGGCCCGGCACTGCCACGAGCTGTTCGGGTTCACGCCCCTGGACTCGATCGACCTGGACGTGCCGCTGGCCGGGGTCCGCGGGGTGGCCTACGTGCTGCCGGCGGCGGTGAGCCCGGCCCGGCGCGCCACCCACCGCGTGCACCTGAAGGGCATGCTGCTCACCGAGCGGGCGGAGCAGCTGCTGCCGGACTGGGCGTTCTTCGTGCGCTGCGTCCTGGACACCGACTGCCTGCGGCCCACCGCCTCGCGCGAGTCGCTGTACGAGGACGAGACCCTGGCCGCCGTACGGGAGGCGCTGGGCGAAAGGATCCGGTCCTGGCTCACCGGGCTCGCCGCCGGTGACCCGGACCGCCTGTCGGCCTTCCTCGCGGTGCACCACCTGGGCGTGAAGTCCCTCGCCCGGCACGACGGGGAGATGCTGCGCACGATGCTGCCGTGGCTGCCGTTCGAGACCACCGACGGGCAGGTCGGTCTGGAGGAGTTCGCGCGGCGGCACCCGGTGGTGCACTTCACGCGGACGGTCGAGGAGTACCGGCAGGTCGCCCCGATCGCCTCGGCCCAGGGCGTGGGCGTCGTCAACGGCGGCTACACGTACGACGCCGAACTGGTCGAGGCGCTGCCCCGGGTGCGGCCCGGGACGGTGGTCGCCGAGCTGGACGCGGACACCGTGACGGCGCACCTGGACGCCGTCGACCCGGGTGAGGAGCTGGCGCTGGCGGGGTTCCTGGCCGCCGCCCGGGACCGGCTCGACCCGCTGGGCTGTGACGTCGTCCTGCGGGCCTTCCACCCGCTGTCCGTACCCGCGCTGCACCTGGACGACCGGGCCGCCCGGCACGAGCAGGCCCGCGCGGAGGCCGAGGAACGGGCCGACGACCTGTGGGCGGGCATCCTCGGCTCGCTGCGCGGCAGCGCCCCCCGCGCGCGTCTGGTGCTCAACCACCTCAGTCCGCTCGTCCGGCGCATCGGTGCGCTCGGCGACCCGGAGCTGATCGGCACCGCGACCGAGTCGCTCTACGGACAGGCGCTGCTGATGGCGCAGCGCCCGCTGCGGCCGGCCGACTCGGCGCTGCTCAACCGGGCGTTCATCGGGCTGCTCGAATGGGCGACCCACGGGGAGGGGGACGGACGATGAGTGAGATCACCGACTTCGACGCGCTGCGCCGGGCGCTGGCCGAGAACTCCGGGCAGCCGGAGGGTCCGGCCCGCAACGCGCGCGCGGAGCAGCTGCTCGCCGAGGCCGAGCGCCTGGACATCCCGCTCGCCGTGATCGAGGCGCTCGGACACCAGCTGAGGGTCTACAACTACAGCTCCGAGAAGGACAGGATGTTCGTCCCGTTCGCGCGGCTGCTGCGCATGTGGGACGAACGGCCGGAGGACTTCGACGAGGACGAGACGCACTCGCTGCACTGGGTCTTCAAGTGGATGTCGGCGGGCATGCTGGACCAGCCGCACATCTCGCTCGCCTCGGTGGAGAAGTGGCTCGGCGAGATGGAGCACCGCTACCGGCTCGCCGGGCACTCCGAACGGGCGGTGCGCAGTGCCGAGTTCAGCGTGGCCTCGCACACCGGTGACCTCGCGCGCGCGGAACGGGCGTACGGCGCGTGGCTGGCCGCGGACCGGGACCGGATGGCCGACTGCCACGCCTGCGAGCTGCAGGCGCAGGGCACGTGGCAGGTGCGGTGCGGCCGGGACGCGGAGGCGCTCCGGCTGTGGCGGCCGGTGCTGGAGGGCGAGTTCGCCTGCGCGCACGAGCCGCACACCGTGCTCGCCTCCTCTCTGGCCCCGCTGCTGCGTCTGGGCCGCGTGGACGAGGCGCGCGCCCACCACCTGCGTGGGCTGCGTCTGGTGCGCCCCATGGAGAGCATGCGGGGCGCGTACGCCGACCATGTGGAGTTCTGCGCCCTCACCGGCAACGAGGCGCGCGGTCTGGAACTGCTCGCCGAGCGGCCCGCCTACTTCACGGACACCGGGCATCCGCGCAGCCGGCTCGACTTCATGGCCGTGGTGACCCTGCTGGCGGACCGCCTGTGCGCGCTGGGTCTGGGCGGGCAGCGGGTGCCGGGGCCGGCCGGGCGGACCTGGACCGCGGGGGAACTGGCCGCGTACGCGCGCGCGGAGGCGACGGAACTCGCCGCGCGGTTCGACCGCCGCAACGGCACCGCGTCCGTGGGCGACCTGGTGCGCGCGCGGATGGCCCAGCACCCGCTGGTGGAGCGGCTGCCGCTGGGGGTGCGGGCGCCACGGCGACCGGCGGCACCGACGACCACGGCCGCCACGACCGGCGAGGCGGCCGGTGGACCGAGTGGTGGACCGACCCGCGAGACGGCCGGTGGACCGAGTGGTCGGCCGACCGGCGAGGCGGCCGGTGGAACGAGTGGTCGACCGACCGGCGAGTCGACCGGTGGACCGGCCAGCGGGCCCGGTCTGCCCGCCCTGCTCGCCGAGGCGCGGCGGCTGTCGGAGACCTTGCGGCCGCACGCACTGGAGGCGTGGGCGGCGGTCGCCCGCGCCGCGCCGGACGGCGCCGGACTGGAGCCGCGGGACCGCGCGGAACTGGCCGACCACGAGGCGATGGCCCGCGGCCCCGAGGGGCTCGCCCTGTTCGAACGGGCGGCGGCGCTGTACGCGGAGGCGGGCGATCCCGGCGAGGCGCTGGCGGCACGCGCGCGCGGGGCGTACGTCCGCGCGCTGACGGGCGAGGTGGATGCGGCCCTGGCGACGATCACGGGCCTGTACGACGAGGTGCTCGCGCTGTACGCCGACGAGGGCACCGGGGTCCGCCAGACAGCGTCGGTGGTGATGAGCCGGGCACGCGTCCTGATGCGCCGGGTGCACCAGGCGGGCGTACAGCACACGGAACACCACGGCACCGACGGGGCCACCGGGACGGCCCTCGGGCAGGCGGGGCCTCCGGACGACGCGGCCACGGCGCAGAGCGGCGGGGACGCGGGGCAGGGGGGCGTCGGCGCCGGGCGGGGAACCCCGGAGGGC
>NZ_WWJT01000637.1 GCF_009865385.1 Streptomyces sp. SID486 | reverse complement strand
GCCGCGGCGCGCAGGGCCGCGGCGCGCAGGGCCGCGGCGTCCCGGGACGGACGTGCCCGCGGGACCGGCGGCACGCGACGTGCGGACGCCACACGGTCCCGTCGGCGCGGCCCGATCGACTACCCGCGGGCCGGCCGACGTGGTCTCCGGCGGTGGCTGCCGTCGTGGAAGCTGGTGTCGGGCACCTTCCTGCTGTTCGTCGCCGGTCTGCTGGGCCTGTTCGGTTACGCCTACGCGACGACGACCATCCCGGGTGCGAACCCCGACACCCAGGCGCAGAGCAACACCTTCTACTGGTCGGACGGCTCGGTGATGACCACTCAGGGGGCGACCAACCGGCAGAACGTCGACCTCGCCCAGGTGCCGAAGCTGGTGCAATGGGACTTCCTCGCCGCGGAGAACGCCACCTTCTACTCCGATCCGGGCATCGATACGCAGGGCATGCTCCGAGCCGTCTACCACATGGCCACGGGCGGTGAGGTGCAGTCGGGATCCACCATCACCCAGCAGTTCGTGAAGAACACCTACCTCAGTCAGGACCAGTCGGTCACCCGCAAGCTCAGAGAGATCATGATCTCCCTGAAGATCGGCGGGCAGATGTCCAAGCAGCAGATCCTGCAGGGCTACCTCAACACCTGTTACTACGGCCGGGACGCCTACGGCATCGAGGCCGCGGCCCGCACCTACTACCACGTGCACGCCTCCCAGCTGACGGTCAGCCAGGGGGCCTTCATCGCCGCGACGGTCAACGAGCCGAGCCTGCTGATGCACGCGGACACCGACCCGCGGGCCAAGGCCCAGGCCAAGGCGCGCTGGACGTACGTACTGGACCGCATGGCCAAGATCCACAAGATCACCGCCGCCCAGGAACAGCAGTACCTGGCGGCGGGGTTCCCCACGCCCAAGCCGTACACGCCGTCGGCGGGAATGGCCGGGCAGACCGGTTACCTGGTGCAGACCGCGGAGAAGTACGTCGAGGCCCACACTTCCCTCACGGACCAGCAGCTGGGCCACGGCGGCTACCAGATCTACACCACCTTCGACAAGAAGAGGGTCAGCGCCCTGTCGGCGTCCGTCAACGCGATGGAGCGCAGGCACCTCGACCCGCGGCACCGCCCGGCCGACAAGGACGTCCAGGTCGGCGCGGCGTCGATCGATCCGTCCACCGGCGCGATCGTCGCCCTGTACGGAGGCCGCGGCTGGAACAAGGGGCACTGGACGGACAACGCGGACGCAACCGGAGTGCCGGTCGGCTCCACCTTCAAACCCGTCGACCTGGCCGCCGCCCTCGACCACGGCGCCGTCCTCTCGCCCGGGCAGCCGGCCGCACCGGTCACGCCCGATTCGAAGTTCGACGGCGACGACGGCATCACCATCAGGAACCGGCAGGGCCAGGAACTACCGGACTCCAAGGACCCCACGGGGCTCCTGCACCAGCGCAACGACGTGCCCACCAAGTGGGGTTACATCACCCTGCGCAAGGCGATGGAGCAGTCGGTCAACACCCCCTACGTCCAGCTCGGCGAATACGTCGGCTACGACAAGGTGGAGGGCGAGGCCCTGAGCGCGGGACTCCTGCGCACAAGCCTGCAGTACGACACCCCGGGCTTCTACATCGGTACCTCCACACCGTCGGCCATCCGGATGGCCGACGCGTACGCCACCTTCGACGACGGCGGGATCCAGCACGAGCCGTACTCGGTCACCAAGGTCGTCGCCGACGGCCGGCAGCTGCCCGGATTCGACAAGCCCAAGGGCATCACAGCCATGCCCGCCTCGACCGCCGACACCGTCACCGACGTCCTGCGAGGCGTCGTCGAACACGGCACCGGTACCAACGCCCGGGCGCTGGGGCGCCCGGCGGCCGGCAAGACGGGTACGACCGACGACTACAGGTCCGCCTGGTTCATCGGCTACACCCCGCAGCTGACCACGGCCGTGAGCATGTTCAAGGAGGACCCGAAGAACGCCGGCCTCCGGTCGATGCAGGGTGTCGGCGGCTACGCCAAGGTCTTCGGAGCCGACATGCCCACCGAGGTATGGACCGGCTACATGACAGCCGCCCTACGGGGACAACCCGTCGAGCAGTTCCCGCCCGCACCACAACTGGGCCAGAGCACGGACGAGTACGGCGCGCCCTCGCCCACCCCCTCCGCCACCGCGACCCAGAGCACACCCCAGGCGACCCCGACCGCGTCGGCCACGCCGACGACCCCCACCACCATCACACCGTGCCGCGGACACGGGCACGGGCAGCACTGTGTCAGTCCGAGTCCGACGGACACCACCGGAACCACTGCCGGTACCGGCGGCGGCCTCCTCGGTGGCACCTCCGGCGGCAGCACCTCACCCTCACCCACACCGACGACCAGTACGCAGGCGCCGACAAGCGTCCGCGGTGGTCCTTGAGTCGTCTCTTCTGCTCGCGGAGCGTCCGCCGCGGACAGGCCGTCACCCGGCGGACCAGCCGCCGCATGCGCAGCCGCACGACGCGGGCGGCCGTCGACCGGCACGGTCCGTCACCGTCGTGCGGCGGCGAGCTCACCGGCGGGGCAGGCCGGGAACGCCGTGTTCGCGCAGGGGGCCGACCCGCCAGCCGCGTTCCTGGCAGGTGTCGAGGACGCGGGGCAGAGCGGCGAGGGTGGTGTGCCAGGAGCCGGTGGCGGAGGTGCAGTCGGAGTCGTGGAGCAGGATGGTGCCGCCACCGCGCAGGTCCGTCAGGACGGTGTGCTCGACGGACCGAGGGGTGGCCCGCCTGCGCCAGTCCTCGCCCCAGCAGGTCCACAGCACCGGGGTCAGGCCGAGGCGTCGGCAAACCAGATGCGCGGCGCCGCTCATCACGCCGTACGGCGGCCGGAAGAGTACGGGTGGGCTGCCGGTGACGTCGGCCACGGCGTCGCGGGCGCGGGCGAGGTCGTCGTAAGCGGCGCGCGGGCCTCGGAGCAGCAGCGGGCGGTGGTGCCAGCCGTGGACGGCGATCTCGTGCCCGGCCGCGGCCATCTCCTTGGCCAGCCCCGGTGAGCGGGCCAGCATCGAGCCGAGCAGGAAGAAGGTGGCCCGCAGCCCGCGTGCGTCGAGGAAGTCGAGGAAGCGCGGGGTGGACAGGTGGTCGGGACCGTCGTCGAAGGTGAGCGCGACGTGATCCGGCCGGCCTCGGCCGGCCAGGCGAGGCATGGCCGCGTTGCGCAGCGGCCCGAACGTGGAGATCACGGGTGCCGTGTGCAACGCCGCGAGCGCGGGCACCACCGCGGCCGAGGCGAGGGCCGTAGCGCGGGCGAGCCGGGCCGGGGTCATCGTCCGTCTCCGTCCAGGTAGTGGGCGACGGCGGTGAAGCGGGCGGGCGTCTCGTTGTAGGCGTGGGCCAGCGGGGCGGCGACGCCCAGGCAGGCCGTGGCCGCCACGGTGACGGCCGTCAAGGCGATCCGTCGTCGGCCGGAGAAGTGCCTCACCGCAGACCGCGCGTCCGGCGTGGGCTGCTGCCCGATTCTGGCGGCGATGGCGGTCACCGGTCCGGGAGTCAGGCGGTGCAGGTCGAGTCCCACGGCGCGCTGGGCCCGACCGCGCGGTCCGTGGAGGAGTTCGGCCAGCACCGGGCCGAGGTCCGCCGGGTCGCGGATCCAGGTCGCCAGACCCGCCTCTTCCAGGGCGTCCGCGTTGGTCCGGCCGTGACCGGGGATACAGCGGTAGCTGGCCACCGGCAGCCCGACGGCGAATGCCTCCAGCGAGGTCAGTCCACCCGCGTTCTGCACCAGGACGTCGCAGGCGTGCATCAGCCCGGGCATGTCGTCCACCCAGCCGAAAGCGTGCTCGATGCCGTCCCGGCGCAACTGCTCCACGAGGTCCTCGTTGCGCCCGCACACCACCACGGGCACCGCCACCCCGGTCTCCTGTATCTCGGCGGCGGCCCGTCGCACCGGCCCGACCCCCCACGACCCGGCGACCAGCAGGGCCAGGGGCGCGTGCGCGGGCAGGGCGAACCGCTCGCGGGCGGCAGTCCGTTGACCGGCGGTGGCGGGGGTGAAGCGTGCGTCGGTGACCGGACCGACGACAGTGGTGGCGGCCGCGCCCTGTACATGGGCTCGGGCCGCCGGCACCGGGTGCACGGCCAGGTGGGCGTCGATGCCAGGGGCTACCCATAGGGAGTGGACGGAGAAGTCGGTGAGGTAGGTGAAGGCCGGCACCGTCAGCTTGCCGCGCCGGCGCAGCGCGCCGAGGACCTGGCCGGCGCCGGGGTAGGTCGAGACGACCGCGCGGGTGTCCGGCGCGAGCGCCCGCAGCGTGCGTCGCTCGGCCGCGCGGAACAGCGCCCGCCATACCGCGCCGGGGCGTGCGGCCCGGTCGGTGGCCGCGTACAGGCGTTGATAGCCGTCCGGTATCCAGGTCAGCATGCGGTGGTAGGTACCGCACAGCAGCCGGCCCGCACCGGTGGGCAGCAGGTCGAGGAAGTCGTGCCGGTCCACCACGAACCCGTGCTCGGTCAGCCGCTCGGCCAGCCCCGCGGCCGCACCGTCGTGTCCCGCGCCGACACCGGCCGAGATGATCGCGATCCGCCCGGCGCCGCCCTGCGGCGGTGCGGCGGACGGCGAGGGCGCCGGCTCCGGCGCCAGGTCGTCACAGTGGACCATGGTCGATCATCCTCCTGATGGGCTACGGGGTACGCCGGGCATGCCCCGGCCCACACGGCACTGCGGGCAGGCCGAGGCCGCAGTGCGCGGGCCAGGGCCACGATTCGACCGCCGGGTGCCAAGAGGCGAAGTTACTACATGATGTAGAACTTAGGGAACGGTCGCCGCGGGACGGGAAGTCCGGCGGCGACCCAGGCTCGTCCCGTTCGCCACCACATGCCCCCCGATCGGCATTGCCGGGCGCAACCCGACCTTGGCCGCACCGCCCGGCGGTGGCCCCTCGAACTTCAAATCTACAAGTTGTAGTAGATTCGCTACGCGTCACTCTGGAGTCGTCGCCATGTCACCCGAACGTCACCTCACAGGCGCGAGGCGGCCGGTGGCACAGCTCGAACCCCATGGCAGCTCGCTCATCCCGTGAGCACTCGACGCACTCACACGGACGGAAGGACTTCTCCCTATGGCCGCGGCCGCCACCGCGCAACTCGCCCTCGACGGATCCGGCATCGACGGCTCGTTCTTCACCTCGGTCACCGACTTCGCCCGTGACACCAAGTGGCTCAACACACCCATGGAGGTGTGGACCGACCTAGGTCTCGGGGTCTTCGCGATCCTCATGATCGCGGGCTGGTGGACCGCACGGCGCCGTGGCCCGCAGGCGATGACCCTCGCGCTCGCCGCGCCGGTCGCCGTCCTGACCGCCTTCGCCGCCGCCGAGGTCGTCAAGAGGTTCGTCGCGGAGGTGCGGCCCTGCCGGTCGATGGCCCACGCCTATCTCGTCGACACCTGCCCGGCGCCTTCGGACTACGCCTTCCCCAGCGGGCACGCCACCGTCGCCGCCGCGAGCGTGGCCGCGCTGTTCCTGCTCGACCGCCGGCTGAGCGCCGTCGCTGCTGTGTTCGCCGTACTGGAGGGCTTCAGCCGGGTCTACGTCGGCGCCCACTACCCCCATGACGTCCTCGGCTCCGCCGCCCTCGCCCTCCCCGTCGCCTACCTCGTCAGCTCGGCACTGCGCCGCTGGGCCGCCCCGCTGGTCGGCTCCCTGAGCCATGGGTCGCTGCGCCCGTTGGTGACGACCGAGCCCACCGCCACCGCGCAGCCGGCGAGGCAAGCCGCTTCGGCCGGGGATCCGCTGTGACCGCCTGTCCGAGAGCGCGGCCTGACATCTCCTTGCGGCGTGCCGGAACACCGGACAGCCGCCGACCCACCGGGTGATCGTGGTCGATGGCCGGCCGGTGCGGACGGTCCAGTGTCACAAGCCCGCCGTGACTCGGTTCCACGACATCCTCAGTGCTTGAACCAGCCCTTGGACCGCTCTTTCGCCCCGCGCATCCTGCCCCGCGCTTCCAGGGCGGCGCCCTTCGCCGCGAGGGTGTCCTTGTGCACCGCGTGGGCCGCCTTCCGTACGGCTCTTCCGGCAACCTGTTCGGCCTTTGCCTTGGCCTTCTCTCCAGCACTCATCTCAGGACCTCCGTGCTCACTGGCCGGGTGCCGGTGAGGCAGGGGTGAGAACTCGGACAGGTGGTGTCCCTGGGCCCCACCACCTCCGGGCCCGGGCAGCAGGTGCCGTGAGCCCGTATGCACAGCTCATGCTCCGAATATCGCATATACGACATACGTGACAACATGGCAAGTGGGATATCTGATGCGAGAGGAGTGCATCGTGATCGCCAAGCTGCTCGGCAAGCTGTCCTTCACCCGGCACTACGGTGCGTACGGGGAAAACGAATGGAACGCGTACGCCGGCGACGACTGAGTCCGACCGCACTGCCGACGGGCGCTCCCGGGTGCCCGCCGGCGCACAGCTACGCAGCCGACGACGTCGACCTGTACTCCTACGAGAGTCAGGGACGGTCTCATGGGCCGAACACATGAGCCACCGCGGTTGCCCGAGGGCGGCTTCGCCGCTTGGAGCCGCGACCGGCTGGCAGTAGCGCGCCGTGGCGCTGACGAGTGCGGGGACGTCTGGCAGCTGGAGCCGGGTGTGTACGTAGCCGCGACGGCCGAGCCGTGCGAAGCAGTGCTGCGTCGCGCGCAGGACTTCCCCAAGGCACCCTCTCCTCTCTTCCCGCCCTTGAAGCGGTCGAACGGAGCACCGACGCCCGAGGAGCGTGCGCACGCTCACGCCGCCCGCATGAGGGGACTACGCGCGCAGGCGGTTGCGGCCCGGACCGGTGAGATCGCGACCGGGGTCGCTCGATTCGCCGATTGCTGGCCCACGGGCCAGGACGTCGAGATCCTGCCTCCGGTCCGGCGCACCCTGGCGGAGGTCGGCGTGCGCTACCTCTTCTCCGAAGACGCTCCCACCCTCCTGCCCTTCGCCTCACGGCTCTTCCTGGCCCGGGAGGTGCTCGTACGTCCCTCGCGCTGGGTGTGGCCGCGCTGGGTCCCGACACCGGCACGGCGGTTCCGCACCCGGCAGCAAGTCGCCTTCACCGACGCGCTGCGGCCCATCGTCCGCCGGCGCCGTTCATCGGGCCGGCTCGGTGACGACGTGCTGGGGCAGATGCTCCGGCCCTCCTCCCGTCACGGGCCACTGCCGGACGAGGCCGTCCTCGACACCCTCCCCGGAATCACCGTGGCCACCTTCGAGACGCCCTCCCGGGCAGCTGGATGGATCCTGCTGCAGCTGGCCCGGCACCCTCGGGCAGCGGACCGCGTCGCGGCCGAAGCCGCCTTGCTGCCCGCCGACCCGGCCGCGACGACCAGCACCCACCTCGACAGCCTGCACTACACCCAGGCAGTGGTACGCGAGGTGCTCCGACTGCACCCCCCGAGCTGGCTGCTGACCCGGCACGTCAGGCGGCGAACTCAGCTCGCCGGCTACACCATCGACGCCGGGTCCACCGTTCTCGTCTGCCCCTACACGGCCCACCGCGACGCACGGGAACACCCGGAGCCGGATCGGTTCCAGCCCGAGCGCTGGCTCGACGACACGGGCTCGCCGGCGGAACCCGGGGCCTTCCTCTCCTTCGGTACCGGGCCGCATGGCTGCGAGGGAGTCGCGCTGGCCATGGCGATGCTCACGCTCCTGACCGCGCAGACCGCCCGCCGTCACCACTTGAGCGAGCCGCCCGGCCCAGAGCCCGGCTACCAGGTCACCACCTTCGAAGGTCTCGCGACTGTCGGCTTGCGCCTGCGTGCGACCTCGCGCAGCTGAGGACGGTCCTGCCTTCGGTGACAGGCCGCCTCCGGTCCGCGAACGGCGAACTCGACGAAGTGCGAATGCCGTTGCGCACGCTCTTGTGGGATGACCGGCTCATGGTGCGCTCAACCCGTGCCGCTGGTCGAACTCGCCGGCGAGCATGCCCAGCATGACGAGGTCGTGGTGCCGGCCGTCGAAGAAGACGTGTTCCCGCAAGCGCCCCTCCTCCGTGAAGCCCAGCCCACGGGTAAGTGCCAGCGACGCCTCGTTGTGGGCCAAGACCGCGCCCAGGCATTTGTGATAGCGCCGCTCGGCAAACATGAAGCGCAGCATGAGCATCAAGGATTCCGTCGCGTAGCCCCTGCGCCGGTGGTCGGCGCCGATCGTGACATCGAACTCGAACCAGCCTGAACGCGGGCCCGTGCGATGTGAGCCGATCGTCCCCACCGCCTCTCCCGTGGCCGTCGTCTCGACGACCAACCGGAAACGATCGTCATCGCACGTGGCAACGGATCGCTCCTTCGCCCAGGCACGGTGACTCTCGGCGGACCGCGGCAGGTCCAACCGACTTCCTCGCCGTCCGTCCTCGTCGGCGAAGCGCATGAACGCTGTCCAGTCATCGGGCTCGACAGCGCGCAGGCGCACCCGTCTACCAGTCCAGGACGATGCCATGCCTCATTCGATCACGCTGCGGTCCACGCGGGTCCGGGAGGCACGCCGAGGCGGATGCCGTCCGCCCGAGCCTGATTCCCGGGCTCCGTCGCGCACCGGCGCCGGGCGGGTCAGAGGTGTCGCTCTCCGTGTTCCGGACGATCGGGGCCGGCGCAGCGGCCGTGCGGTGCGTGCCCAGGGTCGTCGTCGGGGTTGGTCGTCGCGGCGGTGGTGGTGCCGGCGTGTGCCGTGCACAGTGCCCACTGCGCGCTGTCCAGCATCCGGTCGCTGTCCGAGGCGGCGTTGGCCAGGCTCGCGCAGCACAGCGCCAGCAGCAGACCGCCCGCCAGCAAGGGCAGGCTCCGACGGGCGGGCGGCGGGGCCAGCAGGGCCCGTACCCGCTGGGGCACCACCCCGCCGGTCGCGGCCAGCGCGGCGGGACGGGACGCACCGGCGGATGCCAGCGCGGCGCGGCCCACGGCGCGCGCGACGACCGTACGGTCACCGACCCGCTCGGCGGCCTCCTCGTCGGCCCAGCGCTCCAGGACGAAGTCGCCCGCGACGGCCACCGGCCGCAACAACGGGTTCAGAGCGGCCGTGAGCCGCCACACGCTCTGGAAGACGTGGTGACGCCCGCGCAGATGCGCCCGCTCGTGGGCGAGCAACGCCTCGCGCTCGGCGTCACCGAGGCGGCGCAGCATCCCCCGGGAGACGACGATCCGGCCCGGTGCCCCAGGCAGTGCGAAGGCCACCGGGAGGTCGTCGTCAAGGACGGCCAGCTCCGTGTGCCCGGGCAGTTCCGCGCACTCCCGCCGGGCCCGGAGCAGGTGGCGGCCCTGCCGGACGGCGGCCACGACGAGGGAGACGACGCTGACCGCGAGCACCAGGGTGCTGACGGCCGCGACCACGGCATAGACGGGGTCATGGGAGCGCAGCGCGGACACGGACCAGCGGCCCTCCTCGGCGATCTCCGGGATCTGCGCCACTCTGGTGAAAGCCAGCAGGGCGAGTGATCCCGCCCAGGCTGCCGCCGTCACCACCGCGGCACAGGCCAGCGCCAGCGCGGCCGGGCGCGGGGGCATCCGGCGCGCCACGGGGGGCGCGAGCACGGCGACTGTCGCCGTGACGAGGAATGGGATGTAGACGCTGATCAGCACCGGCTCACCGCGTCCCGGGCGAGCGTCGGTCGTCGGGGAGGACGTCGTCGTGCCCGGTGAGCAGCTGGTGCAGCAACTGCTCGTCCTGTTCGGACAGTTCCGAGACGAAGCGGGCCAGCACCGCCTGGCGGTCGGAGCCGCCCTCCAGCAGGGAGTGCATGCGCTGGGCGGTGTGCGACGCCTCGTCGCGGACCGGTTCGTAGGCATAGCCGCGGCCCTCGCGGTGCCGTGTGAGCATGCCCTTGTCGTACAGGCGGGACATGATGGTCAGTACGGTCGTGTAGGCGAGGTCGCCGAGCAGCCGTCCCCGGACGTCCCGCGCGGTCAGCGGCCCGTCGGCCGCCCAGAGCGCGGCGAGCACGTCGTTCTCCAGTTCGCCGCGCGCCCGCCTGCCGGGTGCCTCGTGGGCTTCCTCGTCTCCCTGGCCCGCCACGTCGCCGTCCGCCTTCCTTCGCCGTCGTTGCGTACAGGCTACCCGCCCGTCTCCTACTTGTCGTAGGACATGGTCTCGCGCGCGACCGCCAGTGCACTGAGCAGGGAGAATGGAGAACCCTCGCGAGAGTACCTAGGGTCCGCCTGTGGCTTTCATCGTGGTGTGTGAGGATGACGCAGCCGTCCGTGACGTCCTCAAGCGTGCACTCGAGCACGACGGCCATACGATCGCGGTCGCTGCCACTGCGGGCGGTCTGCTGCGGCAGCTCGAGCCGGTCCCTCACCTGGTCGTCCTGGATCTGGGGCTCCCGGACGCCGACGGCCGCGACGTCTGCCTGGCGCTGCGGGCACGTGGCGTCGACGCCCCGGTGCTGATGCTCACCGCTCTGGACGGCATGCATCACAAGGTGGGCGGCTTCGAGGCGGGAGCCGACGACTACATGACGAAACCGTTCGACATCCCGGAGTTGCTGGTGAGGGTCCGCGCCCTGCTGCGCAGAACGACCGCGACAAGTCCACCGAGGGGCGTCGTCCTCGATCCGGCGAAACATGTCGTGATCTACGGTGCGAGGAGCGAGAGCCTGACGCCGACCGAGTTTCGGTTGCTGGGCAGACTCATGGCCTCGCAGGGTGACGCGGTACGCCGCCACGCCCTCGTCGCCGCCGGTTGGCCGCATGGCGCGCAGGTCAGCGACAACACTCTTGACTCCTTCGTGCGCCGGCTCCGGACCAAACTCGGTGTGCTGGGCGTGGCCGATCGCCTGGCGACGGTCCGTGGGGTGGGCTATCGATGGGAGTGACGGGCTTCCGTGGCAGGGTCGTCGCGCTTGCGGTCCTGATCGCGAGCGCGGTGGTCGCAGTGCTGGTGGTGGTCTCACACGTGTTGCTGAGCCAGGTGACCGACGCCGACGCGAACGCTCTGGCGCGTACACGTGCGGAGGCGGTGGCGGCGAACGTGGCCGTACGCGGTGGTCACGTCGTGCTGATCGAGAACGGCAACGAGGCGCTGGACACGGTCTCGTGGGTGTATGCCGACGGGCACCTTGTCGACGGGATCGTGCCCGGCGGCGTCCTCGACCGAGTGCACGCGCTCGTCGGCTCCGGGCAGTCCCGGACCACCACGGTCGGCGGTTCCCTTCTGTATGCCCGGCCGATCCGGCTCGAAGGCCACCACGTCATGGCGGTCGTGAGGGTGGACCTGACGCCGTACGAGACGTCGGAGCAGCGCAGCCTGACGATGTCGCTCGTGCTGGGGGGCGTCTCGATCCTGCTCGCGGGCGTCGTCGCGCACCTCGTGGTGGGTCGTGCGTTGCGGGTGGTCCACGAAATGGCCGCTCTCGCCGACGACTGGGGCGATCACGAACCCGGGCGCCGATTCGACCTCGGCGTTCCTCGCGATGAGTTCGGGGAGCTCGGGCGAACTCTCGATCGCCTGCTCGACCGCGTGGACAACGCTCTCGCGGACGAGCGCCGGCTCACCGATGAGATCGCCCACGAATTGCGGACGCCCCTGACGGCCCTGCGGGGCGAGGCGCAGTTGGCGCAGCTTTCCGGCCGTCATCTGGCACCGGAGTCCGTTCTGACCGAGGTCGACCGTCTGAACACGGCGATCACGACGATTCTGAGTACCGCCCGGACACGGACCGACGGCGGTACCCGTTGCGATCTCGCGGCGGCGGCGCGACAGGCGATCGCTGGTCGCTCCGTCGAACTCGCCATCCCGACGGACGTCGACGTCGCCGTGGCGCCCGAGTTCGTCGTGGCCGTGTTGTCACCCCTGCTGGAGAACGGCCTGCGGCACGCGAGGTCGCGGGTCTGGGTCACGGCGCGCGTCCAGCCCCAAGGGGTCGTGATCGAGGTCCTCGACGACGGCCCGGGATTCGATCCGGCGGAGGTCGACCGGGTCTTCGAAGCGGGCGTGACCGGCGGCCACGGGCACGGGTTGGGGCTGGCCGTGGTGAAGCGCCTCGCCGCGTCCGCGGGAGTGGCGGTCCGTGCGATCGCGGATGGTCACGGTCGCGTCGAGGTGACCTTCCCCGCGCCGGAGGCGATCGCGTAGTCAGGTTGTGTGCAGGTCGGCGGAGCCAACCTCGTCGCATGACGACGACGAGCGAAGCCCGCACGCAACGCAGCGGGCGGCTGATGCTGAACAAGGTTCCCGAGGTCACCATCTGGTTCTGGGTGATCAAGATCCTGTGCACGACCGTCGGTGAGAGTTTCGCCGACTGGATCAACATGAAGCTGGGCGTCGGCCTGGTGAACACGGCATGGATCTTCACCGCGGTGTTCGTGGTGACGCTGGGCGTCCAGCTGCGGCTGAAGCGGTACGTCCCGTTCCCGTACTGGCTGACCGTGGTCGTCGTCAGTGTCACGGGCACGCTGTACACCGACATCCTGACCGACCAGCTCGACGTGCCGCTGTGGATCAGCTCCACGGTGTTCTCGGTCCTGCTCGCCGTGGTCTTCGGCGTGTGGTGGCTGCGCGAGCGCACCCTCTCGATCCACTCGGTCACGACGCTGCCGCGTGAGTCGTTCTACTGGCTCGCCGTGCTCGTCACCTTCGCGCTCGGCACCGCGACCGGCGACTGGACCCTCGAGCTCACCGGCTGGAGCCCGGGAGTCTCGGTCCTGCTGCCGCTCGGCCTCATCGCGGCGATCACGCTGCTGTGGAAGTCCGGCGCGAACCCCGTGCTGTCCTTCTGGCTCGCCTACATCCTGACCCGCCCGCTGGGCGCCAACATCGGCGACTGGCTCGCCTCCCCGAAGGCCGCGCCGCCGGGCGAGCCGACCGGCCTCGCGATGGGCACCTTCACCACCAGCCTGATCTTCCTCGGCCTGATCCTGGCGACCGTCGTCTATCTGACGGTGACGCGCTCCGACGTGACCACGGCCTACGACGCCACGCACACCCCGCAGATCACCGGCAACCCGCGCAGGGAGCGCATCGCGCTGGCAGGCTTCGGCCTCCTCGCCGTCGCCACCGCGGGCCTGCTGGCCTGGGCTCACAGCCGGCCGCACGTCGGCCCGGCGCCGGAGACCGACGCCACCTCCACCGTCCATCTCGCCCCCGGACAGGCCGTGAAGAAGTTCCCGCCCGCGAAGGTCAACGCACTGAAGGCACTCGCCTCGACCTCGCTCAAGGACGCACGGTCGGGGAACGCGACCGGGGCCCACGCGGCCGCCCAGTCGCTGCGCGACCTCTGGGATGCCGACCAGGCCTCGTTGCAGCCGCTGGACAACACCGGCTGGACGTTCATCGACGCCCAGATGGACCAGGTCCTGAAGACCTTCGGTATCGACCACCCGAACCCGCCGATGTCGCCGTCCCGGCAGGAGGCCGAACTGGGCACCCTCCTCACGGACATGCGCTGACGGACCTGATCGGCGGCGCCCTCTCCTCAGGCCGCCGCCGATCACGGTGCTGGACGGCCGTGGCCAGGAGGTGTCATGGCACGATGCCGCGCGGCCGGCGGACGGTGGGCGGCGGCCGGCGGCCGGTGGGCGACGGGCGGTGGGCGGCGGACGCCGGATGGCGGTTGCGGCCAGGATGCGTTCAGGTAGTCCGTGGCACGTCCGGGTCGGGCCTCATGGCACACGAGATGACGGAGACGGCGGCGGCCTCACCGGCCGACGCCGCGGCGTCCTCGGGCCGCCGGTTTCGCTCCCGGCACCGCCGCCGGTGACCTGGTCTCCGAGCGGATGGACTTCGGCCACTGGCTGTCCGCGGTGGTCTTCGGCGAGGAGAGGCCTCGGCGCCGCGGTCCGTACGAGGGGGCGCCGGGCCTGCACGCGTCCTGAACGGTGAGACCGAGGGTGCGGTGGAGCGTAGTACCGCGGTACGACCCCGCGGACGTGGATCGGTCCGCGGTACCACCGGATCGGCGTGTTTCGCCTCCTAGCGTGGTGGGTGAGGCGTCGAGGGCGACAGACGGACGCCGGTTCCGACAGGAAGAGACGCGCATGATCGACGCACAGCAGCTGACCAAGCGGTACGGGGAGAAGACGGCCGTCGACGGGCTGGACTTCGCCGTGCAGCCGGGCACGGTGACGGGCTTCCTGGGGCCCAACGGCGCGGGCAAGTCCACGACCATGCGCATGATCGTCGGGCTCGACGCCCCGACCAGCGGCTCCGTCACGGTGAACGGAAGCCGCTACGCCGGCCACCGGGCGCCGCTGCAGGAGGTGGGGGCGCTTCTGGAGGCGAAGTCGATCCATCCGGGCCGCTCGGCCTACAACCATCTGCTGGCGCTCGCGCTGACGCACGGGATTCCGCGGCGCCGGGTCGACGAGGTCGTCGACATGGCGGGGCTGGGCAGTGTGGCGAAGAAGCGGGCCGGCGCCTTCTCCCTCGGCATGGGGCAGCGGCTCGGTATCGCGGCGGCCCTGCTGGGCGACCCGCAGACGGTGATGCTGGACGAGCCGGTCAACGGGCTCGACCCGGAGGGCGTGCTCTGGATCCGCAACCTGCTGAAGGCGCTCGCCGACGAGGGACGGACCGTGTTCGTGTCGTCTCACCTGATGAGTGAGATGGCGCTGGTCGCGGACCATCTCATCATCGTGGGGCGCGGGCGGCTGCTGGCCGACACCACCGTGGGGGACCTGGTCCGGGAGGCGGGCGGCGACACGGTGCAGGTGGGCACCCAGGAGCCGGCACGGCTGCGGGAGGTCCTGGCCGCCCCGGGGGTCGAGATCACGGGCCGGCCCGGCTCCGAGGAGCTTCAGGTGACCGGGGTGAGTGCCCGGGAGATAGGTCTGAAGGCGGCCGAGCACGGGATCGCGCTGTTCGAACTGACGGCGCGGACCGTGTCGTTGGAGGAGGCGTTCATGGAGCTGACCAGGAATGCCGTGGAGTACCACGGCTCCGCGACCGTCGAGACCGCCGAGACCGTCGGGAGGACCGCATGAGCACGCTCACCGCGACCGTCGAGACGCCCCAGGCCGCCCCGGCCCGCCCCGCCTACCGAGTGACGGGACGGCGTGTGCTGGCCTCGGAGTGGGCCAAGCTGTGGTCGCTGCGCTCGACCTGGATCACCCTGAGCCTCGGCCTGCTCTTCCTCGTCGCCTTCGGACTGATCGCCGCGAACCACTACAGGTCCGGCATCGGCTCTCCGCACCGGGACCGGGACTTCGCCACCGCGACGGCCGTCAGCCTGTCCCTCTTCGGTACCAACTTCGCCCAGCTGGCCCTCGGCGTGCTCGGGGTGCTGGTCACGGCGGGGGAGTACTCCACCGGCATGATTCGCTCGACGCTCGCGGCCGTGCCGCGCCGACTGCCGGTGCTGTGGTCGAAGGCGGCCGTGTTCGGGCTGGTCGCGCTGGTCGTCGGCACCCTCGGCGCGTTCGTCGCCTTCGGGTTCGGCAGCGGTATCGTCTCCGGCACCCCCGCCGCGATGAGTGTGACGCACGCGGGAGTCGTTCGCAGCCTGCTGGGCGCGGGCCTCTACCTCGGTCTGGTCGGCGTGATCGGCACCGCCCTGGGTGCGCTGCTGCGGTCGGTGGCCGGCGGGATCTCGGTGCTGGTCGCCTCCCTGATGCTGGTCCCCGGGCTGATCTCCCTGCTGCCCAGCTCCTGGCAGGACAACATCAGCCCCTACCTGCCGAGCAACGCCGGCGAGTCGATGTTCGCCCTGACCCACGACTCGACCACGCTGTCGCCGGGCGCCGGACTGCTGGTCTTCCTCGGCTGGACGGTGCTCGCGCTGGCGGGGGCGGCGTACCGGCTGGTGCGCAGCGACGTCTGACGGCCCGCACCATGGGCAGGTGACCACCTTGACGACGACCACCTCCGCCGGGGACACCGGCGGAACAGGACCGCTGGCCGCCCGGCTCGCCCGGGCCGGCCAGCGGCTGCGGCAGGCGGACCGCGCCCATCCGTGGGTGCTTGACACCGCGGTGGCGGCGCTGGTCTTCCTCATGTTCTGCCTGCCGGACCTGCTGCACCACGGCGGCCCGGGGGACAGGGACGGCGACGGCCGGCGCAGGTTCCGGTTCGTCTTCACCCAGCTTCCCCTGGCCGCCGTGCTGGCCCTGCAGGCCGGTCTGGTGCTGCCGCTGCTCTGGCGGCGGCGCCGGCCCATGACGGCCTTCGTCGCCATCGCCGTCGTCTTCGTCCTGCAGTGGTCGCTGGGCGCCGCGCTGCGTGCGGACATCGCCCTGTTCGTCGCCCTGTACAGCCTGGCCCTGCACGGGCAGCTGCGGCGGCTGCCGTGGGCCGGCGCGGTGATGGCGGCGGGGATGGTGCTGGTCGCGGTACGCGTGTCGCCGGCCGTGTCCGTCTGGGACGCCCTGTTCTTCCTGCTGAGCACGGCCACCGCGGCCCTGGCGGTCGGTCTGACGGTGCGCACCCGGCGGGCGCAGCTCGCGGGGCTGCGGGAGCGGGCGGCGCGGCTGGAGACGGAACGCGACCAGCGCATCAGACTCGCGACCGCCACGGAACGCGCCCGGGTGGCCCGCGAGATGCACGACATCGTCGGCCACAACCTGTCCGTCATCATCACTCTCGCCGACGCCGGCGCGTACGCCACCGACACCGCTCCCGAACGTGGCAAGGAGGCCCTGCAGCTCATCGGCGACACCGGCCGGACGGCCCTCGGCGAGCTGCGCCGGGTGCTCGGCGTCCTGCGCGAGGCGTCGGACGGCGCCCGCCGGACACCCGAACTCAGCCCCCAGCCCGGCCTCGCGGACATCGAGACGCTGTGCGACGGCGTACGCACCGCAGGACTGGAGATCGTCTACCGGACCGTCGGCGAGGTGGACGCCCTGGACCGGGGCGTGCAGCTCACGGTCTACCGCATCGTCCAGGAAGCCCTGACCAACACCCTGAAGCACGCCGGCGCCGGCACCCGGGTCGACCTCTCGGTCGTCGTGGAGGACGAACGGCTCGTCATCCGGATCCGCGACAACGGGCCGGCCGGACACCACGGACCATGGAACGAGGAAGGACACGGACTGGTGGGTATGCACGAACGCGCGGCGCTGTACGGAGGGACCGTGAGTGCCGGACCCGCGGCCGACGGGGGATGGGCCGTGGAAGCCGCCCTCGACCTGACACCTCAGGCAGGTAGCCGGTGACCACGGTGCTCGTCGTCGACGACCAGCAACTCCAGCGGTACGGCTTCCGGGTGCTGCTCGACTCCATTCCCGAGACGCAGGTGATCGGCGAGGCGGCGAACGGCACCGAGGCCGTCCGCAGGACGGCCGAACTGCGCCCCGACGTCGTCCTGATGGATGTACGCATGCCCGGCATGGACGGCATCGAGGCCACCCGCCGGATCACCGAGGCCGGGGGGCGTTCCCGTGTGCTCGTGCTGACCACCTTCGACGTCGACGAGTATGTGCACGCCGCCCTGCGGGCCGGGGCCAGCGGCTTCCTCCTCAAGGACGCGCGCCCTGAGGAGCTCCTCGCCGGGATCCGTGCGGTCGCCGGCGGCGACGCGGTGATCGCGCCGGCCCTCACCCGCCGCATCCTGGACGAGTACGCCCGGCACGTGCCCGTCACGAGGGGTGACCCGGGCGAGGACCCGCGACTGGCCGCCCTCACCGAACGCGAGCGCGAGATCCTCGTCGCCATCGGCAAGGGCTGGACCAACGGCGAGATCGCCGCCCGCTTCGTCGTGACCGAGTCCACCGTGAAGACGCACGTCGGCCGCGTCCTGGCCAAGATCGGTGCCCGCGACCGCGTCCAGGCCGTGATCTTCGCCTACGACCAGGGGATCGCCCGCCCCGGTGCCGGCTGACGGAAGCCGGAGGCGAGGCTGCCCGCTTCGACGCGTCACAGCGGCGACGACCGCCGTCATGGCGAGCTCGTCCCCGACGGCTCGCGTTGTCCGGGCGACCCCACGTCGGCCGCCGCCCGCGGTGCCGACGCTTCACAAGAAGCGCGGAGGCGCCTTCTCACCCGCCTCACCCTGCAAACCGTAGTACGGATGTCCTCCTACGAGCTGTAGGAGGATCCGAGTCCGTTTGGCGTGCGAGGACGAGAGGTGCGACACGGCCGACGGCTCGAACGCCACGACGACCGATGCCCCACGCCCGGCCGCCCATCGCAGACCATATGGACGCGGCGCTCGTGGGGCGAGCCCCGGCTCGCAGCGGTCGCGACCGCCTTCATGTTCGCCCAGCTCCTCCTCGTACGGCCGGATCCCGGGCTCGGCCGGGACGAAACGGTCTACGTCAGCCAGGCCGGCGATCACGTTCCCGCCGCCTACTTCAGCGCGCCCCGCTCCCTCGGCATCTCGCTCCTCGTCGCGCCGATCGCCTCGTGCTCCGACTCCACCGCCCTGCTCCGGATCTAACTGGCCCTCTTCTCCAGTCACCACGCCCCTCACCCTCCACCATGCGGTGGACCTCCATGGCGGCGCCTCCGCCGCATGGGGGAAGCGGGGTATGCGCCGGTCTGATGCCTGCGCAACGCGGATCCAGAAGGCTGATCCCATGTCGATCAGCGAGACGAGCGCAACTGTGTCGAGGACGATGGGAGGTCATCTGTGACGATCTGGCTCATGTCGTTCCCGGCCTTCGTCTGTCTGCTGGCCTTGTTCGCCCTGACGGAGAGCGCATGGCGCTGGTTCACGGGACTGGGCTTGATCCCGTGGCTGCAAAGGCGCACGGGGCCCTCGTTGTCGAACATCGCCTTCGATGAATTCACGGCGGTGGTGAACGGAAACAAGACGGTGGAACTGGAGCAGCGGCGGGTGGAGCTGCTGCGGCGGGACGACGAGAGCGACGGCGCACCGCCCCGCTCCAGCATTGACCTGACCAAGGGCACCGCGTTCATCGTGTTGCCGCAGGAGGCGGACGGCCCGAGTGCTGGCGGCCTCAAGGGCCAGCGGTGAGTCGCGAACCGAGGAGCACAGATGCAGAACCGTCCACGCTGTGGGGGCGTATCGCGTGCTTGTGGGCGGTCGCGTTCGCAGGGTTGCATTTCTACTGGGCAGTCGGCGGTGATGTGGGGCTGAGCATTTCCGCCGGTCCGCTGGCCACCGAACGTCCGCTGTGGTTCGTCGTAGCCGGTTTGTGGGGTGTGGGTGCGCTTTGTCTTCTCGGCGCCTTACTGGCATGGCTGCTTGCCCGGCCCGGGCTCCGGGGTGTTCCCGCCCTGCTGGCAAGGTGGCTGGGATGGGCCGTCAGCGCCCTCTTGCTGGTCCGGGGCATCGGTATCGAGGTGCTGCTGCTGACCGATACGACGCACCTGGACACCTCGGTGAGCGAGGAGCAGCGGGCCTGGACCCTGGCCCTGTGGAATCCCTGGTTTGTCGCCGGAGGGCTCGCCTTCGGCCTCGCCGCCCTTCGGTCCCGCAGGCATACGTGTGTGCTGCTGAGATCGACGGCCGCCGGATCAACAGCAGCAGCGAGGACGACCGATCCGCAGGTTACGAACAGGCGCCGCAGGGAGTGTCGTTGTTGCGCAGGCTGTCAGTGGTGTCGTTGAGCTGGTAGGAGCGCAGGTCCCAGCTGGTTCCGCCCTCACGTCCGACGCAGACGTGCCAGCCGAAGTAGTTGTCCTTCTGTCAGGCCCGGGCGGTGCGGCTCGCCGTAGACGCGGAAGTCTCAGGCCCTCCCTCTGTCCAGGCGGAACGGTTCGCCATTCCGCTCAGGGGAGACGTTCATTCAGACGCGTGAGGGGCAGGGCTGGGGGAACCCTGCATGGCGGCACGCAGCACTTGCATATGCCCCTGACCTGCTGAAAGAAACGCACATTTTATGTGCTTGTGAGCGTGATGTAAGGGCATGCGATGGCCAGGAGGTTGATAACAATGGTTCCCCTGCTTCTGGTTCTTCTGCTGGCTCTGATCCTCTTCGGTGCGGGTTTCGCG
>NZ_WWJT01000636.1 GCF_009865385.1 Streptomyces sp. SID486 | reverse complement strand
CCTCGGCCCCCCCTCGGCCCGTCCCGGCCTGTCCCGGCCCCCCTGGGATCGTCCCGGCCCCGCGAGGCCGTATGCCACCCCCCGGCCCCCCCCGGGGCACCCTCCCGCCGGGTGGGGCGCCCACGGGTGTCTCAGGCGGTCGTCAGGTGCCTGCGCAGGTATTCGGCGGTGTGTGAACCGCCGGTCTTCAGGAGGTCGGCCGGGGTGCCCTCGAACAGGACGCGTCCGCCACCACTGCCTCCCTCCGGCCCCAGGTCGATGATCCAGTCGGCGCTGGTGACGACGTCGAGGTCGTGCTCGATGACGATGACGGTGTTGCCCTGGTCGGCGAGGCGCTCGACGATGCCGAGGAGCCGGCGGGTGTCCGACATGTGCAGCCCGGTGGTGGGTTCGTCCATCACGTAGACGCTGCCGACGCGGTGCAGGTCGGTCGCCAGCCTCAGGCGCTGGCACTCACCGCCGGACAGGGTGCTCAGGGGCTGGCCCAGGCGCAGGTAGTCCAGTCCGACGTCGTTGAGCGCGTGCAGGACGGGACGCAGCCTGGGCTCGGTGAAGAACTCCGCCGCCTCGGCCGCCGTCATCTCCAGGACGTCTCCGATCGACCGGCCCCGCAGCCGGTGGCCGAGGACCTCCGGGGAGAAGCGGCGGCCACCGCAGGCATCGCACACGGACTTGAGCGTGTCCATGAACGCCAGGTCGGTGTAGAGCACACCGAGCCCCTGGCAGGTCGGGCAGGCGCCCTTGGAGTTGGCGCTGAACAGGGCGGCGCTGACGCCGTTGGCCTTGGCGAACAGCTTGCGGATCGGGTCCAGCAGCCCGGTGTAGGTGGCGGTGCTGGACCGGCGGCTGCCCGTGATCGAGGACTGGTCGATCACCACGGCGTCCGGGTGCCGGCTCAGGAACGCGTCGTTGACCAGGGTGCTCTTGCCCGATCCGGCCACACCCGTGACCACGGTCAGGACACCGGTGGGGAAGCCGACCGTCACGTCCTTCAGGTTGTGGTGGCGTGCGCCGGACACCGTCAGGACCCCGGTGGGACGGCGGGGTTCGGCCTTGACGGCCGGCCGGCTCCGCAGGGCGCGGCCGGTGAGGGTGTCGGCCCCGGCGAGGTCCGCGAAGGCGCCCTCGAAGACCACCTCGCCGCCCAGTGTCCCGGCCTTCGGCCCCATGTCGACCACATGGTCGGCGATGGCCATGATGTCCCGGTCGTGCTCGACCACCAGCACGGTGTTGCCCTTGTCCCGCAGTGCCAGCAGCAGGTCCTGGAGCCGGTGGACGTCCCGGGCGTGCAGACCGACGCTCGGCTCGTCGAACACGTACAGCATGTCGGTCAGGCTGCTCGCGAGATGCCGGACCATCTTGATCCGCTGCGACTCGCCGCCCGAGAGGGTGCGCGTCTCCCGGTCCAGGCTGAGGTAGCCGAGGCCGATGTCGGCCAGGTGCCGCAGGCGGGTCACGAGATCGTCCAGGACCGGCTTCACCCGTGGCAGGTCCAGGTCCGCCAGGAACGCCGCCAGGTGCCCGGCCTCCATCGCGGTCAGCCGGGCGATGTGGTGGCCGGCGACGGTGACGGCGCGGGCGGCGGGGGCGAGCCGGGTGCCGTCGCAGTCCGGGCAGTGCTCCGAGCGGACGAACCGCCGCAGCACCTCACGGCCGCGCTCGGACATGTCCTCCTTGCGGATGTACAGCCGGGTGAACTTGTCCGCCAGGCCCTCGTACCGGACGTTCAGCGTATTGCCCTGCCAGACCAGCGGGAGCTTGTCCGGCAGCTCGCCGTGGAGCAGCAGCCGCCACTCCTCGTCGGTGAAGGCGGCCAGGGGTTTGTCGTTGTCGAACAGCCCGGACTCCACGTAGCTGAGCCAGTACCAGCTGGAGGTGGAGAAGTCCGGATGCAGCAGCGCCCCCTCGTTGAGGGACTTGCGGCGGTCCACGAACGCGTCGAGATCGAGCCGTACGACCGTGCCGAGGCCCTCGCAGGCCGGGCACATGCCCTGCGGGTCGTTGAAGGAGAAGGTGCTGGGCGGCAGACCGGCGGGCTCGCCAGCGCGGGAGAACAGCAGCCGCAGCAGCGGGCTGATGTCGGTGACGGTGCCGACCGTCGAGCGGGGGTTGCCGCCCAGGCGCTTCTGGTCGATGACGACCGCGGCGGAGATGTTCTCGACGGCGTCCATGTCCGGGCGCCCGTGGTCGGGCAGGAACGTACGGACGAACGCCGTGAACGTCTCGTTGAGCTGCCGCCGGGCCTCGGCCGCGATGGTGTCGAACACCAGCGACGACTTGCCCGACCCGGAGACGCCGGTGAAGACCGTCAGCCGCCCCTTCGGGATCTGCAGCGAGACGTTCTTGAGGTTGTTCTCCCGGGCACCGGTCACCTTGATGACGTCGGTCCTCACAATGTGCTCCTCGGTGGTACGTACGGGAGGGCTCCCTCTCCGGGGGATGAGAGGGAGCCCGGTCCGGGGGGACGCCGCCACGGCGCCGTCAGGCGTTCTCCTTCTGGAACGTCCGGGTGCCCCACAGCAGGGCGAGCGCGGCCATGACCAGCAGCACGAGGGAGCCGGTCAGCAGCCCGGCGGCGCTCATGTCCCCGCGGAACGCGGCGCGCTCGGCGTCCACCACGTGGGTCAGCGGGTTGATCCTGGCCAGTTGGTACAGCCAGCCGGGGGCCAGTTCCCGGGTGACCGGCAGCAGCACGCCGGACAGCAGCAGGAGCGGCAGCAGCACGGCGTTCATCAGCGAGGGGAACGCGGCCTCGCTCTTGAGGACCATCGCCAGCGCGTACGACCCCGAGGACAGGGTGATGGCCAGCACCGCGGCGATCGCGAGGCTCAGCAGCATGCCGGTCACCGGTGCGTCGAGGCCGAAGACCAGGAGGGTCACCAGCACGATCAGGGCTGACTGGGCGGTGGCCTGCACGGCCTGGGCGAGGACCTTGCCGAACAGCAGGGCCGACCGGCTGGCCGGGGTGCCGCGGAAGCGGTCGACCACGCCGACCCGGTACTCGGTGAGCAGCCCGACTCCGGCGAAGGAGCCGCTGAACAGCGCCGTCTGCACGATGAGCGCCGGGGTGAGCACCTCCCAGGCGTCGCCGGACGGGAAGCCGGGGGTGTGGTCGACCACGGTGACCATGAGCGGCCCGAAGAGGAACAGGTACAGCAGCGGCTGCATGATCCCGATGATCAGCCAGGTCGGATTGCGCAGCGAGAGCCTCATGTCCCGCTGGAAGATCAGCTGGGTGTCACGCAGCATGCGCGGCCTCCTTCGCCTCGGGGGCGGTCTCCCCGTCGCGCAGGGAGCGCCCGGTCAGGCTGAGGAACACGTCGTCCAGGGTGGGCCGGCTGACCTTGACGGAGGCCATGGCGATCCCGTGGCCGTCGAGGGTGCGCAGCAGCTCCGGCAGGGCCGAGTCGCCGCGCGGCACCCGCAGGCGCACGGTGTCGGCGGTGACGGTGACCTCGTGTGCGCCGGGCAGGCCGCCGGCGAGGCCGGCCGCCTCGGCGCCCCGGCCGGCGGCGACCTCGACGGTGACCGCGTCGCCGGCGACGCGGGCCTTGAGTTCGTCCGGGGTGCCCTCGGCCACGATCGTGCCGTGGTCGGTGACGAGGATCCGGTCGCACAGGGCGTCGGCCTCGTCGAGGTAGTGGGTGGTGAGGAAGACGGTCATGCCCTGCTCGGCGCGCATCCGGCGGACGTGGTCCCACAGATTGGCCCGGCTCTGCGGGTCCAGCCCGCTGGTGGGCTCGTCCAGGAAGACCAGCGACGGCTCGTGGACCAGCCCGAGCGCGATGTCCAGCCGGCGGCGCTGACCGCCGGACAGTGTCTTGGCGGGGCGCTGGTCGAGGCCGGCCAGGTCGAGCCGCTCCGCGAGCGCCGCCCCGCGCCGCCGTGCCTCGGTCCGCGACAGGCCGTACAGCCGGGCCTGCAGTTCGATCTCCTCGGCGACCCGGGACTCCGGCCAGGTGGAGCCGCCCTGGGCGACGTAGCCGATCCGGCGCCGGACGCCCTGGGGGTCCGTCAGCAGGTCGCAGCCGGCCACGGTGCCGGTCCCGCCGGTGGGCCGCAGCAGGGTGGTCAGCATCCGTAAGGTGGTGGTCTTCCCCGCCCCGTTGGGGCCGAGGAACCCGACCAGTTCCCCGGCCGCCACGTCGATGTCGATGCCCTTGACGGCGTCGACGGTGCGTCCCCGCAGGGTGAACCGGCGGGCGAGACCTCGCACTGTGATCATGGGATCCTTCTCTCGGCCGGCCGCTCTTCGGCCGGGTCACGGCGGGACCGCAGGGGAGCCGGACTCCGCCCGGGGGCGCGTCAGGACTGGTCGTCGGCGGTGGCCTGGTACTCGGCCAGCCGCTCCTGCGCCTCGGCCATGTCCTCGGCCGTCGGGGCGTCGTCCTGGGTCAGCTTGAGCCGCCAGTAGCCGCTGAAGTCGATCGACCGCTTGTCCAGGCCGCGTTCGCCGACCAGGTGCCGGCGCAGTTCCCGGACCGTGCCCGACTCCCCGGCCAGCCAGGCGAAGGGGCGGCCGGGCGGGAACTCGGCCGCGCGGACGGCGTCGGTCAGCACCTCGCTGCGGCCCGCCGGACTGCCGTCGCGGTACAGCCAGTGCAGGTCGACGTCTCCGGCCGTCTCGAAGGTCTGCCGCTCGGCGCTGTCGGCGACCTCCAGGTAGGCCACCGTGCGCGTGCCCTCGGGCAGGGCCTCCAGCAGGGTGCCGATGGCGGGCAGCGCCGTCTCGTCGCCGGCCAGCAGCAGCCAGTCGGCGCCCGCGATCGAGTCGGTCAGCGTCACCGGCCGGGCGTAGACCGCGGACGGGCCGACCATGCCGATCCGGTCGCCGGGCCGGGCGGATCCGGCCCAGCTGGTGGCGGGGCCGGTGTCGCCGTGCAGGACGAAGTCGATCTCGACGGACCTGGTCCCGGGGACACGCCGGCGGAGGGTGAAGCTGCGCATCCACGGCCGCTCGTCCTCCGGGATGGCCAGAAACGCCTGGTACCAGCCGGTCGCGTCGTCGGACTGCTCGGGCAGGACGGGCTCCTGCTGGCCGGGGCGGGGGAAGCACAGCTTGAGCTGCTGGTCCGGGCTCCGGCCGACGGAGTCGTCGAGGTGATCGGCCTCGAAGGTCACGCGGGCCATCCGCGGGGTGACGCGCGTGATGCCGGTGACCTGGAGGAACGAGACGGGGAGCTCTGCCATGGAAACCCTTCCGAGAACGTGTGGCATCCCGGTGGCGGGCCGGTCCCCACCTGGTATCTTTACGCTGTAAAGAGATGCCTCGGGTGAGGTTACTTTATGTAGTAAGGAGTTGCAAGGTGGTTGTTTTTGCCGGACAGGGCGATGCCCGCCGTTCCATGGCTCTGCTCTGGCGGTCGGCCCGTTCCGCGAGCGTCAGGACCGGCCCCGGACCCAAGCCCGGGCTCGATGTGGACGCGATCGTCGACGCGGGGATCGCGGTGGCCGACGAACAGGGCATGGCGGCCCTGTCGATGCGGGCGGTCGGGGCGCGGCTGCGCCGGACGGCCATGGCGCTGTACACCTACGTGCCGAGCAAGAGCGAACTGGTCGACCTCATGCACGACCGGGTGCTCGCCGAACTGCCCACCGCCTACGGCACGGACGCCGGGTGGCGTGCGGCGGTCACGGCCTGGGCCGACGACGTCTGGGCGTTCTACCTGCGCCACCCGTGGGTGCTCCAGGTCTCCCAGGCCCGGCCGGTGCTCGGGCCGGGCGAGTACGCCCAACTGGAGACGGTGGTGCGGATCCTGGGCGGGGTCGGCCTCGACCCGCTGCGGCTGCGGCGGGTGATCGCCGTGCTGTTCCAGTTCGTCCGCGGCATGGCCCGGGTCGCCGCGGAGCACCGGCAGGCGGCGCCGGAGACGGGGGTGCCCGACGAGGAGTGGTGGGCGGAGCGGTCGGCGCTGCTCGCGGAGGTGGCACCCGACTTCGCCGAGCGCTTCCCCGCGCTGGCCGAGCTGGAGTCCCGGGCGACCCGTGCCGCCGGTACCGGGGCGGAGGCGGAGCCGGGCGGCGTGGAGTCGTACATGGAACAGGAGGCCCTGGAGGCGTTCCGGGTCGGCCTGAAAGTCCTCCTCGACGGCATCGAGGCCGCGGTGGCGGGGGGCTCCGAGGCGCGTTGAGGCCGCGGTGGCGGGGGCCCTGAGGCGTCGGCGAAACCAGCTGACCGAGAATTGCCCCTCTAGAAAAAGTTTCCGCCGTAAACCGATCACACCCGGCCGGAAATGTTCTTTGACGCGTCTGTGAGCGTGATCTACGGTTTTTGTCAGCTTGCCGGAATGATGACTCGAGCAGCGACGACCGGTGCGAGATACGCCAGTGCCTCAATCCCAGGAGAAAGCCGTTGCACCACATCACCAAGCATGACCAGCGTGACCGTCACTTACCGGTCGGCCGCCGGGCGGGGGACACGACGCTTCCCCGCCGGGCGGCCGGCCAGGACCGGATCATGACCACCCGGGTCGGACTGAGACTTCCGGCCACCCTCTCCTACGACCGATGGGAGAAGGCCGGACTCCACATCTTCCAGATCGCCGATTCCTCCGCGTGGTGCCTGGGCGACTGGCTCGTCTACGGCCAGGAGCGCTACGCCGACCGTTACCAGACCGGCGTGCAGGCCGCCGGACTCGACTACCAGACCCTGCGCAACTACGCATGGGTGGCCCGCCACTTCGAGCTCTGGCGCCGGCGCGAGGCCCTGAGCTTCGGCCACCACGCCGAGGTCGCCTCCCTGCCGCCCGCGGACGCCGACACCTGGCTCGACCGGGCCGAACGGCACAGCTGGTCCAGGAACGAACTCAGACTCCAGCTGCGCGAGAGCCGCAGGGGGAACCGGACCACCGCGCCCCCGCGCGCCGGCCTGCCCCGCATCAGCGTCCCCTGCGACCGGGTGGAGCGCTGGCGCGAGGCCGCCTCGAAGGACGACCGCGACTTCGAGGAATGGATCCTGCTCACCCTCGACCGTGCCGCGGCACGCGAACTCGGCCACTGACGGCCCGCCCGCCGAGAACCGAAAGGCGGCCCTCCATGCGAATCCGTATCGACCACCACACCTGTATCGGGTCCGGGCAGTGCGCCCTGACCGCGCCCGAGGTGTTCACCCAGGACGACGACGGCTACTCCGCGCTGCTGCCCGACGCGGCCGAGACGGCCACCCGGCGGCAGGCGACCCAGGCCGCCCTGTCCTGTCCCGTCCAGGCCATCACCGTCACCGACGGCTGACCGGCCGCGACGGCCGACCACCCCCCAGGGCCGAGGGCCCCACGGCGTCCGCCGTGGGGCCCTCGGTGCTGTGGCTGACCTACGGCCGCAGCCGCAGCCGCAGCGCGTTCAGCCGCCAACTGCCCGGCAGCCGGGCCCGGTCCAGCTCCGGGTCGCCCGCCAGTGCCAGATCCGGACAGCGCGCCAGCAGCCGGGAGAACGCCACCTCGGCCTCCTGCCGGGCCAGGGTGGCACCCAGGCAGTAGTGGATGCCGTGACCGAAACCGACATGGTTCTCCGCCTGTCCCTCCTGATGGCGGGTGAGGTCCAGCCGGTCCGGGTCCGTGTAGTGCCGGGGATCGAAGTTGGCCGACACCAGCACCGCCTGCAGCGCGTCACCCCGGGCGATGGGCGTGCCGGAGAGCAGCAGATCCTCGGTCGCGTAACGCAGCCGCGCCACCTGTACCGACCCGCACCAGCGCATCAGCTCGTGCACCGCCCGCGGCAGCAGTCCCGGGTCGGCGCGCAGCAGCGCCAGCTGGTCGGGATGCGCGAGCAGGGCGGCCGTGCCGTTGCCGATCAGATGCGCGCTCGTCTCGTGGCCGGCCAGCACCAGGGTGAGCACCATGGTGACCAGCTCGGTGTCGCTCAGCCGCCCGCCGTCGTGGTCCTGCACGCGGATCAGCTCGCTCAGCAGATCGTCCCGCAGCGCGGCACGGCGCCGCTCGACCAGCTCATGGCAGTACTCGATCATCACGGGAAAGGAGTGCTGCAGCCGTTCCGGCCGCATCGACACCAGGTCGCCGCCCCACTCCCGCCACTGCTCGACGTCGTCCGCCGGGATCCCGACGAGCTCGCAGATCACCGTGATCGACAGCGGATAGGCGAAGTGCTCCAGCAGGTCGACGGTGCCGTCGTCCAGCTCCTTCGCCGGCAGCCCGGCCAGCAGCCGGTCCGCGGTCCGCTCGATACCGGGCCGCAGCCCCAGGATCCGGCGCGCCGCGAACGCCCGTGTCACCAGCCGGCGCAGCCGCGGGTGGTCCGGCGGGTCGCTGTCCAGGATCGAACCGAGCAGGTAGACCCGCAGCTTCTCGGGCACCTTGAGCAGTTCCATCATGCCGTCGCGCGGATCCGCGCCGTCCTCGCCGGGCACGTGGGAGGGCGTGTTGACGAACCTCGGGTCCCGCAGCACCGCGCGGACGTCGTCGTACCGGGTCACGAACCACACCGGAGTGCCGTCGACGAACCTGCCGCGGACCACGGGGCCCTGTTCTCGCAGCCGTCCGTAGCCGGCGAACGGGTCCGCCAGCAGCTCCGGATCCATCATGTGCGGGCCGCGCGCGGAGTGCGGGCCGACGGGGCACGCGGCGTCGGGGGAGGTCAGGGACATGGCCGGCTCCGGTTCTCGTCGGGGCATCACTTGACCGCGCTGATCACACCGTGCGGCGTCCACCGGCCGCCCGGCAGCCGCTCGGGCTTGACGAAACCGGCCGCGGCGAACCACTCCTCGTACTGGTCCCACCGGTAGATGGTGCTGCTCGCGGCGGGCAGCGTCGCGAAGTACACGTTGTCGAGCGCCGCGTACAGCGGACCGTCCCCGCTGTCGTCGGCCATGGCGTTGAACACCAGCACCCGGCCGCCGTCCGGCAGCGCCGCGTGGGCCTTGCGCAGCAGCCGCACGTTCTCCTCCGGCGACCAGATCACCAGCTGGTTGGCGAACAGCACGCAGTCGTGCCCCGGCGGGTAGACGTCGTCGAAGATGTCGGCCGCCCGGACGGAGACACGGTCGGCCAGGCCGTGCTCGGCGATACGGCGGCGGGCGATCTCCACCGTGCCGGGCAGGTCCAGCACGGTGAACTCCACCCCCGGGTTGGCCCGGGCCAGGGCGATGGCGTTGACCCCGTCACCGCCGCCCACGTCGAGCACCCGGCGCACCCCGGTCAGTTCGGCCTTCTCCACCAGGACCGGGTTGGACAGCCGGGACCAGGACCGCATGCAGCGGTAGAACAGCTGCTCCAGCTCCGGATCCGCGGACAGCCGGTGGTACAGGTCCGGGCCCGTGCCCTTGATCCGCCGCAGGCCGACGTTGGTGTTGCGGCGCAGGGACTCCGTGAAGTCGACCTCGGCGGGGCGGACGATCCGCTCCTCGTACTCGATCAGGTCCTCGATGATCGTCCAGGTGTCGTCGGCGAACAGCGAGTCGAGAACCTCGGCGTTGCGGTAGCCGTCCTCCTCACACCTGGTCAGCCCCAGGGCCGTGGTGCCCAGCAGGAGGATCTGCACCGGGCGGTCCGCAAGGCCCAGTTCCCGCCCGATCTCCGGCGGGGCCAGCCCGGGGCGCCGGTGCAGCAGGGCGAACAGACCGAGGTTGCGGCCCGCGTTGAGCATCTGGAACGCCGAGGAACCGAACAGGATCTGCACCAGTCCGTCGGTGGTGAGCGGGGACGCGTCTGCCATGAGGACTCCGTATCGCGAGGGTGGGGCGGGGGCGGGGAGGTCGGACCGGGGCGCGGCCGGCCGCGCGGGACCGGCGGTCACGTCACCCGGGCCAGGCCGGCGGGCCGGGAGGTGTAGGCACGTCCGGCCACGGTGTCGCGGATGCGGGCCAGCGCGTCCCAGACCTCGGTGAACCGGGTGTACAGCGGGGAGGGACCGATCCGCAGCCGGTCCGGGACCCGGTAGTCGCAGACGACCTTCGCGTCCGCGGCCAGCGTCTGGCAGATCCGCCAGGCGTCCGGGTGGTACAGGGACACGTGCGAACCGCGCCGCTCGGCCGGACGGGGCGAGGCGGCCCGGAAACCGAGCGGCGCCAGCCAGGCGTCCGCGAGTTCGTCGGCCAGCCGGCCCAGCAGCAGCCCCTTCGCCCGGATCCGCGCCAGCCCCGCCTCCTCGACGAGGTCCAGCGCCGGGTCGATCGCCGCCAGCGACAGCAGCGCCGGCGTGCTCACCAGGAACCGCTCGATGCCCGGCACCGGGTCGTAGTCGGGGCCCATGCGGAACTGCTCCCGCTGCCCGAACCAGCCCCACACCGGCTGCCGCAGCACGGCCTGCAGATCCCGGCGCACATACAGGAACGCGGGAGACCCCGGGCCTCCGTTGAGGTACTTGTACGTACAGCCCACGGCCAGTTCCGCGCCGGCCCCGGCCAGGTCGACGGGGACGGCGCCGGCCGCGTGCGACAGGTCCCACAGCACCCGCGCGCCCACGCCCCGGGCCAGTTCCTCGACCCGCGCCATGTCCAGCAGCGCGCCGCTGCGGTACGACACCAGCGACAGCACCACCAGCGCCACGTCCCGGTCCAGCGCGCCGCGCAGCACGTCCAGGTCGAGCCCGCCGTCGAGGTCCGAGGGCAGCCGGCGCAGCCGCAGCCCCCGCTGCTGTGCCAGTCCCTGGAGGATGTACCGGTCCGTCGGGAAGTCCTCGGCGTCCACCAGGACCGTGCCCCGTCCCGGCGCCGCGTCCAGGGCGGCCCCGGCCAGCTTGTACAGGTTGACCGACGTCGAGTCCGAGACGACCACCTCGCCGGGCCGGGCACCCAGCACATGCCCGGCGAGGCGGTCCCCGAGCCGGGCTCCCCAGTCGATCCACCCCTGCCAGGACCGCACCAGCCCGCCGCCCCAGCCCTGCTCCACCACCTCGCGCAGCCGGCCCGGGGTGGCGGCGGGCAGCCGGCCCAGCGAATTGCCGTCCAGATAGATCAGCTCCGGATCGTCGATGACGAACCGCTCCCGGAACGCGGCCAGCGGATCGGCCGCGTCCAGTTCCTCGGCCACCGTGCGCGGGCTCCCGCCCTCCATGGGCCCTCCCTCTTTCAGGTCGTCGGCGGGTCAGAGCGTCGAACGCACCGACCACAGCTCCGGGAAGAAGCGGTGCTCACTGATGCGGGCCAGCCAGGCCACGCCGTCGGTGCCGCCGGTGCCCGGTTTGGCACCGAGCATCCGCTGCACCGTCACCAGGTGCGTGTAGCGCCAGCGGGCGAACTGATCGGCGGTGTCCATCAGCGCCTCGGCGAGCAGATGCAGCTCGTGGTGGCGCGCCGGATCCCGGTAGACCGCCTCCCACGCCGCCTCGACCTCGGGGCCGCTGCGGTACGGCTGCGTGGCGTCCCGCCCGCCGGAGCCGGCCGGAGCCAGCAGCCCGCGCCGTTCCAGCAGCGCGAGCGCCGCGTCGTACAGGCTCGGCTCGCGCAACTGGCTCACCACGGCCGCGTGTCCGGCCGTGCCCCGGTGCGGTTCGGCCATCGCCGGGTTCTTGTTGCCGAGCAGGAACTCCAGCCGTCGGTAACCGGCCGACTGGAAACCCGACGCCGACCCGAGGACGTCCCGGAACTCGGCGAACTCCGCGGGCGACAGGACGGAGAACGTCTCCCAGCTCACCAGCAGCACCTGCTGCACCCGCGCCGCACGGCGCAGCGTCCACAGCGCCTCACCGAGCCGGTCCTCGTCCAACTGGTCCCGCACCGTGGAGAGTTCGGTGTGCAGCAGCTTGAACAGCAGCTCCTTGACCTGGCTCATGATGATGAAACCCGGCTCGGTGTCGGCCCGGCTCAGCGGATGCTGCAACGCCAGCAACTCGTCCATCCGGGCGTAGTGCGCGTACGGCGTGCTGCCGGGCGGGACGCCGGCGGACAGCGGGCACCCGCCTCCCCGCTCGGCGCTCCGGGCGGTCTGCTCGGTGGTCATGTGCTCGTTCCTTCCAGTCCCATCTGCGCCAGGACCGCGTCGCCCAGACCGGTGCCGGGCACACCCAGGTCGTAGGGGAGGTCGAAGTGGTCGCGCCGTTCGGCGACGACCTCCGTGACCGCCCCCCGGGAGCGCAGCGCCGTCACCATCCGCTCGTGCTGGCGGACGTACTCCTCGGTCTCGTTGCCGCCCCGCGCCACCACCGTGCGGGGCAGCCGTGCCGGCAGCAGGTGGAGCGGGCTGTTGCGGCGCGCTCCGGCCTCGTCCAGCCGCAGTGCCTCGTTGACGTACGACAGCCGGACCGGCTCCAGGTCGTACATGCCGCTCAGCAGCACCGCCCCGGCGATCCGCCCGGACACGTCAGGCCCCTGCGAGGGGCCGGGCAGCAGCGCCATGGCGGCCAGCTGCGCACCGGCCGACGTGCCGCACAGGTGCAGCCGCCGCACGTCGAAGCCCAGCCCGTCCGCATGCCGCAGCAGCCAGTCCACGGCCCGGCGCACCATGCCCGCCATCGCGTCCAGTCCGACCCCGGGCGCCAGCCCGTACTCGACCACCGCGACCGCCGCACCCGCGGCCAGCAACGGCGGTACGGCGAAAGCCGACTCCGCCCGGCCGAGCGCCTGCCAGTTCCCGCCGTGCACGAACACCAGCAGCGGCGGACGGCCGGCACCCGCGCCGGGGAAGTAGTCGAGCAGCTCGGCCGGGTGCGGGCCGTAGGCCAGAGCGGTGCGCACCGGATGGTCCCGGCGGGCCGCCGCGCTCAGCCGCTCGTACTCCCGCAGGCAGGCGTCGAGGCTCGGCACCAGGGAACTCGGCGAGTACTGCCGGTCCAGCGTCGCCTGATCCATGCCCCGGTACACGGCCGCCCCGGCCGCCGGCCGCCCCCCGGGAGACGCTCGCACACCCACCGGGATCAGCTCCCCGACCCGTGAACGGCACGCGCCCGTTCGTACACCTCGGTCAGCAACGGGTCGATGCCGTGGCCGGTCCCGCGGTAACGGGACCCGAAGCGCTTGGCGTACTCCTCGAACCACTCCCGGCGCCGGTCCAGGAAGAGCACGTCGTGTATCGCCATGGACCGCACCGCCATCATCGGCACGGGCGCGTAGCTCACCTCGAACGCCGGGTTGCGGGCCGCCTTCTCCTCGCACCTCTCGTGGAACTGGGCGATCATCAGGCCGCGGCGCACACTCTCCGGCTTCAGCGCGGTGTGCGCGGCGTCCAGCAGGTGCAGGTGCTCGTACGGCAGGTCGGGCAGGACCAGCAGCAGCGAACGCAGATTGGGATTGCCGGCCTTCCACTCGACCTCGCTGAACTCGTCCAGGGCACAGCGGACGATCTCGTCGATGAGGGTCTGGCTCGGGGTCGGGCCCACCAGCCTGACCCGGACCTCCAGAGCACCGGCGCGCTGGGCCGGCTCCACGAACGGGCACACCGGACCGGGACGTCCCAGCTCGCTGTGCGGTTGACGGATGTAGTCGCTCAGCCAGCCGTCCACGGCCGCCAGGGCCTTGGCCAGGTCGACGGAGAGCACGTCGGTCAGCATCGTTTTCAGTCCTCGGGTGTAGGTCCCGCAGAAAGCGGACGGTGGGGTGCCTCGCGGCGGCCTCCGCACGTCACCGGTCGCCGTGGAGCTCCTGCAGCTTGGCCGACAGGATCCGGCCCACCGCGGCCAGCGTCTCCGGCCGGGTCAGCATGGTCCCGTGCTCACCGGGCACGACATGGGCCTCGACGGTGCCGCGTACGTACGGCTGCCAGGCGGCGGCCTCGACCGGCGGGTCCTGCTGCTCGGAACAGGCGATGAGCAACAGGTCGCCGTCGATCGGGCCGGGCCGGTAGTCGACGGTCAGATGGGTGTTGTTCGCCGAGATCTCGGTGATCGTCGCCAGCCGGTCCTCCTCCAGGTTGGCGAGCACACTGCCCTGGCGGCGCAGGATGTCCCGCGCCCGCGCGAAGGTCAGCTCGCCGTCGTCGTGCCGGTGACTGCCGTCGTCCACGAGACCCACGTGGTACAGCAGCATCACCCGGTCGTCGGGCGCGGGCACGTCCGCGTGCGTCAGCCCCTGCCAGTCCGGGATCACGTCGAGCGCCGCGACCAGCGCCACTGGTTCGCCGCGCCGCTGGAACTCCGCGGCCAGCGCGTGCGCGCACAGCCCGCCGAACGACCAGCCGGCCAGGTGGTACGGCCCGTGCGGCTGCACCGACTGGATCTGGTCGGCGTAGTCCACCGCCATCTCCTCGATGCTGCCCGGCCGCGGCTCCGCCCGCGCGAGGCTGCGCGCCTGGATCCCGTACAGCGGATACTGCGGAGCCACATGCTTGAGCAGCGCGCTGTACGACCAGCTCAGGCCACCGCCGGGGTGGATGCAGAACAGCGGCGGCCGCTCGCCCCCCGCCCGCAGCGGCAGTACCACCTCGTACGAGCCGTCCGCGTCGTCCACGTCGAGCCGCGCGCTGATCCCGGCCGGGGTCGGCGCCTCGAACAGGCTCCGCAGTCCCAGCTCCACCCCGAAGGAGGCCCGCAGCCGCGCCATCAGCCGGGTGGCCAGCAGCGAGTGCCCGCCCAGGTCGAAGAAGTCCTCGTCCACACCGACCACCGGCAGACCCAGCACCTCGGCGAACAGCTCGCACACGACCTGCTCCTGCGGCGTGGCCGGGGCCCGGCCGACATCGTCCCGCTCCGGGCCGAAGTCCGGGAGCGCGGCCCGGTCCAGCTTGCCGTTGGTGGTCAGCGGAAGCCGGTCCAGCGGCACGATCGCCGCCGGGCGCATGTACTCGGGCAGCTGCCGCCGCACGTGCTCGCGCAGCTCCGCCACCAGGGCGCCGGTGTCCCGGCCGGCGGCCGGGCTGGTGGTCCACGCCGACAGCGGCGTACCCGGACCGGCGGCGCCCGACGGCACGTAGGTCCCGACCGGCACGCCCTCGCCGAGCACGTCCTGCCGGACGTAGGTCACCTCGACGGCGGCCGGGTCGTGCGGGCTCCAGCTGACGGCGGTCCAGTAGTCGTGCTCCTCGCCCAGCCGGCGGAAGTCCTCCGGACCGGCCCCGGACACGGGCACCGCGGCCGGCGTCCGTCCGCCGTCGAGCGCCTGCTGCACCGACCTGTCCGGTGCGATCAGGGAGTTGGGCACCCCGGTCACCCGCAGCCGGCCGGGCCTCGCGGACCTCAGCTGACCGGCGACGGCGTCCAGGTCCCCGGTCCAGGGCCGGGTGGGGGCGTCGGTGAGGGGGTGGGGGGTGATGCCGGTCTTGTAGAGGGTGGCGTCGTAGCGGTAGCGGGTGAGTTCGTTCTGTGCGGTGCCGCGTTTGAGCTGGATGTCGGTGCCGGCGAGGTCGGGGATGTGGTGGGTGAGGGCGGTGAAGTACTCGGGGTCGACGAGGAGTTCCTTCTCCAGGACGAGGCTCTGTTCGACGGCGCGGCGGACGGCCGCGGTGTCGGTGGGGTCCTCGGCCCGTGCGCTCTGGACGGCGCTGGTGAAGGTGCGCAGCAGCCGGGGGTTGCGGACGTCCCCGACGAACAGCGCCCCGCCCGGCGCCAGCACGCGCACGGCATGGTCGACGACCTGCTCCAGATAACCGGCGCTGGGGAAGTACTGCACCACCGAGTTGACGACGACGGTGTCGAAGTGCCCCACCGGCAGACCGGCGAAGTCATGGGCGGGCCGGGTCTGCAACCGGACCCGGGACGCGAGGACGGGATCCGCGTCGACGTGGCGCCGCAGCTCCTCGATGACGCTCGGGGAGAAGTCGGTGCCCCAGTACTCCTCGCACTCGGGGGCGAGCCCGGCGAGGAGGAGACCGGTGCCCACGCCGATCTCCAGGACGCGGCGCGGACGCAGGGCCCTGATGCGGTCCACGGTGGTGTCACGCCACTCCCGCATCTGCGGCAGCGGGATCGGCTCGCCGTCGTAACTGCTGTGCCAGCTGGCGAAGTTCTCCCCGAACGCCGTGCGCGGCGCGGTGGTGTACACGGAGTCGTACAGGTCCCGCCACTCGCTCAGCTGGTCCTGCTCGGCGGCCTCGTCCCGTGCCTGCGCCGAGGTGTCGGCCACGACGTAGGCGACCAGACGTGTCGTGCCGGGCTGGTCCTCGCGGGCGACGACGGCGGCCTGCGCGATGTCCGGGTGGTCGGTGAGGACCTGTTCGATCTCGCCGGGTTCGATGCGGAACCCGCGGATCTTGACCTGGTGGTCGGCGCGGCCGACGAATTCCAGCTCGCCGTCTGCGTTCCAGCGGACGAGGTCGCCGGTGCGGTACATACGGGCCCCGGGCCCGGGGGCGTAGGGGTCGGCGACGAACCGCTCGGCGGTCAGTCCCGGCCGGCCCAGATACCCGCGGGCCACCCCCGCTCCGCCTATGTACAGCTCGCCCACCACCCCGGGCG
>NZ_WWJT01000635.1 GCF_009865385.1 Streptomyces sp. SID486 | reverse complement strand
AGCAGCTGGGCCAGCGCCCGCTCGCCCCGGCGCAGCCAGGCGGCGGCGAGCAGGCCCACGCCGACGTGCGCGGCCAGCAGCAGCCAGGCGGCGGCCGGGCTGGCGTGCGCCAGCAGGGCCGCGGTGTGACCGGGGTCGCCGGTCATCCGGGCCAGCGGAGTGCCCACCCGCCCCTCGCACAGCACGTCCAGGCCGACCGCGCGCAGCGGGCCGGCCAGGGGCCCGCCCGCCCGCCCGTAGCAGGCGTGCTGGCCGGTGGTGAACACCGTGTCGGCGGCCAGTTCCAGCGGGATCAGCAGGGCCGCGATCCGGCCGAAGCCCCGCTCGCGGCCCGCCAGCGCGTACGCGGTGGCGAAGACCCCGGCGGTGACCGCGCCCACGGTCGCCGGCGGCAGCGGGGCACGGGACAGCAGCACGTGCGACGCGGTGCTGAGCGTCACGACGAAGGCCGTGAACAGCGCCGCGCGCACGGCTCTGAGCGGGGTCCCGGATATGTCCATAGCGAGAGGAGAGTCTGTCACGTACGCGGGTAGGGGGCCCCTAAAGGGTGCCTGTGAACCGGTGGAATCTACAGCCCCGGGATCCGGCCGTTGCGGAACAGGTCGACGAAGATCTGGTGGTCCGCACGCGCGCGTGCGCCGTAGCCGTGCGCGAAGTCCACCAGCAGGGGCGCGAAGCCCTCCTCGTCGGCCGCGAGCGCCGCGTCGATGGCCCGCTCGGTGGAGAACGGCACCAGGGACTCGCCGGAGGTGTCGTCCGCCGCCGCGTGCATGGCGGCGGTGGCCCGGCCCAGGTCGGCGACGACGGCGGCGATCTCCTCCGGGTCGTCGATGTCGCCCCAGCCCAGGTCCACGGCGTACGGCGAGATCTCGGCGACCAGCTGGCCCGCGCCGTCCAGCTCGGTCCAGCCGAGCCACGGGTCGGCGTGCGCCTGCAGGGCGCGCTGGGAGATCACCGTGCGGTGGCCCTCGTGCTGGAAGTACTCCGCGATGGCCGGATCGGTGATGTGCCGGGAGGCGGCCGGGGTCTGCGCCTGCTTGATGTAGATCACGACGTCGTTCTCCAGGGCGTCGCTGTGGCCCTCCAGCAGGATGTTGTACGACGGCAGGCCCGCCGAGCCGATGCCGATGCCCCGGCGGCCCACGACGTCCTTCACCCGGTAGGAGTCCGGGCGCGCCAGCGAGGAGTCCGGCAGCGTCTCCAGATAGCCGTCGAAGGCCGCGAGGACCTTGTAGCGGGTGGCCGCGTCCAGCTCGACGGAGCCGCCGCCCGGGGCGAAGCGGCGCTCGAAGTCGCGGATCTCGGTCATCGACTCCAGCAGTCCGAAGCGGGTCAGCGAACGGGCGTCGCGCAGCGCGTCCAGCAGCGGACCCTGCGCGGTGTCCAGGGTGAACGGCGGCACCTCGTCCCGCTTGGCGCCCGTGGCCAGGGCGTGGATCCGCTCGCGGTAGGCGTCGGCGTAGACCGTCACCAGCTCGGTGATCTGCTCGTCGCTGAGCGCCTTCGCGTACCCGATGAGCGCCACGGACGCCGCGAAGCGCTTGACGTCCCAGGTGAAGGGGCCGACGTAGGCCTCGTCGAAGTCGTTGACGTTGAAGACCAGGCGGCCGTTGGAGTCCATGTAGGTGCCGAAGTTCTCGGCGTGCAGGTCGCCGTGGATCCACACGCGCGACGTGCGGTCGTCCAGGTAGGGACCGCCGCGCTTCTCCGCGTCGAGGTCGTGGTAGAAGAGGGCCGCCGTGCCCCGGTAGAAGGCGAACGCCGAGGCCGCCATCTTCCGGAATTTCACCCGGAACGCGGCCGGGTCGGCGGCCAGGAGCCGGCCGAAGGCGGTGTCGAAGACGGCGAGGATCTCCTCGCCGCGCTGCTCCTCGTCGAGCTGGGGGACCGACATCGCGGGGTGCCTCCTGGTGCTTTGCCTGTACGACAGCGTTTCTGCCGTCTCCAACGCACGAAGGTACGCGGGAGTGCCCGCCGGGTGTCAGTCCCGAGGCATAGACTTCGACGCTGACCCCAGATCTGTCCGCCAGCCCGTCGCCCAGTGTTTCCCGGAGGCCGCCCCGTGTCGAAGCCGCCCTTCACGCACCTGCACGTTCACACCCAGTACTCGCTGCTGGACGGTGCCGCGCGGCTGAAGGACATGTTCAACGCGTGCAACGAAATGGGCATGACACACATCGCCATGTCCGACCACGGCAACCTCCACGGGGCGTACGACTTCTTCCACTCCGCGAAGAAGGCCGGGATCACCCCGATCATCGGGATCGAGGCGTACGTCGCCCCCGAGTCCCGGCGCAACAAGCGCAAGATCCTCTGGGGCCAGCCGCACCAGAAGCGGGACGACATCTCCGGTTCCGGCGGTTACACCCACAAGACGATGTGGGCGGTCAACAGGACGGGGCTGCACAACCTCTTCCGGCTCTCCTCCGACGCCTACGCCGAGGGCTGGCTGCAGAAGTGGCCCCGGATGGACAAGGAGACCATCTCCCAGTGGTCCGAGGGCATCGTCGCCTCCACCGGCTGCCCCTCCGGCGAGGTGCAGACCCGGCTGCGCCTCGGCCACTTCGACGAGGCCCTGAAGTCCGCCGCCGAATACCAGGACATCTTCGGCAAGGACAAGTACTTCCTGGAGCTGATGGACCACGGCATCGAGATCGAGCGCCGGGTCCGTGACGGCCTGCTGGAGATCGGCAGGAAGCTCGGCATCCCCCCGCTGGTCACCAACGACTCCCACTACACGTACGCGCACGAGGCGGGCGCGCACGACGCCCTGCTGTGCATCCAGACCGGCAAGAACCTCTCCGACCCGGACCGCTTCAAGTTCGACGGCACCGGCTACTACCTGAAGTCCACGGACGAGATGTACGCCATCGACTCCTCGGACGCCTGGCAGGAGGGCTGCGCCAACACGCTCCTCGTCGCCGAGATGGTCGACACCGACGGCATGTTCGAGTCCCGCAACCTCATGCCGAAGTTCGACATCCCCGACGGCTACACCGAGGTCACCTGGTTCCAGGAGGAGGTCCGCCGCGGCATGGAGCGCCGCTTCCCCGGCGGTGTCCCCGAGGACCGCCAGAAGCAGGCCGAGTACGAGATGGACGTCATCATCCAGATGGGGTTCCCGGGCTACTTCCTCGTCGTCGCCGACTTCATCATGTGGGCCAAGAAGCAGGGCATCGCCGTCGGCCCCGGCCGGGGCTCCGCGGCCGGTTCGATCGTCGCGTACGCCATGGGCATCACCGACCTCGACCCCATCCCGCACGGCCTGATCTTCGAGCGCTTCCTCAACCCCGAGCGCGTCTCCATGCCCGATGTCGACATCGACTTCGACGAGCGCCGGCGCGTCGAGGTCATCCGGTACGTGACCGAGAAGTACGGCGCCGACAAGGTCGCCATGATCGGCACCTACGGAAAGATCAAGGCGAAGAACGCCATCAAGGACTCCGCGCGCGTACTGGGCTACCCGTACGCCATGGGCGACCGCCTCACCAAGGCCATGCCCGCCGACGTCCTCGGCAAGGGCATCGACCTCAACGGCATCACCGACCCCTCCCACCCGCGCTACAGCGAGGCGGGCGAGATCCGGGCGATGTACGAGAACGAACCGGACGTGAAGAAGGTCATCGACACCGCCAAGGGCGTCGAGGGCCTGGTCCGGCAGATGGGCGTGCACGCCGCCGGCGTCATCATGTCCAGCGAGACCATCACCGAGCACGTCCCGGTGTGGGTGCGGCACACCGACGGCGTGACCATCACGCAGTGGGACTACCCGAGCTGCGAGTCGCTCGGCCTGCTGAAGATGGACTTCCTCGGCCTGCGCAACCTGACGATCATGGACGACGCCGTCAAGATGGTGAAGTCCAACAAGGGCGTCGACATCGACCTGCTGAGCCTCCCGCTCGACGACCCGACGACCTTCGAACTCCTCCAGCGCGGCGACACCCTCGGTGTCTTCCAGTTCGACGGCGGCCCCATGCGCTCCCTGCTGCGCCTTATGAAGCCCGACAACTTCGAAGACATCTCCGCCGTGTCGGCGCTCTACCGTCCCGGCCCGATGGGCATGGACTCGCACACCAATTACGCGCTGCGCAAGAACAAGCTCCAGGAGATCACCCCCATCCACAAGGAGCTCGAAGAGCCCCTCACGGAGGTCCTGGACGTCACCTACGGCCTGATCGTCTACCAGGAGCAGGTGCAGAAGGCCGCCCAGATCATCGCCGGGTACTCGCTCGGCGAGGCCGACATCCTGCGCCGCGTGATGGGCAAGAAGAAGCCCGAGGAACTGGCCAAGAACTTCACGATCTTCCAGGCCGGTGCCCGCAAGAACGGCTACAGCGACGAGGCGATCCAGGCCCTGTGGGACGTGCTGGTCCCGTTCGCCGGCTACGCCTTCAACAAGGCCCACTCGGCCGCGTACGGCCTGGTCTCGTACTGGACCGCCTACCTGAAGGCGAACTACCCCGCCGAGTACATGGCGGCGCTGCTCACCTCGGTCAAGGACGACAAGGACAAGTCCGCGATCTACCTCAACGAGTGCCGCCGCATGGGCATCAAGGTGCTCCCGCCGAACGTGAACGAGTCGGAGTCCAACTTCGCCGCGCAGGGCGACGACGTGATCCTCTTCGGCCTCTCCGCCGTCCGCAACGTCGGCACCAACGTCGTGGAGTCGATCATCAAGTGCCGCAAGGCGAAGGGGAAGTACAGCTCCTTCCCCGACTACCTCGACAAGGTCGACGCGGTCGTCTGCAACAAGCGCACCACGGAGTCCCTGATCAAGGCCGGCGCCTTCGACTCCATGGGCCACACCCGCAAGGGCCTCACCGCGCAGTACGAACCGATGATCGACAACGTGGTCGCGGTCAAGCGCAAGGAGGCCGAGGGCCAGTTCGACCTCTTCGGCGGCATGGGTGAGGAGACCAGCAGCGAGCCCGGCTTCGGCCTGGACGTGGAGTTCACCACCGACGAGTGGGAGAAGACCTACCTCCTCGCGCAGGAACGCGAGATGCTCGGCCTCTACGTCTCCGACCACCCGCTCTTCGGCCTGGAGCACGTCCTCGCCGACAAGGCCGACGCGGGCATCTCCCAGCTGACCGGCGGCGAGCACTCCGACGGCGCCGTCGTCACCATCGGCGGCATCATCTCGGGCCTCCAGCGCAAGATGACCAAGCAGGGCAACGCCTGGGCCATCGCCACCGTCGAGGACCTCGCCGGCTCCATCGAGTGCATGTTCTTCCCGGCCACCTACCAGCTGGTGTCGACCCAACTCGTCGAGGACGCGGTCGTGTTCGTCAAGGGCCGGCTGGACAAGCGGGAGGACGTGCCGCGGCTCGTCGCCATGGAGCTGATGGTCCCGGACCTGTCCAACGCGGGCACCAACGCGCCGGTGATCCTCACCATCCCGGCCACCCGCGTCACCCCGCCCATGGTCAGCCGCCTCGGCGAGATCCTCAGCCACCACAAGGGCGACAGCGAGGTCCGCATCCGGCTCCAGGGCCCGCGCAAGACCACCGTGCTCCGTCTGGACCGGCACCGCGTGAAGCCCGACCCCGCGCTCTTCGGCGACCTGAAGGTGCTGCTCGGCCCGTCCTGCCTGGCCGGCTGAGGCAGGGCCCCGGCCGGCTGAGGCAGGGCCCCGGACCGGCATGAAGGGGCGCACCCGGAACGGGTGCGCCCCTCACTGTGCCCGGGCTTCAACTGCCCTTCTAGTTGTGGCCGAAGCTCTTCTGCTTCTTGCCACGAGCGGCCTCCGAGGGGCTGCCCGGAACGGCCGCCATGGGCGGCTCGTGCTCCTCCGCCGACGGCCGCTGCGCGTGCTCGGCGTGCTGCGTGCGGTTCTGCGGACCGGCCTGCTTGCGGTTCTTGTTCTTGGCCATGGTGATCAACCTCCTGTGGGGGATCTAGGGGCCAGGGCCGGATCCAGATTCACATAGCCTGATATCAGGCGCATGTCGGATAATTACCGTGTGTGACAGGGTTGATGAGCGGACGGGATCCGGAAACGCCACGCCGAAGATCGAGTTCGGGCCGTTAAGCCCCCCGCGGTCGGGCAGACTCGAAGGAAGTCCGAAGCAAAACCTCCCGGGAAGAGGGTGAGTCGCGTGGACCGCTGCATCGTCCTGGTGGACGCCGGGTATCTGCTGGGAGCCGCCGCCAGCCTCCTCGCCGGTGAGCCCTCGCGATCCCGGATCACCGTCGACCACACCGCGCTGATCCAGGCGCTGCGCGACCGCGCGGAGTCCGACACCGAGCGCCCGCTGCTGCGCATCTACTGGTTCGACGGCGCCCCCGACCGCGTCCCCCAGCCGGAACACCGCCGGCTGCGCGTGATGCCCCGGGTCACCGTCCGGCTGGGCGCCCTCACCCGCAGCGACGGCCGCTGGGCACAGAAAGGCGTGGACGCCGCCATGCACGCCGAGCTGACCGAGCTGGCCCGCAACCGCGCCTGCTCCGACGTCGTCCTCGTCACCGGCGACGGCGATCTGCTGCCCGGCATGATGGCCGCCAAGGAGCACGGTGTCGCCGTGCACCTGTGGGCCGTACAGGCCGCCGACGGCGACTACAACCAGTCCGAGGACCTGGTCGCCGAGGCCGACGAACGGCGTGTGCTGGACCGCGCCTGGATCACCCAGGCCGTCCGCGCCAAGGAGCTGACCGGCGTGTGCGCCCCGCCGCCCGCGCCCCGGCCCGAGATCGCCGCGATCCTCTCCGCGCCGCTGCCCGAGTCCGCGCTCGCCCCCTCGGACGAGCGGCCCGCCGAGCGCCCCGCGCACCCACCGGCCGCCCCGCCGGCGGAGAACGGCGCCGCCGAGCGGATCCCCGCGGCCAAGGGCGTCCCCACCCCCAAGGACCTGGCCGCGCTGCGCGCACCCGGAGCCCAGCCGGTGCAGCACCCGGCGACCGCGACCCTGCGCTGGTCCTCCGACAAGGGCTGGGTCGACCGGCCGGGCACGGTCTCCGAACCCCCCGAGACGGCCTCCATGCCGACGCTGGCCCAGCTCACCACCGCCGAGCAGCGGTGGGCCGACCGGGAGGAGGACATCACCACCGTCGGCGGCGACCCGTACGAGGTGGGACAGGTGTTCGCCCGCCGCTGGATGTCCCGGCTCGGCGACCAGAGCCATCTGCAGCGGCTCTCGCAGATGTATCCGCGCATCCCGCACCGGATCGACGGGGAGCTGCTGCGCTACGCGGCCCGGTTCGGCCTGCTCGCCCACAAGGACGACCAGATCGACGAGCACGACCGTTACGCCATCCGGGCGGGGTTCTGGCGGGAGTTCGACGTACCGGCGGCCGCCGAGACGCACGCCCCCACCGCCGACTGAGTCCCCGTGACGGCCCCCGAAGGCGGGCTGAGGCCCGCGACCCCTTAGGCTCGTCCCTTGTGATGACGCGCGCGGCACAGGCACTTCGGTACGACGAGGTCGTACGCGTGCGCGGGCTCGGCAAGACCTACCCGGCCGTGAAGGGCCGGCGGGGCACGCCAGGCACCCCCGAGGTGCGGGCCACCGACGGGGTGGAACTGGACGTGCGGCGCGGCGAGGTCTTCGGACTGCTCGGCCCGAACGGCGCCGGCAAGTCCACCCTCGTCCGGCAGCTCACCGGCCTGCTGCGCCCGGACACGGGCAGCGTCGAGATCCTCGGCCACGACATCGTGCGGCACCCCGAGCGCGCCGCGCGGCTCCTCGCCTACCTGGGCCAGGAGTCGTCGGCCCTGGACGAGCTGACCGTCTCCCTCGCCGCCGAGACCACCGGACGCCTGCGCGGCCTGGACGCACGGCGGGCACGCACCGAGCGGGACGCCGTACTGGAGGAGCTGGGGCTCACCCCGATCGCGGGGCGGGCGCTGAAGAAGCTGTCCGGCGGCCAGCGCCGGCTCGCCTGCTTCGCCGCCGTCCTCGTCGGCGAACGGCCGCTGCTGGTGCTGGACGAGCCGACCACGGGCATGGACCCGGTGGCCCGGCGTGCCGTCTGGGCCGCCGTGGACCGGCGCCGGGCCGAGCACGGTACGACCGTGGTGCTGGTCACCCACAACGTCATCGAGGCCGAGACGGTCCTGGACCGGGTCGCCGTGCTCGACCAGGGCCGGGTCATCGCCTGCGACACCCCTGCCGGACTCAAGGCGCAGGTCGCCGGCGAGGTCCGGGTGGAGCTGGTGTGGCGGGAGCGGGCACCGCTGGAGGTGCCGGAGGTGGCCGTGCTGCGTGAGCGGGCCACGGAGTCCGGCCGGCGCTGGACGCTCCGGCTGGCCCCCGAGGAGGCCCGCGCCGTCGTCGCCACCGTGACCGGCGGGGCCGCCTTCGCCGCCCTGGACGACTTCACGCTCACCACGCCCAGCCTGGAGGACGTCTACCTCGCGCTGGGCGGCGAGGCGCGGCAGGGCCTGGTGAGGGCGTGAACGAGCGGGCCGCGGAATGCGTATGGATCTGCGCGACTGCCGTAGGGAAGAGGAGCAGCTCGTCGTGAGTGTCGTACCCGCCGAGGTCCTGCCGGGCGGCGCCCGGACCGTGCCGGAGACGGCGCCCCGGGGCGCGGCCGAGCTGGGCCCGCCCGTGCGGCTGTGGCCGTCGCTGGCGGCCGTCTACCGGGCGCAGCTGTCCCGGGCCAGGGTGGCGCGGATCCCGCTGCTGTTCGTGGCGACCTTCCAGTCCGTCGGCATCGCCGTGATGATGCGCGGGGTCGTCGACAGCGGCCCCGAGGCCCAGTCGGTGGTGGCGGGCTCGTCCGTGCTGGTCGTGGCGTACGTGGCGCTGAACCTGCTGTCGCAGTACTTCGGGCAGCTGCGGGCCAGCGGGGGACTCGACCACTACGCCACGCTGCCGGTGCCGCCGGCGGCCGTGGTGCTGGGCGCGGCGGCGGCGTACGCCTCCTTCACCGTGCCCGGGACCCTGGTGACCGCGGTGTTCGGCTGTGTGCTGTTCGGGCTGCCGCTGGGCAACCTGTGGATCCTGGTGGCCGTCATCCCGCTCGCCGGGGCCGCGCTGGCCGGGCTCGGCGCCGCCTGCGGGCTGCTCGCGCCCCGGCCCGAGCTGGCCACCGTGCTCGGGCAGCTGGGCATGTCGGCGGCGCTGCTGCTGGGCGTGCTGCCGGCCGACCGGATGCCGGAGGCCGTACGGCTGGCCCGCGACCTGCTGCCCTCGACCTACGGCGTGGAGGCGTACGCCCGGACCTTCGGGCCGCATCCGGACTGGGCCGTGGTCCTCGCTGACCTGGGTGTGTGCGCGGGGGTCGGAGTGGTCTCACTGGCCGTGGCCACCCGGGCCTACCGCAGGGCCGCCGTCCGGTGACGCGGCCCACAGGGCGACCTGGCACGATGGCAGGGTGACCGCACCGTTGACTCCGCCACCGCCGCCGCACGACGACTCCCCGCACCAGGTACGGCAGGCTCCGCCGGCCGCCGGGGCGCTCGCCGGGGACGGGTACGAACAGGACGGTCCCGCCCTGGGGACGGAACTGCGCGAGGCCGCCGTGATCACGGTCGCCGTGGCGCTCGGCGGGGTGCTGCTGGGGCTGCTGTGGTGGTGGCTGGCGCCCCACGTACCGCTGGTCGGCGACGAGCTTGACAAGAACTGGGTCGTCTACCTGAAGGACAGCGAGGGCGAACAGGCGGTCGGGGTGGACGGTACGTTCACCCTGTTGGGTCTGGCCTTCGGCCTGGTCACCGGGGTCGCGGCGTTCCTGTGGCGGCGGCGCGGAGGTGTGCCGCTCGTCGTGGCGCTGGGTCTCGGCGGACTGCTCGGCTCCCTGCTGGCCTGGCGCCTCGGAGTCTGGCTCGGCCCCGCGTCCGATGTGATCGCGCACGCGCGGGCCGTGGGCAGGGGGGTGCCGTTCTCGGCGCCGCTGAAGCTCTCGGCGAAGGGCGCGCTGCTGGCATGGCCGCTCGCCGGTCTGCTGGCGCACCTCGGTCTGACCGCTTCGTTCGGTCCCCGGGACCCCGAGCCCCCGTACCAGCAGCAGCCGTGACGGCTTCCCCGGCCGGGACGGCGACACACGCGTCCGGGCCCGCCGTCCGAGCGCCGTCCCGGTCCCGGCGGGCGGCGTCGGGCGGCTCAGCCCCGGTGGGCGGCGTCGGGCAGGCTCATCCCCGGAGGGTGGCGTCGGGCAGGCTCAGCCCCGGTGGGCGGCGTCGGGCAGGCTCATCCCCGGAGGGTGGCGTCGGGTGGCTCAGCTCCGGCCGGCGGCGTCGGGCGGCTCAGCCCCGGCCGGTGGCGTCGGGTGGCTCAGCTCCGGCCGATGGGGGCCAGCACCGCTTCCGTCAGGGCCGCCAGGTCGGCCGGTGCCAGCTCCACCTCGAGACCGCGCCGGCCGGCCGACACACAGATCGTCGCGTGGGCCCGCGCCGAGTCGTCGAGGACCGTGCGGAGCTTCTTGCGCTGGCCCAGCGGGGAGATGCCGCCGCGGACGTAGCCCGTGGTGCGCTCGGCGAGGGCCGGGTCGGCCATGGCCGCCCGTTTGCCGCCCACCGCCGCGGCCAGGGCCTTGAGGTCCAGTGACCCGGCCACCGGGACCACGCCGACCACCAGGGAGCCGTCCACGTCGGCGACCAGGGTCTTGAAGACGCGGTCGGGACGGACGCCCATCGCCTGCGCCGCCTCCTCGCCGTAGGAGGGGTGGGACGGGTCGTGCTCGTAGGCGTGGACCGTGAAGTCCACCCCCGCCGCCGTCAGGGCGACCGTGGCGGGCGTGCCCCCGGACTGCTGCTGCTTCTTCGACTTCTTCGCCATCGGAGTGTCGGCCTCGGCCCTTCCGGTCTTCCTCAGTTCAGGCTGGTCGGCGCCCGCGTCAGCTCGAACGCGGGCAGCGACGGCAGGTTACGGATGATCGCCGTCTCCGCGCGCAGGAGTTTCAGTTCGTCCCGCAGCCGGGACGCGGTGTCCGGCGCCTGCAGCAGGCGCTGCTTGGTCGGTGTGTCGTGCACCATCGCGGCCGCCACCAGGTACGACACCACGCTCGGGTCGTCGGGCAGTTCCGCACCGGTGGACAGCGACCGTTCCCGGGCCCCCGCCAGACGCTTCTGGTACTGGCGGAAGGAGCGCAGGACGCCCTCGGCCAGCGCGCCGGCCTCGTCGCCCGGTTCCTCGGCCAGCTCCTCCAGCTCCGCGGTGAGGAACGGACCCGACGCGTCCACGGACAGCAGCCGGGCCCGGGTCGTACCGGTCGCCAGCACCTCGAACGTGCCGTCGGACCGCTCCCGGACGGTCGCCGCGTCCGCCACGCAGCCCACCCCGTGCAGGGCCTTGAGCGGATCGGGGCCGAAGCCCGCCGCCGGGCCCCGCTCGGGCTGCGCCGTGGGATCGGGCATGCCCGGGGAACTCGGCGCGACCTCGTGGCCGTCGCGGATGGCCACGACGGCGAACCGGCGCGGCTCGTCCTCCGGGGTCTTCAGCAGCTCGCGCATCATGGCGCGATACCGCTCCTCGAAGACGTTCAGCGGCAGCACGAGACCCGGGAACAGCACCGAGTTCAGCGGAAAGAGCGGGAGACGGACGGTGGTCACGGCGCCCCAGCCTAATGGTCCGCGGCGAGGGCGTGTCCGCCGTGACCGCCGAGGGGGCCCGTGAGTGCCGTCAGCAGCCCGGCCGTGGCGGGTCCCGGGCCCGCCGTCTCCAGGTGCTCGCGCAGGCGCAGGAAGTGGCCGAGGGGGTCGTCGGAGAAGCGGTCCCAGGGGAACGAGGTGGCGTACGGGCCGATCAGGCGCAGCTGGACCCGGGCGTCGTCCCCGCGGTCCAGTCTGAGCAGGACGTACAGCAGCTTGTTGCGCACCTCGGCGGGGACCGGGTCGGCCGCCGGGAGGCGTCCCGACAGCGTGATCGCGCGGTCCGCCGCGGCGTCCAGCCGGGCCCGCGGCACGGCGGGCCCGCAGCCGTCGGTCAGGTAGCGGAAGGCCGCCCGGGCGGGCAGGGCCTGGACCAGGGAGTCGGCCGGGGCGTCCTGCGCGGCCCGGTCGGCGAAGTCGAAGCACTCGCGGTGGGAGCCGTGCCAGGAGGCGGCGAGGTAGCGCAGGGCGGCCACATGGCAGCCGTAGTGGTGCGGGGCGCGCCGGACGGCCGCCTCCCACAGTTCCTCGAAGTAGCGGTGTCCCGCCCGTGAGCCACGCGCGTGGTCGAGCGCGATGCGCCAGGGCACCGGGTCGCGGTCGTCCGCGCGGGCGGCGGCGGTGATCAGCGGGCTCACCTCGCGCAGCAGCTCGGCCCGGGCCGGCGAGGGCCAGGCGCGGTCCACCGCCAGCTGGGCGCCGACCAGCAGCACCCCGGGGTCGGCCGGGGCCGTGGCCCGCCACTCCTCGTACCACTCGGGGCGTGAGCGGGCGAAGGCGGCCAGGCGGCGCGCGTACCGGTCCCGTGGTTCCCACTCGGCCGCGGTGCGGGTGGCGGCCAGCAGGCCGGCCGCGGTGGTCCACTCGCCCCGGGCCGCCGCGACGAGCGCGGGCGAGAGCCGGTCGTCGGGCGCGTCGAGCACGGCCTCGTCCCCGGCCGGCGGTCGGCCGGCCGGGCGCGCGGGGCGTTTGGCCATCCGCGGGGAGCGGATGAACGAGGGCAGCAGAGCCATGGTGCCGACCATTGAAAGTCCGCAGGTCGGGGCGGCGCCAGAGGGTTGTGCCAAGTCATGGAAAGTTGTACGGCGTACGGTCAAAGGGCGGTAAAGGGTGGGTGTCCGGACGGTGAGGGTCCGTGGCGGGGTGAGCGGTGCCGGTGAGCGATGTGGTGCGGCGGTGACGGTCCTCCTTCAGCTCCGGCGCAGCATGCGGGTCGCGCCCGCCGCCACCGTCGTCGCCAGGACCCAGCCGAGCAGGACCATCGCCGTCCCGAGCCACTGCCAGCCGCCCCGCAGCTGCCACTGCCCGGCCTGACCGAGGTCGATCACCGGCAGCAGCAGGTCCAGGGTGAACAGGGCCGGGTTCCAGACCGGATGGCCGCCCGCGTTCATGGGCGGATGGTGCGCGTGCGCGAACGCCAGCGTGCCCGCCGCCCACAGCACCGCCATCCACACCGCGGCCCGGCCCGGCCGGTAGCCGTAGGCCACCGTCCAGTCCTGGGCGAACCCCCAGACCTTGGCGGCCGGCGGCAGCGTCTCGCGCCGCCGGCGCTGCTTGGCGAGCAGCACCTCGCGCGCGTCCTCGTCCTCCCCGGCGGCCCGCAGCACCGCGGCCAGCCGCTCGTACGGCTCCGGGGCGTACTCGGCGGTGGCCGCCGCCACCCAGTCCAGGCGCCGGGCCAGCGGGAACGGCCCCTGCGGCACCAGGTTCTCGTAGGTGAACCCGCCCATGTGCAGGTTGCCCGTCTCCGGCCAGCTGCTCGCGCGGTCCACCAGGGTCGTGATCCGGGCGCCCGACAGCAGGACCTTGCCGCGCTGCGGCTTGTCCCCGAGGAAGCGCAGCTCGGGGGTCTGCACCCGGCGCAGCGACAGCGCCTGGTCGTCGGTGAAGACGAACCGGGCCCGCTCCAGGTCGACGGCGTCCCCGAACCGCCCGTCGTCCAGTCGCACCCCGCCCCGGCACTCGAACCGCTGGATGCGCGTCCCGCGCGCGGGCGTCGTGCCGCTCAGCAGGGGGCTGCCCACGCCCGCCGGGGTGAGGTACAGGGTCCGCTCGACCGTCAGCTGGGGGGCGTTCAGGGCGAACCGCGAGTAGGGGTTGGTGAGCTTCGCGCCGCGCAGGCTGAGCGAGACGCCGATCTGGGCGCCGCGCAGGCTCATCTCGCCGTGCGACTCCAGCAGCTCCGCCTGCAGGTCCTGGCCGACGGTCATGCCGTCGGCCGCGATCGACCGGCCGCTGCGGTCACGGTAGGCGACGGCCTGGTTGAGCAGCAGGTCGGTGCCGATGTGCGCGTCCGTCAGCCGGACCCCGTTCTGGAACCGGCAGCGCGGCAGGTGCAGGTCACCCTCCGTGTGCACCCGGGCCGCCTCCAGGCGCGGCACCGCGCAGTCCACCAGGCGTACGGTCGTGAACCGGGCCTCCGGCAGCCGGACCTCCTGGTCGAAGCGGCAGCCGCGCAGTTCCACGTACGGGGTGACCTGGCCGCCCGCCAGGTCCAGTACGTCGGTGATCCGCACACCGACGAGCTTCAGCGAGGACACCCGGCCGGCGAGCGCCGGCGGGCCGTCCAGCAGCAGCCAGCAGACGATGCGGGCCCGTACGGTCCGCTCCGGGCCCCACGGATGCCCGCCGTGCGGATCGTCCACCACGAAGTCGCCGCTGCTCAGGTCGTACAGGCTGCCGTTGCGGAAGGCCTGCCACATGCCTGCCTCGGTCGCGGTCAGGTCGTCCGGCAGGTCCCCGGCGCGGACGCCGGTCCCCTCGGTCACCGCTCTTCCTCTTCCCTCGCCCCGCGGGCTACTAGTGGGTCACTTGTGTCGTACTGGCGTTCATGCCCGGTGGGTGACGTCTCGAACACAAAGAGTGAATGCGATCTTCCGGGTTCCGGCCAGCCTATGTACCAGTCATTGGCCCGCGTTCTGTATCAGCCATTGATACGCGCGGACGGCTCCCGACGGCGGTCTGAGAGAATTGGGACTGTGATTTCCCGAATCGATCTGCGCGGCGACGCCCTTCCCGAGGGCCCCGCCCTGCGCGACCTGCTGCCCCGAGCCGACTTCGACGTCTCGGCCGCCCTGGAGAAGGTGCGTCCGATCTGCGAGGCCGTGCATCATCGTGGCGACGCGGCGCTGATCGACTTCGCCGAGAAGTTCGACGGAGTACGGCTGGAAAGCGTCCGTGTCCCGGCCCAGGCGCTCGCCGACGCGCTCGCCGCCCTGGACCCGGCGGTGCGTGCCGCCCTGGAGGAGTCCGTCCGCCGGGCCCGGCTCGTCCACCGCGCGCAGCGCCGGACGACGCACACCACCCAGGTCGTGTCCGGTGGCTCGGTCACCGAGAAGTGGGTGCCGGTCGAGCGCGTCGGTCTGTACGCGCCCGGTGGCCGCTCGGTCTACCCGTCCTCCGTGGTCATGAACGTGGTGCCCGCGCAGGAGGCCGGCGTCGAGTCCATCGCGCTCGCCTCGCCGGCCCAGGCGGACTTCGGCGGCCTGCCGCACCCGACGATCCTCGCGGCCTGCGCCCTGCTCGGCGTGGACGAGGTGTACGCGGCCGGCGGCGCCACCGCCGTCGCGATGTTCGCCCACGGCACCGAGTCCTGCCCGCCGGCCAACATGGTCACCGGCCCCGGCAACATCTGGGTCGCCGCCGCCAAGCGCTACTTCACCGGCAAGATCGGTATCGACGCCGAGGCCGGCCCCACCGAGATCGCGATCCTCGCGGACTCCACCGCCGACCCGGTGCACGTCGCCTCGGACCTGATCAGCCAGGCCGAGCACGACCCGCTCGCGGCGGCCGTCCTGGTCACCGACTCCGCCGAGCTGGCGGCGGCGGTGGAGAAGGAGCTGGAACCGCAGGTCGCCGCCACCAAGCACATCGACGACCGGATCGTGCCCGCGCTCAAGGGCCGGCAGTCCGCGATCGTCCTCGTGGACGGCATCGAGGAGGGTCTGAAGGTGGTGGACGCCTACGGCGCCGAGCACCTGGAGATCCAGACCGCCGACGCCCCCGCCGTGGCCGACCGGGTCCGCAACGCGGGCGCGGTCTTCATCGGCCCCTGGGCCCCCGTCTCGCTCGGCGACTACGCGGCCGGGTCCAACCACGTCCTGCCCACCGGCGGCTGCGCCTGCCACTCCTCGGGCCTGTCCGTGCAGTCCTTCCTGCGCGGCATCCACATCGTCGACTACACGCGGGACGCGCTGGCCGAGGTCGCGCAGCACGTGGTGACGCTGGCGGAGGCCGAGGACCTCCCGGCGCACGGCGCGGCCGTCAAGGCGAGGTTCGGCTGGAAGGTACCCGAGAGCAAGTGACCCGCATCGAAGATCTCCCCGTACGGGACGAGCTGCGCGGCAAGTCCCCCTACGGCGCGCCCCAGCTGGACGTCCCCGTACGGCTGAACACCAACGAGAACCCCTATCCGCTGCCCGAGCCGCTGGTCGAGCGGATCGCCGAGCGGGTGCGGGACGCCGCCCGCGACCTGAACCGCTACCCCGACCGGGACGCGGTCCAGCTGCGCACCGAGCTGGCCGCCTACCTGACGAGGACGGGCAAGTACCCGGTCGGCACCGAGAACGTGTGGGCCGCCAACGGCTCCAACGAGGTCATCCAGCAGCTGCTGCAGACCTTCGGCGGACCGGGCCGTACGGCGCTCGGCTTCGAGCCGTCGTACTCGATGCACGCCCTCATCGCGCGCGGGACGGGCACCGGCTGGATCTCCGGTCCGCGCGGCGAGGACTTCACGATCGACCTCGCCGCCGCCGAGCATGCCCTCGCCGAGCACCGGCCCGACGTGGTCTTCATCACCACCCCCAACAACCCCACCGGCAGCGCGGTCCCGCCGGAGACCGTCCGCGCGCTGTACGAGGCGGCCCAGGCGGCCAGGCCGTCCATGGTGGTCGTGGACGAGGCGTACGTCGAGTTCAGCCACGGCGACTCGCTGCTGCCCCTGCTGGCGGACCGCCCCCACCTGGTCGTCTCCCGGACCATGTCGAAGGCGTTCGGCGCGGCCGGTCTGCGCCTGGGCTACCTCGCCGCCGACCCGGCGGTCGTGGACGCCGTACAGCTCGTCCGGCTGCCGTACCACCTGTCGGCGATCACGCAGGCGACCGCGCTGGCCGCGCTGGAGCACACCGACACGCTGCTGGGCTACGTCGAGCAGCTGAAGGCGGAGCGGGACCGGCTGGTCGCCGAACTGCGCACGATCGGCTACGAGGTCGTCGAGTCCGACGCCAACTTCGTGCAGTTCGGACGGTTCGACGACGCCCACGAGATGTGGCGGAAGATCCTCGACCGGGGTGTCCTGGTCCGCGACAACGGCGTGCCCGGGTGGCTGCGGGTGTCCGCCGGAACCCCCGAAGAGAACGACGCGTTCCTCGACGCGGTCCGTGAAGTCAAGAAGGAGTCCCAGGTATGAGCCGCGTAGGACGTGTGGAGCGCACCACCAAGGAGACCTCGGTCCTCGTCGAGATAGACCTCGACGGCACCGGACGGACCGACATCGCCACCGGTGTCGGCTTCTACGACCACATGCTCGACCAGCTCGGCCGCCACGGTCTGTTCGACCTGACCGTGAAGACCGACGGCGACCTCCACATCGACTCCCACCACACCATCGAGGACACCGCCCTCGCGCTGGGCGCCGCCTTCAGGCAGGCCCTCGGCGACAAGGTGGGCATCTACCGCTTCGGCAACTGCACGGTCCCGCTGGACGAGTCGCTCGCCCAGGTCACCGTCGACCTCTCCGGCCGCCCCTACCTCGTGCACACCGAGCCCGAGAAGATGGCGCCGATGATCGGCGAGTACGACACGACGATGACCCGGCACATCCTGGAGTCCTTCGTCGCCCAGGCGCAGGTCGCGCTGCACGTGCACGTGCCGTACGGCCGCAACGCCCACCACATCGTGGAGTGCCAGTTCAAGGCGCTGGCCCGGGCGCTGCGCTACGCCTCCGAGCGCGACCCGCGCGCGGCCGGCATCCTCCCGTCGACGAAGGGCGCGCTGTAACCCCATGAACGGTCTGTCCACCCTGCTGATCGTCGTCGGCCTCTTCCTCGTCGGCGGCATCATCTCCTTCGTCAAGCAGAAGATGCCCACGAGTCTCATCGTGCTGCTCTCCATCGGTGCGGCCATGTGCCTCGTCGCGGGAGTCATGCGACTGGAGGTGTGGAGCTGATGAGCGCGCCGAAGAAGGTCGTCGTCTTCGACTACGGCTTCGGCAACGTCCGGTCCGCCGAGCGCGCCCTCGCGCACGTGGGCGCCGACGTCGAGATCACCCGCGACTTCGACACGGCGATGAACGCCGACGGCCTGCTGGTGCCGGGCGTCGGCGCCTTCGCCGCCTGTATGCGGGGTCTGCGCGACGCCCGCGGCGACTGGGTCGTGGACCGCCGGCTGTCCGGCGGGCGACCCGTCATGGGCATCTGCGTGGGCATGCAGATCCTGTTCGCGCGCGGCATCGAGCACGGTGTGGAGGCCGACGGTCTGGACGAGTGGCCCGGCACGGTCGAGCCGCTCCAGGCCGACGTCGTGCCGCACATGGGCTGGAACACCGTGGACGCCCCGGCCGGCTCGCAGCTGTTCGCCGGCCTGGACGCCGACGCCCGCTTCTACTTCGTGCACTCCTACGCCGTCCACGACTGGCGGCTCGAGGTCCACAACCCGCTGATCGCGGCTCCCAAGGTCACCTGGTCGACGCACGGCAAGCCGTTCGTGGCCGCGGTGGAGAACGGCGCCCTGTGGGCCACGCAGTTCCACCCCGAGAAGTCCGGCGACGCCGGCGCCCAGCTCCTCACCAACTGGATCGGAACCCTGTAGACCATGGCCAAGCTCGAACTCCTCCCCGCCGTCGACGTCCGCGACGGCCAGGCCGTCCGGCTCGTGCACGGCGAGTCCGGGACCGAGACCTCCTACGGCTCGCCGCTGGAGGCCGCCCTCGCCTGGCAGCGCTCCGGCGCCGAGTGGCTGCACCTGGTCGACCTGGACGCCGCGTTCGGCACCGGCGACAACCGCGCGCTGATCGCCGAGGTGGCCAGGGCGATGGACATCAAGGTGGAGCTGTCCGGCGGCATCCGCGACGACGACACGCTCGCCGCCGCCCTCGCCACCGGCTGCACCCGGGTGAACCTCGGCACCGCCGCCCTGGAGACCCCCGAATGGGTCGCCAAGGTCATCGCCGAGCACGGTGACAGCATCGCGGTCGGCCTGGACGTGCGCGGCACGACCCTGCGCGGCCGAGGCTGGACCCGTGACGGCGGCGACCTCTACGAGACGCTGGAGCGCCTGGACAGGGAGGGCTGCGCCCGCTACGTCGTCACCGACATCGCCAAGGACGGCACGCTCCAGGGCCCGAACCTGGAGCTGCTGAAGAACGTCTGCGCCGTCACGGACCGCCCGGTCGTGGCGTCCGGCGGCGTGTCGTCCCTGGACGACCTGCGCGCCATCGCCGAGCTGGTACCCCTCGGTGTCGAGGGCTCCATCGTCGGCAAGGCCCTGTACGCGAAGGCGTTCACCCTGGAAGAGGCCCTGGAGGCGGTGTCCGAGTGAGTGACGTCCGACGCGTGTCGACCGGCGCGCCCTGGGAGGAGCAGTTCGGCTACTCCCGCGCGGTGGAGCTGCCGAACGGCCTGGTGCTGGTCTCGGGCTGCACGTCCATCGTGGACGGGCAGATCGCCGGCGGCGGCCCCTACGAGCAGGCGGTGAACTCCTTCGACGTCGCACTGGCCGCGCTCCGGCAGCTGGGGCTCGGCCGCGACGACGTGGTGCGCACGCGCATGTACCTCACGCACGCCCGGGACGTCGAGGAGGTCGGCCGGGCCCACAAGGAGCTGTTCGACAGCGTCCGGCCCGCCGCTTCGATGATCATCGTCTCCGGTTTCGTGGACCCCAGCCTGGTCGTCGAGGTCGAGGTGGAGGCGTTCCGGGGAGTGACGGCATGACCCTGGCCGTACGCGTGATCCCCTGCCTGGACGTGGACGGCGGCCGGGTCGTCAAGGGGGTCAACTTCCAGAACCTGCGCGACGCGGGCGACCCCGTCGAGATGGCCAAGGTGTACGACGCCGAGGGCGCCGACGAGCTGACGTTCCTGGACATCACCGCCTCCTCGGGCGACCGGGAGACGACCTACGACGTGGTGCGCCGCACCGCCGAGCAGGTGTTCATCCCGCTGACGGTCGGCGGTGGCGTCCGCACGGCCGAGGACGTGGACAGACTGCTGCGGGCGGGGGCGGACAAGGTGGGTGTGAACACCGCCGCGATCGCCCGCCCCGACCTGATCCGCGAGATCGCCGAGCGCTTCGGGCGCCAGGTGCTGGTGCTGTCGGTGGACGCGCGGCGGACCGCGGAGGGCACGTTCGAGGTCACCACGCACGGCGGCCGGCGCGGCACGGGCATCGACGCGGTGGAGTGGGCGCACCGGGCCGCCGAGCTGGGCGCGGGCGAGATCCTGCTGAACTCGATGGACGCGGACGGCACCAAGGACGGCTACGACCTGGAGATGATCGCGGCGGTCCGCAGGCACGTGACCGTCCCGGTGATCGCGTCCGGCGGCGCCGGCAGGCTGGCCGACTTCCCGCCGGCGGTCGCGGCGGGCGCCGACGCGGTGCTGGCCGCGTCGGTGTTCCACTTCGGCGACCTGCGCATCTCAGAGGTGAAGCAGACGCTGCGGGAGGCCGGGCACCCGGTGCGGTGAACCGGCACCGCTCCCCAGAACAGGAAAGAAAAGTTGCGCAACATTAGTTGTGCAACTTTTCTTTCCTGTCTACGGTGATGCGCATGACGGATGACGGAAGCCGCTCCATCACGGACGTGGGCACGCTCAAGGCGCTCGCCCACCCGCTGCGGATGAAGCTGTACCGAGCGCTGTGCGTGGCGGACAAGGCGACCGCCTCGCACCTCGCCGACCAGGTGGACGAGGCCGTGTCCCTGGTCAGCTACCACCTGCGCAAGCTCGCCGAGCACGGACTGATCGAGGCGGCCGACCCGCAGAGCGCGGACGGCCGCGAGCGCTGGTGGCAGCCCTCCTCCCACGGCGTGCGCATCCACGACGCGGACTTCCGGGACGCCCCCGAGACGGCGGCGGCCCACATGGCGGCCACCCGCCTCTTCCACGAACAGCGGGCCGACCTGTACCGCCGCTACCTCGACGAGCGGTCCACCTGGAGCCCCGAGTGGAACACCGCCGCACCCGACAGCGAGTCCCTGCTCCGCCTCACCGCGGGGGAGCTGAACGCCCTCCAGCACGAACTGCTCGCCCTGATCAAGAGGTACGACGAGCAGGGCAGGGCCGCCGAGACCGCCGGCGACACCACCGGGCGTGAGCACGTCGCGCTGCACGTGTACGGCTTCCCGTTCCGCGCCTGAGAGGACCTCCCCCGTGACCGCCACGCTCGTGCCCCCGGCGACCGCACACGCCCACCGCGACCCCAACGTCCTGCGCTGGCTCGCCGCCTACACCTCCTCGATGCTCGGCGACAGCGTCTACTACCTCGCCCTGTCCTGGGCCGCCGTGCAGGCCGGCACCCCCGCCCAGGCCGGGCTCGTGATGTCCGTCGGCGCCCTGCCCAGGGCCGTGCTGATGCTCGGCGGAGGCGTGCTCGCCGACCGTCTCGGGCCACGCCGGGTCGTCATCGGCAGTGACGCCGTCCGCTGTGCCGCCGTCCTCGCCGTCGCCGCCCTGCTGTTCGCCACCAGCCCGGGACTGTGGCCGCTCGCCCTGCTCGCGCTGGTCTTCGGCACCGTCGACGCCGTCTTCATGCCCGCCGTGGGCGCCCTGCCCGCCCGGCTCACCGAGAAGGACCAGCTCGCCCGGGTCCAGGGCATGCGCGGCCTCGCCATCCGCCTCTCCAGTGTGGTCGGCGCCCCCCTCGGCGGGCTCGCCGTGGCCCTCGGCGGCGCCGCGGCGGCCTTCCTGCTCGCCGGCGCGCTCATCGCCGTCTCGGTACCGCTGCTGCTCGCCGTACGGATACGCGACCTGCCCACGGCCGCGAAGACCACCGCCTGGAGCGACCTCGCGGCCGGCCTGCGCTACATCCGCCGGCACCGTGTCCTCGGCCCGCTGATGGCCGCCATCGCCCTCGGCGACCTCGGCTTCGTCGGCCCGCTGAACGTCGGCCTGACCCTGCTCTGCGACCGGCGCGGCTGGGGCGCCTCCGGCATGGGCTGGATCCTCGCGGGCTTCGGCGCCGGCGCCGGTGCGGCCGCGCTGCTGCTCACCGTCCGCGGCCGGCTGCCCCGGGCGGGACTCGTCACCGGGAGCGCGTGCGTCGCGGGCTCCGTGGCCGTCGGGGCCCTCGCCCTGGCGCCGACCCTGGCCGCCGCCGCCGGCACGGCCCTGCTCGTCGGCCTCCTCGCCGGCCTCAGCGGCGCGCTGTGCGGAGCCCTGCTGCAGACCCAGTCCGACCCCGCCTACCTGGGCCGTGTCACCGCCGTCTCCAGCCTCGTCAGCCTCGGCCTCACCCCGCTGAGCATGCCCTTCGCGGCCGCCGCGATCGGCGCCTTCGGGCTCGGCCCGGTCTACGCCGTCAGCGCCACCGTGTGCGGACTCGGCGGGGTCGTCGTCCTGGTCGTACCGGCCCTGCGCCGCGCCGAACTGCCCGGCTGACGGCGCCTCACCCCTTCGGCTGGACCAGCTGCACCAGATTGCCCACCGTGTCGTCGAACACCGCCGCCAGCACCGGGCCCTGCTCCTGCGGGGGATGCGTGAACCGGACACCCAGGCCGCCCAGCCGCTCGTACTCGGCCTGGATGTCGTCCACCGAGAACACGATGCACGGCAGGCCCGCCTCGTGCACCGCCCTGCGGTACGGCTCCGCGATCGGGCCCTGCCCGGGCTCCAGCAGCAGCTGGAGATCCGGCTGAGCCCCCTCCCGCGCCCCGACCGTCACGAACAGCGTGCCGTCACCGAGGTCCATGTGGGTGCGGGTCTCGAAGCCGAGCACCTCGGTGTAGAAGGCGTGCGCCTTCGCCACGTCGTCCACGTACACGCTCGTCATCGCGACCTTGATCATGTGGCAGGCCCTCTCAGATGCCCAGCTGCCGCGACTCGTGCAGCTTCGTGATCGCGTCCCCGTCGCCCTCCAGCTCCACCCGGGCCGCGCTCTGCCTGCCGTACGCGAACATCAGCAGCTCCGACGGCTCACCGGTCACCGTGACCACCGGAGTGCCCCGGTGCGCCACCACCGTCTGGCCGTCCGGGCGGCGCAGCACCAGCCCCGTCGGCACACCCCGGCCCATCAGCCGCGCCGCCCGCTCCAGCCGGGACCACAGGGCGTCCTGGAACACCGGGTCCAGCTCGCGCCGGCTCCAGTCCGGCTGCGCGCGCCGGACGTCCTCCGTGTGGACGTAGAACTCGATGATGTTGGCCGCTTCGTCGACCTGTTTGAGCTGAAAGGGCGAGAAGCGCGGCGGGCCGGTACGGATCAGCTGGATCAGTTCCTCGTACGGCTTCGCGGTGTACTCGGCCATCACCTTCTCCAGGCGTGGCGCGAGCTGCTTGATCAGCGTGCCGCCGGCCGCGTCCGGGCGGCGCTCCCGCACGATCACATGCGCCGCCAGATCCCGGGTCCGCCAGCCCTCGCAGAGGGTCTCCGCGTCCGGTCCGACGGTTTCCAAGAGGTCGGCGAACAGAAGCCGTTCACGCTTGGCGAAGGTCGACATGGAGTCAGCCTACGACCAGGTGCCGAGTCCGCGCAGTGGACACGGCACCGGCCCGGTCCGCCCCGCGCGGCACAATGGCATGCATGACCAGTACGACCGGTACCCCCCGGCCCAGCAGCCTCGACCCCGAGATCGCCGCGCGGCTCAAGCGCGGCGCCGACGGGCTCGTCCCCGCCGTCGCCCAGCAGTACGACACCGGCGAGGTGCTCATGCTCGGCTGGATGGACGACGAGGCGCTGCACCGCACGCTGACCACCGGCCGCTGCACCTACTGGTCGCGCAGCCGCCGCGAGTACTGGGTCAAGGGCGACACCTCCGGCCACTTCCAGTGGGTGAAGTCGGTCGCGCTGGACTGCGACGCCGACACCCTGCTCGTCAAGGTCGACCAGGTGGGCGCCGCCTGCCACACCGGCGCGCGCACCTGCTTCGACGAGGACGTCCTGCTCGAGGACACGGATTCCGCCGCCGCGGCGTCCGGTCAGTAAGGTCAGCCGCCATGGACCTAGAGACCTTCCGCAAGCTGGCCACCGACCGCCGCGTCATCCCGGTCACGCGCAAGCTCCTCGCCGACGGCGACACCCCGGTCGCGCTCTACCGCAAGCTCGCCGCCGAGCGCCCCGGCACCTTCCTGCTGGAGTCCGCCGAGAACGGCCGGTCCTGGTCCCGGTACTCCTTCGTCGGGGTGCGCAGCTCCGCCACGCTCACCGCCCGGGACGGACAGGCCCACTGGCTGGGCACCCCGCCCGTCGGCGTCCCCACCGACGGGGACCCCCTCGTGGCCCTGCGCGCCACCCTGCAGACGCTGCACACCCCCCACCAGGAGGGCCTGCCGCCCTTCACCGGCGGCATGGTCGGCTACCTGGGCTACGACATCGTCCGCCGCCTGGAGAAGATCGGCCCCGGCGAGCGCGACGACCTGCGTCTGCCCGAGCTGACCATGCTCCTGACCAGCGACCTCGCCGTCATGGACCACTGGGAGGGGTCGGTCCTGCTGATCGCCAACGCGATCAACCACAACGACCTCGACACCGGTGTCGACGAGGCGTACGCGGACGCCGTGGCCCGGCTCGACGCCATGGAGGCCGACCTCACGCGCGCGGTCGCCCAGCCCCCGGCCGTCCTGCCGCCCTCCGAACTGCCCGGGTACACCGCCCTGTGGGGCGGCGCCGACTTCCGGCGGGCGGTCGAGGACGTCAAGGAGCGCATCCGCGCCGGCGAGGCGTTCCAGGTCGTGCCCTCCCAGCGCTTCGAGACCTCGTGCACGGCGAGCGCCCTCGACGTCTACCGGGTCCTGCGGGCCACCAACCCCTCGCCGTACATGTACCTGTTCCGCCTCGACGGGTTCGACGTCGTCGGCTCCTCCCCGGAGGCCCTGGTGAAGGTCGAGGACGGGCGGGCGATGGTCCACCCCATCGCCGGCACCCGGCACCGCGGCGCCACCCCGCAGGAGGACCAGGCCCTCGCCGACGAGCTGCTGGCCGACCCCAAGGAACGCGCCGAGCACCTGATGCTGGTCGACCTCGGCCGCAACGACCTCGGCCGGGTCTGCGAGCCCGGCTCGGTCGAGGTGGTCGACTTCATGTCCATCGAGCGCTACTCGCACGTGATGCACATCGTCTCCACCGTCACCGGCAAGGTCGCCCCCGGCCGCACGGCCTTCGACGTCCTCACCGCCTGCTTCCCGGCGGGCACCCTCTCCGGCGCCCCCAAGCCCCGCGCGATGCAGATCATCGACGAACTGGAGCCCTCCCGGCGCGGCCTGTACGGCGGCTGCGTCGGCTACCTGGACTTCGCCGGCGACTCCGACACCGCGATCGCCATCCGGACGGCCCTGCTCCGCGACGGCACCGCCTACGTCCAGGCCGGGGCGGGCATCGTCGCCGACTCCGACCCGGTCGCGGAGGACCAGGAGTGCCGCAACAAGGCCGCCGCGGTGCTGCGGGCCGTGCACACGGCCAACCGGCTGGGGCAATAGGGCGCTTCTCACGCCCCGCAGAGGAACCCCGGGTGACGGTTCGCCCGGGGTTCAGGCGATAGTGGAGTACGTGACAGCCGTACCCCATCCCCGCTCCGAAGCCGCCGCGCCCGTCCGGTCCGGCCGGCGAAGCCTCGCCGTGGCCCTGCTGTTCGGTGCCCTCGGCGCGGCCGTGACCCTGCTCGCGACCCGGCAGCGCTGGGCGGACGGCACCGCGACGGTGGCCGGCGGCGCGTTCCCGCTGACCGCCAAGGGCAGCGACGTCACGGGCGTCCCCGCGGCCCTCGCCATAGTGGGCCTCGCCGCGCTCGTCGCCGTCTTCGCCGTCCGCAGGGCCGGCCGGTTCCTCGTCTCCGGGCTGCTCGCGCTGTCCGGCGCCGGGATCGCCACCGCGGCCCTCGTGACCGCCTCCGACAGCTCCGTCCTGGACGGGCAGGCCGCCAAGGTCAGCGGCGACACCTCTGCCACCGTCGACGCGCTCGGCCACACCGGCTGGCCCTACGTCGCCGCCGTCGGCGGGGTGCTGATCCTGCTCGCCGGACTGCTCGCCCTGCGCTACGGCAGCCGGTGGCCCACGATGTCCGGCCGCTACGAGCGCGGCACCGCCCGCCCCCGCCGTACGGCCCGCCCCGCCGACCCGGAGCGCCCCGAGGAGATCTGGAAGGCCCTGGACCGGGGCGAGGACCCCACGGGCGCCTGAACCGGGCGGACCACCAGCCCCGGGGCAGGCGGGTGTCCGGACCGGAGCCGTGCGGAGGGCCGGCCGGCCGGATGTGGTGAAACAGACGCCACCCCCGCGTCCGGCACGCGCACGCGTACGGGACAATGGACCACGAGCGTCCGGCTCGGACCTACCACACGTACACAGCAACGAGGAGCAAGTCATGGCGGGCAGCAGCCACGGTCACACCCCGGCCGCCTGGACCGGCGTCACCATCGCCTTCATCGGGTTCTGCGTCGCGGGCGCCTTCATGGTGATGGCCCAGCCCGTCGGCTTCTGGGCCGGCATGGCGATCGTCCTCCTCGGCGGCGTGGTCGGCGGCATCATGCGCGCCATGGGCCTCGGCCAGCCCAAGGAGACCCGTACGCTCCCGCACACCGCCCCCGCCGTGACCCGCGAGCCGGTCGCCGCGGAGAGCTGAGCCAAGCGCTTCCCCGAAGGGCGGCCCTGCACCCAGGACGGTGCGGGCCGCCCTTCGCCGTCCCCCGCCCCCGCCCGTCCGGTGCGGGCCGCCCTTCGCCGTCCCCCGCACCCGCCCGTCCGGTGCGGGCCGCCCTTCGCCGTCACCCGCCCCCCCCCGCCCGTCCGGCGCGGTCCGCTGCGCCGCGCGAGCGGCCTGTCGCCACAGGTCCTTCCGGGGCGCCTTCTGCTCGCTGCGCGCGC
>NZ_WWJT01000634.1 GCF_009865385.1 Streptomyces sp. SID486 | reverse complement strand
GGCGGCGGCCGGGTCACTGTCGGTGGCGGGCCGTAAGGTCTGTGGACATGGACAGCAGCATCGACGAGGCGGCGGCCCTGCCGGGCGGCGCGGACAGAGCGGCGGCCGGCCCCGCGGGCGGTGCCGGCGAGAGCGCCGCCCGGGAGGCGGCCGTCCCGGCTCCGAGCCCCGGACCCGCGGTACCGGGCGATCGACCCGCGGTACCGGGCGATCGACCCGCCGTACCGGGTGACGGATCCGCCGTACCGGATGACGGGTCCGCCGTCCCGGATGACGGGTCCGCCGTCCCGGATGACGGATCCGCCGTACCGGGTGACGGGTCCGCCGTGGCTGGTGTCGGGTCCGCCGGGCCGGGTGGTGGTGCGGAACCGGTGGCCGGGGAGCGGAGCGCTGCCGCGCCGACCTCGCTGTCGCCCTCGCGGGCCGGTGACTTCATGCAGTGTCCGCTGCTGTACCGCTTCCGGGTGATCGACCGGCTGCCGGAGAAACCGAGCGAGGCGGCGACGCGGGGCACCTTGGTGCACGCGGTGCTGGAGCGGCTGTTCGACGTGCCCGCCGGGGAGCGGACCGCGCCGCAGGCGAAGGCGCTGATCCCCGGGCAGTGGGACCGGCTGCGGGAGAGCCGTCCGGAGGTGTCCGAGCTGTTCGCCGACGACCCGGAGGGCCTGCGGCTGGCCGGGTGGCTCGCGGAGGCGGAGCGGCTCGTGGAGCGCTGGTTCACGCTGGAGGACCCGACGCGGCTGGAGCCGGCCGAGCGGGAGCTGTTCGTGGAGACGGAGCTGGCGTCGGGGCTGCGGCTGCGCGGGATCATCGACCGGGTGGACGTCGCCCCGACCGGTGAGGTGCGGATCGTCGACTACAAGACGGGCAAGGCCCCGCGCCCGGAGTACGCCGAGGGCGCGCTGTTCCAGATGAAGTTCTACGCCCTGGTGGTCTGGCGGCTGAAGGGGGTCGTGCCGCGCCGGCTGCAGCTGGTCTACCTCGGCAGCGGGGACGTGCTGACGTACGACCCCGTCCTCGCGGACCTGGAGCGGGTGGAACGCAAGCTGCACGCGTTGTGGGAGGCGATCACGCAGGCGACGCGGACGGGGAACTGGCGGCCGCGGCCGACCCGGCTGTGCGGCTGGTGCGACCACCAGGCGCACTGCCCGGAGTTCGGCGGCACTCCCCCGCCCTACCCGCTGCCGGTGGGGACGGCCGGGCCCGGGACCGGGTGAGGCGGTCACCCCGGGCAGGGCAGAATGGGGCCGGACTAGCGAAGGAGTGTCACGTGGCCATCCGCGTCCTACTGGTCGACGACCAGCCCCTGCTGCGTACGGGTTTCCGGATGATCCTGGAGGCCGAGCAGGATCTCGCGGTCGTCGGCGAGGCCGGTGACGGCCTGCAGGCTCTCGACCAGGTGCGCGCACTCCAGCCGGATGTGGTGCTGATGGACATCCGGATGCCGCGGATGGACGGTGTGGAGGCGACGCGGCAGATCACCGGTCCGGGGCGGGACGGTCCGGCGAAGGTGCTGGTGCTGACCACGTTCGACCTGGACGAGTACGTGGTGGAGGCGCTGCGTGCCGGGGCGAGCGGCTTCCTGTTGAAGGACGCGCCGGCCAACGAGCTGGTGCAGGCCATCCGGGTGGTGGCGGCCGGCGAGGCGTTGCTCGCGCCGAGCATCACGCGGCGGCTGCTGGACAAGTACGCGACGCATCTGCCGTCCGGTGAGGAGCCGGTGCCGGACACTCTGCACACGCTCACCGACCGTGAGGTGGAGGTGCTGAAGCTGGTGGCGCGCGGGCTGTCCAACGCGGAGATCGCGGCGGACCTGTTCGTCAGCGAGACGACGGTGAAGACCCATGTGGGGCATGTGCTCACCAAGCTGGGGCTCAGGGACCGGGTGCAGGCGGCCGTGTACGCGTACGAGAGCGGTCTGGTCCGTCCCGGCGCTCAGTAGGGCCGGCCGGGTCCGGTGCGGAGGGTGAGGGGCGCCCGTCCCTGCGGGGGCGGGCGCCCTTGCCGTACCGGTGTCAGCTCTTGCTGAGTTCCCAGAAGCGGAACACGGTGGAGGCGTCCAGGCAGTACTCCAGGCCGTAGACGCCGTCGCGGACGACCGCGTACTGCTTGGCCTGCCAGACCGGCAGGAGGGGCAGTTCGTCGGCGACGATGTCCTGGAGCCTGCCGAATTCCTCGTCGGTCGCCGAGCGGTCGCTCTGCTTGGCGGTGCCGGGGATGAGGGTCCGGGTGATCGTGCGGTTGTCGTAGTTGTTGTCGAGCACGTTGCCCTTGCCGAAGAAGGGGGCGGTGAAGTTGTCGGCGTCCGGGTAGTCGGGGACCCAGCCCTTGACGTAGACGCCGTACTTGCCGGCGGCGATGTCCTTCTCGTACTGCTCGAAGGCGACGGACTTGACGTCGGCGTCGAACAGGCCGCTGGCGTTGAGCTGGCGGGCGATGGCCGTCAGTTCCTCGTCGGTGGCGGGGCCGTAGCGGGACGGGGTGGACCAGAGGGTGAGCTTGACCTTGCCGGTGACTCCGTCGGCCTGGAGGGCCGCGGCGGCCTGGGCCCTTGAGGGGCGTGCGCCGTAGGTGTCGAAGAAGGCGGTGTTGTGGCCCGCGATGCCCGCCGGGATGATCGAGTACAGCGGGGTGGCGGTGCCCTGGTACACGTTCTGGATGAGGGCGTCGCGGTCGATGAGGTGCGCGATGGCCCGGCGGACGCCGAGCCGGCCGGCCACCGGGTCCTTCATGTTGAAGACCAGGTGCTGGACCTCGGCGCTGGTGCCCTCGATGACGTCGACGCCCTTGCTGTCGTCCTGCCGGTCGAGCTGGGCGACGTCGGCGGCGGTCAGCCCTCGGTAGGCGATGTCGATGCCGCCGTCCAGGAGGGAGCGCTTGAGGGCGGTGCGGTCGCCGTGGAAGAACTTCAGGGTGACCCCGGAGTTCCTGACCTCGGCGGTGCCCTTGTAGTGGTCGTTGACGGAGAAGACGGCCTGGTCCTTGTCGAAGGAGTCCAGCCGGTAGGGGCCCGAGCCGACGGCCTTGTGGTCGGTGCGCAGGCCGTTCGCGTCGTACTGGCGGTGGTCCACGATGGAGCCCGCGCCGGATGCGATCTTGCTGGGGAAGGTGGCGTCGGGCACCTTCAGGTGGAAGACGGCCGTCCTGTCGTCCGGTGTCTCGACCCTGCCGAGCATCGGGAACATGATCGCGGGACCCGCGGGGTCGGCGATCTTCAGCATGCGGTCGAAGGAGAACTTCACGTCCGCGGAGGTGAGGGCGTCACCGTTGCTGAACGTCAGGCCGTCCTTCAGTTCGCACTTGTAGACCATGGCCCGGGTGTCGGTGAAGCGGCACTGCTTCGCCAGTTCGGGCTGGGGTTCGGTGCCGCCTTTGGGGAAGCTGAGCAGTGACTGGAAGACGTTGTCGAACAACAGCCAGGAGCCGGGGTCGTAGCCGGAGGCCGGGTCCGTGGCGAGGACGTCGTCGGACATCCCCATCACCACGGCGGAGCCGGTGCCCCCGGAGTCACCGGAGTCGGATCCGCAGCCGGTCAACAGGCCGGAGGCCAGCCCCGCCACGATGGGCAGGACTGGCCACTGGTTGCGCAGGTTCACTCGAAGTGCCTTGTCGTCGGTTCGTCAGCCCGGGCCGCCGTCCCTGGTCCCGGGCCCCGGGGCCGTGATGGTGCTCGGCCCCGGGCGGAGAGCCGTCAGCCGCTCACACCGCGGCCGAGCTCCCACAGCTGAAGCGTCGAGGAGGAGTTCAGGGCGTAGGCCACGCCCGTGATGTCGTCCCGTGCGGCGACGTACTGCTTGCCCTGCCACAGCGGCAGGACCGGGACGTCCTCGGCGACGGTGTCCTGGATCTCGGTCAGGCTCTTGGACGCGCCGAGCCGGTCCGCCTCGCGGCGGGACTGCGGGATCAGCGAGCGCTGGATGGTGCTGTTGTTGTACGGAGAACCGAGGAAGTTGTTCTTGTCGAGGAAGGGCGCGATGAAGTTGTCGGCGTCCGGGAAGTCGGGGAACCAGCCCATGCCGTAGACGTCGTACTCGCCCTTGCGCTCGGCGGGCCGGAAGGCCGACCAGGGGTGGCCCTGGATGGAGGCGTCGAACAGGCCGCTGTCGTTGAGCTGCTTCTGCAGGACCTCGAACTCCTGCTTGGTGGCCGAGCCGTAGTGGTCGGTCGTGTAGTGCAGGGTCAGCTTCACCGGGGTGGTGATGCCGGCCTTGGCGAGCAGCGACTTGGCCTTGTCGACGCTGGGGTTGCCGTACTTGTTGAAGAACGAGTTGGAGTGCCCGGTGATGGTGGCCGGGACCAGGGAGTACAGCGGTTCCGCCTGGGTGCCGTAGACCTTGGAGACCAGTTCACCGCGGTTGACGATCTGGGCCATGGCCTGGCGTACGGCCTTGGACTTGACGGTCGGGGCGGTGGTGTTGAAGGCGAGGTAGCGGATCTCCAGGCCCGGCATGTCGACCAGGTCGACGTTCTCGTCGCTGCCGGCGTCCAGCTTCTGGATCTGGGCGGGTGACATGGTGCGGGTCATGACGTCGATGTCACCCTTGTCGACGGCGTCGCCCATGGCGTCGGCGTCGGCGAAGGCGCGCAGCTCGACCTTGTCGTTGTTGACCGTCACGCTGCCCTTGTAGGAGGGGTTCTTGGTGAAGGTGGCGCTGACGACGGCGTCGTTCTTGACGTCGGCGCTGAAGGTGTAGGGCCCGGAGCCGTCGACGTCGAAGCCGTCGCGGAGCTTGTCCGCCTGGTAGTCCTTGGGGTTGACGATGCCCGCGACCGGAGTGGACAGCTTGTAGGGGAAGGTGGCGTCGGCGGTCTTCAGGTGGAAGACGACTTCCCGGTCACCCTGCGTCTCGATGGTGTCGATGGTGTTGAGCAGGGCGGCGACACCGCTGTCGGCGTTGATGCGCAGGGCACGCTCGATGGAGTACTTGACGTCCTTGGCGGTCACCGGGTCGCCGCTGGCGAACTTCAGGCCCTCACGCAGCTTGCAGGCGTAGCGCTCGCTGCCGCTGTCGGTGAAGGAGCAGCTCTCGGCCGCGTCCGGGACGGGGGTGCCTTCGCCCCGGGGCTGCGCCATCAGGGTCTGCACGGACTGACGCAGGATGTTCCAGGTGCCGACGTCGTAGGCGTAGGCGGGGTCGAGGGGCGCCGGGGCTTCCTTGGTGGCCGTGAACTGGTCCGTCGTACCGACGACGATGGCGTCACCGCTCTTGCTCCCGCTGTCGGATCCGCCGCACGCGGCGAGAACCGGGGTGAGCAGGCCGGCCACCGCCGGCAGCACCAAAGTCTTGCGGTTCATGCGGGAGTTTCTCCAGAGCTGTTCGGGTCCCTGTATCCGGCATGCATGGGTGGTGCGGCGGATCGCGGGGGGTTCTCGGCGATGTTCTCGCGACGAGATTAGTCCGCGCCCGCAGGGGGGTTCACAGCCGCGTGAGTTGACCCCCCATCACGCAGTGGAACCGGTCGCGGACGCACCGAAAACCCGACAGCGGCAGGATTAGTGCAGCATCCCACCAATCGGGACACAAGGTCTCGCGGAATCTCCCCGCTCGGGGTCGGTCAGCACACTCGGCGGGCGTTGTCGAGGCTCGCATGGGTGGGGAACGTCACAGTCCCCACTGTGTGGCCGTTCAGTGGAATTCGGCCGCGCGGTCCCCGCCCAATTACGCCGGGGTGTACTTCCCCGGAAATATGTCCAGCCAGGTCGGTGCACATTGCACGCGCCTTGGCTGTTCACGCCGGGGATACCCCGGGGGCGCGCTAACGCATTCGGGTCATCAGGCCGCGCAGGAATGCCAGGTCGACCTCCTCCAGAGAGGTGACGACGGTGCGTCCCTCGGCCGGACCGATGGGGGCGACGGAGGGGACGGCGACGACGCGGCAGCCCGCCGCCTCGGCGGCGGCGACGCCGGTCGCGGTGTCCTCGATCACGGCGCACCGGGCCGGGTCCGCGCCGAGTCCCGCGGCGGCGAGGAGGTAGGGGTCCGGGAAGGGCTTGGTGCGCGAGACCTCGTCGCCGGCGATGGAGAGGGCGAAGTGGTGCGGGCCCAGCACGCTCAGCACGCGGTCGATGATGCGGCGGTGGGAGGCGGAGACCAGGGCGGTCGGGATCTCGTACTCGGACAGCTCGGCGAGGAGCCGGGCGGCACCCGGCATCAGCGGCAGGGTCCGGCCGATGCGGTCCTCGAAAGCGTCGTTGAGCAGCACGGACAGTTCGGCGAGGGTGATGTCGGCGCCGGTCGCCTCGATGAGGAAGCCGGCGCTGCGGGCCATGGGGCCGCCGACCACGACATGGCGCCAGGTCGCGTCCAGGGTGTGCCCGAGTGCGGCGAAGACCTCCACCTCCACGTCCCACCAGAAGCCCTCGGTGTCGACCAGGGTGCCGTCCATGTCGAGAAGCACCGCCTGCAGGGCGGAGCCTTCGGCCGTGCGGGTTCCGAGCGCGGGGACCGTACTGGTCACGGGCGCACCTCCTTCAGGGACGACCAGGCCGGTTCCCCGGCGGGGGAACCGGCCTGCGGTGGACCGACCAGTGTACGACTTATCCGATCAGTGTGCCGAGTGATACGCCCGTCACCGTGCGTGGAGGTGTTTCACGGGGCGTGGAGGTGCCTCACCGGGCGTTGAAGTACTTGGCCTCGGGGTGGTGGATGACGATCGCGTCGGTGGACTGCTCGGGGTGCAGCTGGAACTCCTCGGAGAGGTGGACGCCGATCCGCTCGGGCTGGAGCAGTGCGGCGATCTTGGCACGGTCCTCCAGGTCGGGGCAGGCGCCGTAGCCGAGGGAGAAGCGGGCTCCCCGGTACTTCAGGGCGAACATGTCCTCGATGTCGGCGGGGTCCTCGCCGCCGAAGCCGAGTTCGGCGCGGACGCGGGCGTGCCAGTACTCGGCCAGTGCCTCGGCCAGCTGGACGGACAGGCCGTGCAGTTCGAGGTAGTCGCGGTAGGCGTTGGCCTCGAACAGCTTGGCGGTCTCCTCGCCGATGCGCGAGCCGACGGTGACGACCTGGAAGCCGACCACGTCCGTCTCGCCGGATTCCTCGGGGCGGAAGAAGTCGGCCAGGCACAGCCGGCGGCCGCGGCGCTGGCGCGGGAAGGTGAACCGGGTGCGCTCGTTGCCCTGGTCGTCCAGGATGATCAGGTCGTCGTCCTTGGAGACGCAGGGGAAGTAGCCGTAGACGACGGCGGCTTCGAGCAGGTTCTCGGTCTGGAGGCGGTCGAGCAGGCCGCGCAGCCGGGGACGGCCCTCGGTCTCCGCCAGTTCCTCGTAGGTCGGTCCCTCGCCGGTGCGGGCCTGCTTGAGTCCCCACTGGCCCTTGAACAGGGCGCCCTCGTCCAGCCAGCTGGCGTACTCCTTGAGCTGGATGCCCTTGATGACGCGGGTGTCCTTGAAGGGCGGGACGGGGACGGGGTTGTCGGTGGCGACGTCGGAGCGGACGTGACCCTCCTCCGGGCGTTCCTCGACCGCCACGGCGGCGGTCGCGCGGACCCGGCGCTGCCTGAGTTCGGGCAGCTTGGCGCCCGGCACGCCCCGCTTGACGCCGATGAGGGCGTCCATCAGGCGCAGGCCCTCGAAGGCGTCGCGGGCGTAGCGGACCTCGCCCTCGTAGATCTCGTGCAGGTCCTGTTCGACGTAGGCGCGGGTGAGGGCGGCGCCGCCGAGGATGACGGGGAAGCGGACGGCGAGGCCGCGCTGGTTCAGCTCCTCCAGGTTCTCCTTCATGATCACCGTGGACTTCACCAGGAGTCCGGACATGCCGATGACGTCGGCCCGGTGCTCCTCGGCGGCCTCCAGGATCGCGGAGACGGGCTGCTTGATGCCGAGGTTGACGACGTTGTAGCCGTTGTTGGAGAGGATGATGTCGACGAGGTTCTTGCCGATGTCGTGCACGTCGCCGCGCACGGTGGCCAGGACGATGGTGCCCTTGCCCTCGGCGTCCGACTTCTCCATGTGCGGTTCGAGGTGGGCGACGGCCGTCTTCATGACCTCGGCGGACTGCAGGACGAACGGCAGCTGCATCTGGCCGGAGCCGAACAGCTCGCCGACGACCTTCATGCCGTCGAGCAGGGTGTCGTTGACGATGTCGAGGGCGGGCCGGTCCTGGAGGGCGGCGTCCAGGTCCGCCTCCAGTCCGTTCTTCTCGCCGTCGATGATGCGCCGCTTCAGCCGCTCCTCCAGCGGCAGGGCCGCCAGTTCCTCGGCCTTGCCCGCCTTCAGCGACTTCGCCGTCGCGCCCTCGAACAGGGCCATCAGCTTCTGCAGGGGGTCGTAGCCCTCCGCTCGGCGGTCGTAGATCAGGTCCAGGGCCGTGCCGACCTCCTCGTCGCTGAACCGGGCGATCGGCAGGATCTTGGAGGCGTGCACGATGGCCGAGTCCAGGCCGGCCTTGACGCACTCGTCGAGGAAGACGGAGTTCAGCAGGATGCGGGCGGCCGGGTTCAGGCCGAAGGAGATGTTCGACAGGCCCAGGGTGGTCTGGACGGCCGGGTGCCGCCGCTTCAGCTCGCGGATCGCCTCGATGGTGGCGACGCCGTCTCCGCGGGACTCCTCCTGGCCGGTGCAGATGGTGAAGGTGAGGGTGTCGACGAGGATGTCCTCCTCGCGGATGCCCCAGTTCCCGGTGAGGTCGTCGATCAGCCGTTCGGCGATCTCGACCTTCTTCTCGGGGGTGCGGGCCTGGCCCTCCTCGTCGATGGTCAGGGCGATCAGGGCGGCGCCGTGTTCCCGGGCCAGCCTGGTGACCTTGGCGAACCGGGAGTCGGGGCCGTCGCCGTCCTCGTAGTTCACGGAGTTGATCACGGCGCGGCCGCCGAGCTTCTCCAGGCCCGCCTTGATGACGTCGACCTCGGTGGAGTCCAGCACGATCGGCAGGGTGGAGGCGGTGGCGAAGCGGCCGGCGAGTTCCTCCATGTCGGCGACGCCGTCGCGGCCGACGTAGTCGACGCACAGGTCGAGCAGGTGGGCGCCCTCGCGGATCTGTTCCCGTGCCATCTCCACGCAGTCGTCCCAGCGGCCGTCGAGCATGGCCTCGCGGAACTTCTTGGAGCCGTTGGCGTTGGTGCGCTCGCCGATGGCCAGGTAGGAGGTGTCCTGCCGGAAGGGGACGGTCTGGTAGAGGGAGGCGGCGCCGGCCTCGGGGCGCGGGTCGCGCTCGGTGGGGGTGAGGTCCCGGACGCGTTCGACGACCTGGCGCAGGTGCTCGGGGGTGGTGCCGCAGCAGCCGCCGACGAGCGAGAGGCCGTACTCGCGGACGAAGGTCTCCTGGGCGTCGGCCAGCTCGGGTGCGGTCAGCGGGTAGTGGGCGCCGTCCTTGCCGAGGACCGGCAGGCCCGCGTTGGGCATGCAGGACAGCGGGATGCGGGCGTTGCGGGCGAGGTAGCGCAGGTGCTCGCTCATCTCGGCCGGGCCGGTGGCGCAGTTCAGCCCGATCATGTCGATGCCCAGCGGTTCCAGTGCGGTCAGGGCGGCGCCGATCTCGGAGCCGAGCAGCATGGTGCCGGTGGTCTCGACGGTGACGGACACGATCACCGGCAGGTCCAGGCCGAGGGCGTCCAGGCCGCGCCGGGCGCCGAGGACGGCCGCCTTGGTCTGCAGGAGGTCCTGGGTGGTCTCGACCAGCAGGGCGTCGGCGCCGCCTGCGGCCAGCCCCTCGGCGTTGCGCTGGTAGGCGTCGCGGAGGGTGGTGTAGGGGGCGTGGCCGAGGGTGGGCAGCTTGGTGCCGGGGCCGATGGAGCCGAGGACCCAGCGGGGACGGCCGTCCTTCGCGGTGAACTCGTCGGCGACCTCGCGGGCGACGCGGGCGCCGGCCTCGGACAGCTCGTGGACGCGCTCGGCGATGTCGTACTCGCCGAGCGCGGAGTGGTTGGCCCCGAAGGTGTTGGTCTCGACGCAGTCGACGCCCACGGCGTAGTACGCCTCGTGGACGGAGCGGACGATGTCGGGGCGGGTGAGGTTGAGGATCTCGTTGCAGCCTTCGAGCTGCTGGAAGTCCTCGAGAGTGGGCTCCTGCGCCTGGAGCATCGTGCCCATGGCTCCGTCGGCGACCACCACCCGGGTGGCGAGCGCCTCGCGGAGCGCGGACACACGGGTCCGGCTGTCGGCGGAAGGGGACGTAGGCGACGAGGCCATGTAGGGGCTCCCTGGGATGCGACGGCTGTCGGCTATGCGGCTTCCCCGAGGGGCGGGGGTGCCGCACGGCGCCAGCGTAGCCGGGAGTCGGCTTGGATGGGCACCGGCGTCCACGAGGCGGACGCGTACGGCCCCGGTGCCACGCGCGGCGGACGTGTGATGTAACAGGGGCCGACCGACCATTAGCGGGAGGTCGGCCCGGACCGGTAGTGTTCGACATTGCCGAACGGTGGGTGTGCCGTGGGCGGTCGAAGGGGATGGAGGCAGGACGGCGATGGCACGGAACATCCAGTCGCTCGAACGGGCGGCGGCGATGCTGCGGCTGCTCGCGGGCGGCGAGCGGCGGCTCGGCCTCTCCGACATCGCCTCGTCGCTGGGCCTCGCCAAGGGCACCGCGCACGGCATTCTGCGCACCCTCCAGCAGGAGGGCTTCGTGGAGCAGGACGACGCCTCGGGCCGCTACCAGCTGGGCGCGGAGCTGCTGCGCCTGGGGACCACCTATCTCGACGTCCACGAACTGCGGGCGCGGGCGCTGGTGTGGACCGACGACCTGGCCCGTTCCAGCGGGGAGAGCGTGCACCTGGGGGTGCTGCACCAGCAGGGCGTGCTGATCGTGCACCACGTCTTCCGGCCCGACGACAGCCGGCAGGTGCTGGAGATCGGGGCCATGCAGCCGCTGCACTCGACGGCGCTGGGCAAGGTGCTGTCGGCGTACGACCCGGTGGCGCACAGCGAGGCGCTGGAGGCCGACCGCAAGCCCTTCACCGACCGCACGGTGTGCGATCCCGGCGACTTCGAGCACCTGCTCGACCTCACGCGCGCGCGTGGTTACGCGGCCGACGTGGAGGAGACCTGGGAGGGCGTGGCGTCGATCGCCGCGCCGATCCACGACCGGCGCCGGATGCCGGTGGGCGCCGTCGGCATCACCGGGGCCGTGGAACGGCTGTGCCGGGAGGGCGAGCTGCGTCCGGAGCTGATCGCGGCGGTGCGGGACTGCGCCCGCGCGGTCTCCCGGGACCTGGGCGCCGGGCGGTTCTGAGCACGACCGGAGATCACCGGGACGCCGGGCGGCGTTCCGGCTGTCGATCTACCCTGAAATGGACAAACCGGAATAATCCGTACGTCCATGCACGAAGGTCGATAACCCGCAGCGATCAATAACGATCCTGTTTTCGATAACAGAACTCTTGACTCACGCGTGAGGCCGAAGCAAGACTCCCGTCCATCGGTCGGCATTGTCGAACACCTACCGGCAATACGCGTTAGAGTGTGGCAGTGCCAAGGGCCGGTATCGCTCTCATCCCGAGAGCGCCAGAACCTCCGGAGGGACCCGGGGTTCGGCTACCCCTGGACGAAGGACAAAGGAGTCGCGGGTGTCCAGCTCCGACATCTTCATCGGCGAGACCATCGGTACCGCCATACTCATCCTGCTCGGCGGCGGCGTCTGCGCCGCCGTGACGCTGAAGGCCTCCAAGGCCCGCAACGCCGGTTGGCTCGCCATCGCCTTCGGGTGGGGCTTCGCCGTCATGACGGCCGTGTACATCTCCGGGCCGCTGTCCGGCGCGCACCTCAACCCGGCCGTCACCGTCGCCCTGGCCATCAAGGACGGCGACTGGAACAACGTTCCGACCTACTTCGCCGGCCAGTTCCTCGGCGCGATGATCGGCGCGGCCCTGGTGTGGGCCGCCTACTACGGCCAGTTCCAGGCGCACCTGACGGACAAGGAGATCGTCGGCGGTCCGGGCGCGCAGGCCACCTCGGCCAAGGCGGTCGAGGCCCAGGAGAAGGGCGCCGGCCCGGTTCTCGGCATCTTCTCCACCGGTCCGGAGATCCGGAACGTCGCGCAGAACCTCGCCACGGAGATCATCGGCACGGTCGTGCTGATCCTCGCGGTCCTCACCCAGGGCCTGAACGACAAGGGCAACGGTCTCGGCGTCCTCGGTGGTCTGATCACCGCGCTCGTGGTGGTGTCGATCGGCCTGTCGCTCGGCGGCCCGACGGGCTACGCGATCAACCCGGCCCGTGACCTGGGCCCGCGCATCGTGCACGCCCTCCTGCCGCTGCCCAACAAGGGCGGTTCCGACTGGAGCTACGCCTGGATCCCGGTCGTCGGTCCGCTGATCGGCGGCGCGATCGCCGCAGGCATCTACAACGCCGCCTTCGCTTAAAGCACCGACACACACGCGCCGAGTCTTTGAGCACGCGCCGTACGTACAGCCCCACCACCACGGACCTCAGGAGCACACAGTGACCGACGCCCACACCGCAGGCCCCTTCATCGCCGCGATCGACCAGGGCACGACCTCCTCGCGCTGCATCGTCTTCGACAAGGACGGCCGGATCGTCGCCGTCGACCAGAAGGAACACGAGCAGATCTTCCCCAAGCCGGGCTGGGTCGAGCACAACGCCGACGAGATCTGGACCAACGTCCAGGAGGTCGTCGCCGGAGCGGTCCAGAAGGCCGGCATCACCCGTGACGACATCAAGGCCATCGGCATCACCAACCAGCGCGAGACCACCGTGCTGTGGGACAAGAACACCGGTGAGCCCGTCCACAACGCCATCGTCTGGCAGGACACCCGCACCGACGCCCTCTGCCGCGAGCTGGGCCGCAACGTCGGCCAGGACCGCTTCCGCCGCCAGACCGGCCTGCCGCTGGCCTCCTACTTCGCCGGTCCCAAGGCCCGCTGGCTGCTCGACAACGTCGAGGGCCTCAAGGAGCGCGCCGAGAACGGCGACATCCTCTTCGGCACCATGGACAGCTGGGTCATCTGGAACCTGACCGGCGGCACCAACGGCGGCAGGCACGTCACCGACGTCACCAACGCCTCGCGCACCATGCTGATGAACCTGCACACCATGCAGTGGGACGAGAAGATCGCCGAGTCGATCGGCGTGCCGATGCAGATCCTGCCCGAGATCCGCTCCTCCGCCGAGGTCTACGGCGAGGTCACCGGCGGCAAGCTCGGCGATCTGCTCGGCGGCATCCCGGTGGCCTCCGCGCTCGGCGACCAGCAGGCGGCCCTGTTCGGCCAGACCTGTTTCTCCGAGGGCGAGACCAAGTCGACCTACGGCACCGGCACCTTCATGGTGATGAACACCGGCGAGAAGATCATCAACTCGTACGCCGGCCTGCTGACCACGGTCGGCTACAAGATCGGCGACCAGCCGACGGTCTACGCCCTGGAGGGCTCGATCGCGGTCACCGGCTCGCTGGTGCAGTGGATGCGCGACCAGATGGGCCTGATCTCCACCGCCGCCGAGATCGAGACGCTCGCGCTCTCGGTCGAGGACAACGGCGGCGCCTACTTCGTGCCGGCCTTCTCGGGCCTGTTCGCCCCGCACTGGCGCTCCGACGCCCGCGGTGTGATCGCCGGCCTGACCCGGTACGTGACCAAGGCGCACCTGGCCCGCGCCGTCCTGGAGGCCACCGCCTGGCAGACGCGGGAGATCGCCGACGCCATGGTCAAGGACTCCGGCGACGAGCTGGTGACGCTCAAGGTCGACGGCGGCATGACCGCCAACAACCTGCTGATGCAGACGCTCGCCGACGTCCTGGACGCACCCGTGGTGCGCCCGATGGTCGCCGAGACCACCTGCCTCGGCGCCGCCTACGCCGCCGGCCTCGCCGTCGGCTTCTGGTCCAGCACCGACGAACTGCGCGCCAACTGGCGCCGGGCCGCCGAGTGGACCCCCCGCATGGACGCGGAGACCCGCGACCGTGAGTACAAGAACTGGCTCAAGGCCGTCGAGCGGACCATGGGCTGGCTCGACGACGAGAGCTGAGCGGCCCGCACGCCGTCTCAGACAGCTCTGACGAGGAGTAAGTACCCGACATGACCAGTCAGTCCACCCTGCAGTCCGTGCCCGCCCTGGGGACGCACCCCGCCTCCGGCTCCAACCCGAGCCGGGCCGAGACCAGGGAGCAGCTCTCCAAGGCGTCGTACGACCTATTGGTGATCGGCGGCGGCATCCTGGGCATCTCCACCGCCTGGCACGCCGCGCAGTCCGGCCTGAGGGTGGCCCTGGTCGACGCCGGCGACTTCGCCGGTGCCACCTCCTCCGCCTCCTCCAAGCTGCTCCACGGCGGTCTGCGCTACCTGCAGACCGGCGCGGTGAAGCTGGTGGCGGAGAACCACTTCGAGCGCCGTGCGGTGTCCCGCCAGGTGGCCCCCCACCTGGCGAACCCGCTCACCTTCTACCTCCCCGTGTACAAGGGCGGCCCGCACGGCGCGGCGAAGCTCGGAGCGGGCGTCTTCGCCTACTCCGCGCTCTCCGCGTTCGGTGACGGCGTCGGCCACCTGCTCTCCCCCGCCAAGGCGGCGCAGGACGTGCCCGAGCTGCGCACCGAGAACCTCAAGGCCGTGGCCGTGTACGGCGACGACCAGATGAACGACGCGCGGATGGCGCTGATGACGGTCCGCGCGGCCGTCGAGGCGGGCGCGGTCGTCCTCAACCACGCCGAGGTCACCGGCCTGCGTTTCACCAAGGGCCGGGTCACCGGAGCCGAGCTGAAGGACCGTACGTCGGGCGACGAGTTCGGTGTCGACGCCCGGCTGGTGCTGAACGCGACCGGCCCCTGGGTGGACCACCTGCGCCGGATGGAGGACCCGAAGGCGGCGCCGTCCATCCGCCTGTCCAAGGGCGCTCACCTGGTGCTCAAGCGCACCGCCCCGTGGAAGGCGGCGCTGGCCACCCCGATCGACAAGTACCGCATCACCTTCGCCCTGCCGTGGGAGGACATGCTGCTGCTGGGCACCACCGACGAGGAGTACGAGGGCGACCCGGCGGACGTGTCCGTCAACGACAAGGACATAACCCAGATCCTGGACGAGGCCGCGTTCTCGGTCCGGGACCAGCAGCTCCAGCGGGACCTCATCACCTACGCCTTCGCCGGCCTGCGCGTCCTGCCGGGCGGCCCGGGCGACACCGCCAAGGCCAAGCGCGAGACGGTGGTGACCGAGGGCAGGGGCGGCATGCTGTCCGTCGCCGGCGGCAAGTGGACGACGTTCCGGCACATCGGCCGGACCATCATGAAGAAGCTGGAGGCGCTGCCGGGCCACCCGCTCGGTGACGACTTCGAGCCGATCTCCTCGCTGCCGAAGAAGCTGCCGCTCCCGGGTGTCGCCAACCCGCGCGCGGTCGCCCACCGGCTCCTGGTGGACAACCCGGCGCCCGGCCCGCGCATGGCCGCCGACACCGCCAGGCACCTGGCCACCCACTACGGCTCCCTCGCCTTCGACATCGCCCGGCTGGCGAACGAGAGCCCGGAGCTGGCCGAGCGCGTCCACCCCGACGCCCCGGAGATCTGGGCGCAGGTCGTGTGGGCCCGTGACCACGAGTGGGCCGAGACGCAGGACGACGTGCTGCGCCGCCGGACCACACTGACCATCCGCGGCCTGGCCACGGACGAGGTCCGGGCGAAGGTGCAGGACCTGCTCGACAAGAAGTAGGGCTCCCGGCCCAGGGGCGGCTCCGCACGGCCGGAGCCGCCCCTCCGGCATGCCCGCTCCCCCAGGGTGCGGCCCCCGGGCGCCCGCACCGCGGGAATCGGGCACGGGCGGCGGTCCACGCCGTGAGGTCGGGGCGCCGGGGTGTCCGGTGGCGGTGAACGGGGCAGTGATCCGTTCACTCCCCCGTGCAAGGGGGCTGCGGGCGCCCCCGCCGGACGCCGTAAGGTTGGTGAGTCAAGCGAGGGCACGTCGGAAGGAGGCACTGGGTGATCGAGCTGGAGGGGGTTCCCGAGCTGATCGACCCAGTCATGGTGGCCGCGTTCGAGGGCTGGAACGATGCCGGTGACGCCGCCTCCACGGCGGTCGCGCATCTGGAACGCGAGTGGAAGGGCGAGGTGTTCGCGGCGCTGGACGCCGAGGACTACTACGACTTCCAGGTGAACCGCCCCACGGTGTTCATGGACGGCGGTGTGCGCAAGATCACCTGGCCGACGACCCGGCTGTCGGTGGTCCGCGTCGGCGGCGAGAAGCCGCGCGACCTGGTGCTGGTCCGGGGCATCGAGCCGTCCATGCGGTGGCGCTCGTTCTGCAACGAGCTGCTCGGCTTCGCGCACGAGCTGGGTGTGGAGCTGGTGGTCATCCTGGGTGCCCTGCTCGGGGACACCCCGCACACGCGGCCGGTCCCGGTCAGCGGAGTCACGTCCGACCCGGACCTGGCCCAGCGCATGGACCTGGAGGAGACCAAGTACGAGGGCCCGACGGGCATCGTCGGTGTCCTGCAGGAGGCGTGCACGCACGCGGGTGTCCCGGCGGTGTCGCTGTGGGCGGCGGTGCCGCACTACGTCTCCCAGCCGCCCAACCCGAAGGCCACCCTGGCGCTGCTGAACCGTCTGGAGGACCTGCTGGACCTGCGGGTGCCGCAGGGCGAGCTGCCCGAGGACGCGCGGGCCTGGCAGGTGGGCGTGGACCAGCTGGCCGCGGAGGACAGCGAGGTCGCCGAGTACGTGCAGACGCTGGAGGAGGCGCGGGACACCGCGGAGCTGCCGGAGGCGTCCGGTGAGGCGATCGCGCGCGAGTTCGAGCGGTACCTGCGGCGCCGGGACGTGAGCCCTCCCGCGCCGGGCGGCCACGCGACGGCGGACGGCGGGGACGCCGGGTCGTACCTGCGGGACGGCCCCGGCGGGAAGACCCGGCCGCCGAGGCCGTCCAGGCCCGAGAAGGCCGAGGGCGAGAGCGAGGACGAGGACGGCTCGGAGGACTGAGGCACGAAGTCCGAGGCACGAGGTACGGCGAAGGGCGCTTCCCCGCGGGGAAGCGCCCTTCGCCGTACCTCGGTCCTGCGCCGCGGGGTGCCGTGGCACCCCGTTCCGGCGACGGCCGGCCCGACGGGCGACCCGTCGGGCCGGCCGCGCGGTCACCCGCGCCCGTCCGGGGCGCGGGTGACCGCGACGTTCACAGGGCCACGCCCAGCAGGGCGTCCACGGCACGTGACACCAGGCCGGGCGCGCCCGGGTCCGTGCCCCCCTGCTCGTCCTGGCGGGCCGCCCAGCGGTCGACGGCGGCGAGTGCGGCGGGAGCGTCCAGGTCGTTCGCCAGGGCCTCGCGGACCTCCTCCACGAGCGCGTCGGCGGACGGGCCGTCGGGCCGGGAGACGGCCGCGCGCCAGCGGCCGAGGCGGTCGAGAGCGTCCTGGAGGACCTGGTCGGTCCACTCCCAGTCGGCGCGGTAGTGGTGGGCCAGCAGGGACAGCCGGATCGCGGCGGGGTCGACGCCGTCGCGGCGCAGCCGTGAGACGAAGACCAGGTTGCCCTTGGACTTGGACATCTTCTCGCCGTCGAGGGCGACCATGCCGGCGTGCACGTACGCCTTGGCCATGGGGTACTCGCCGGTCAGCACCTGGGCGTGCGAGGCGCCCATCTCGTGGTGCGGGAAGGCGAGGTCGGAGCCGCCGCCCTGGACGTCGAAGCCCATGCCGAGGTGGTCGAGGGCGATGGCCACGCACTCGATGTGCCAGCCGGGCCGGCCGCGGCCGAGGGAGCCGCCGTCCCAGCTGGGCTCGCCCTCGCGGGCGGCCATCCACAGCATGGGGTCGAGCGGGTTCTTCTTGCCCGGGCGGTCCGGGTCACCGCCGCGCTCGGCGGACAGCAGCCGCATGGCGGCGGCGTCCAGGCGGGACACCTCGCCGAAGTGCGGGTCGGACTCGACGGAGAAGTAGACGTCGCCTTCGAGCTCGTAGGCCGCGCCGAGTTCACGCAGCCGCTCCACGAGCGGGACGATGCCGGGTATCGCCTCGACGGCCCCTATGTAGTGCCGTGGGGGGAGCATCCGCAGGGCGGTCATGTCCTCGCGGAAGAGGGCCGTCTCCTGCTCGGCGAGGGCGACCCAGTCGACGCCGTCCCGGTCCGCGCGCTCCAGCAGCGGATCGTCGACGTCGGTGACGTTCTGGACGTAGTGGACCTGCCGCTTGGTGTCGAGCCACACGCGCTGAACCAGGTCGAACGCGTTGTAGGTCGCCGCGTGACCCATGTGGGTCGCGTCGTACGGCGTGATGCCGCAGACGTAGATACGGGCGACGGGACCGGGGGCGAGGGTGACCAGGCCGCCGGTCGCGGTGTCGTGGATCCTCAGGTCGCGGCCCTGACCAGGCAGGGCGGGGACCTCGGAAGCGGGCCAGGCATGCATGTACATGAGCCTAACCGGCGCCGAGCCGCGTATACGACCGGGATCGGGCCGGATGACCGGTCCGGCGCCCTTGCGGACGGGCGCCGGCCGTGCTCAGACGGGTGGCCAGGGGATCGCGGGCCACTGACCGCCGGGCTCCGGGTGCACTCCCGAGGTGAGCAGCGCGTCGACCCGCGCGCGGGTGGCGTCGGTCTCGGCCGGGGTGATCAGCCGGAGCAGCCGTTCGCCCAGGGGGCCGTCCAGGGCGTCCCGGAGCCCCTTGAGGACGTCGACGGCCTCGGGGGTGAGGGGTTCACCGGCCCAGCCCCACAGCAGTGTGCGCAGCTTGTCCTCGACGTTGAAGGTGACGCCGTGGTCGATGCCGTAGAGCCGGCCGTCGGCGGTGGGCATGAGGTGGCCGCCCTTGCGGTCGGCGTTGTTGATCACCGCGTCGAGGACGGCGAGACGGCGCAGCCGCTCGTCGTCGGCGTGCACGAGCAGGGCGGTGCGGCCCTCGCCGACCTCGGCGAAGCCGATCGCCTTCCAGCCGGGCTCGGGCTCCTCGCGGTCGACCAGGGCCAGGAGTTCGGCCTCGGCGTGGACGTCGATCCAGAGCTGGCACATGCCCTCGCCGTAGGGGCCGTCGCGCAGCACGGTCGGCGGCACGAGCCCCCAGCCGGTGGCCTCGGAGACCTCGTAGGCGGCCACCTCGCGGCCGGCGAGGGTGCCGTCGGGGAAGTCCCACAGGGGGCGCTCCCCGGCCACCGGCTTGTACACGCAGGAGGCTTCGCGGCCGTCCAGGGCGACCGTGCAGAAGAGTGCCGCGTTGGACGCTTCCCGGATCCGGCCGCGCACGGTCAGCTCACCGAACGCGAGCAGCCCGGCGGGGTCGGGGCCGGCCGTCACGCTCCGCGGCGGTATCCGTTCTGGCGCGGACATACGTGTCCTTCCGGATCGAGCGGGAGGCTGCACAGCGGGCACGGCGGCCGCCCGGCGTTGACGACGTCGAGGGCGCGCTTGGCGAAGGCCCTGGCCTGCGCGCCGGTCAGCCGGACCCGCAGCATCGGGGGCCCGTTCTCCTCGTCCTGGAGCAGTCGCTCCTCGGCCTCGGCGAGGTCCTCCTCGGTGTCGGCGTCCAGCTCGACCAGCGCCTGCGCCTCGACGATCATGCGCTGGTCCTCGCCGTCCCAGGCCAGGGCCATGGTGCCGACGCGGAACTCCTCCTCGACGGGGGTGTCGAGGGGGGCGGTGTCGGCGACCTCGGTGGGTGCCATGGCGGGGACGGCCGCGCTGCCGCCACTACGCCGTACGACCTCGTCGAGCAGTTCGTCCATGCGCTCGGCGAGTGCGGCGACCTGGGTCTTCTCCAGGGCCACGCTGGTCATCCGGGGGCCTGCGGTGGCCTGGAGGAAGAACGTACGGCGCCCGGGCAGTCCGACCGTGCCGGCCACGAAGCGGTCCGGCTGGTCGTAGAGGAACACCTGACGGGACACGTCCTGTCTCCATTGATTTCGTGATGGCGGGGGTCTCGGCGGGGGCGGGCCGTGCGGGAGAGCGACGGGGTGGGTCGCTTCACCCTACTGCGGCCGACGATCACGGTGCGCCCGCACCGCCCCCGACCGGTGCGTCGCCGTCGCCGGGTTCCTCACGCGGGGCGAGCGAAGCGAAATCGCCGGTGTCGCCCAGGCGGACGAGAAACGGCCGGAGGCGGGTGTAGCGGATCACGGTGACGGAGCACGGCTCCACGGAGATCCGCTGGAAGAGGTCGAGGTGGAGGCCGAGGGCCTCGGCGACGAGGGACTTGATGATGTCACCGTGGGAGCACATGAGGTAGACCGCGTCGGCGCCGTGATCGCGTTCCACGCGCGCGTTCCACTCGCGCACCGCCTCGGCGGCGCGGGTCTGCATGGCCCGCATGGACTCGCCGCCGGGGAACGCGGCGGCGGACGGGTGGGCCTGTACGACCTCCATCAGCGGCTCGTCCTTCAGCTCGGCGAGCTTACGTCCGGACCAGTCGCCGTAGTCGCACTCCTCGATCCGCTCCTCGATGTGCGGGCGCAGGCCGGGGCGGGCGTCCAGCAGCGGCTGCACGGTCTCCCGGCAGCGCTGGAGCGGGCTGGTGACGACCTCGGCGATCGGCAGGCCGGCGAGCCGTCCGGGCAGCGCGGCGGCCTGCGCGGCGCCGCGCTCGTCCAGGGCGACACCCGGCGTCCGGCCCGCGAGCAGGGCCGAGGTGTTGGCGGTGGAACGTCCGTGCCTTAGGAGGATCAGCGTGGGCATGCGGCAAGGGTAGGCGTACACCGCTGTGCGGTGGCGGGCGGGCGAAGGGAGAATGCGCAGCGTGATCGTGGACTGCGCCATCTACCGGCACGGGCACCGTGCCGAGGGGCCGGAGGATCTGTCGGACGCACTCGCCGAGGCCAGGGCGGCGGGCGGCTTCGTGTGGATCGGGCTGTACGAACCGTCGGAGCGGGAGTTCGACCTGGTCACGCAGGAGTTCGGGCTGCATCCGCTGGCCGTGGAGGACGCGCTCAAGGCGCATCAGCGGCCGAAGCTGGAGGTGTATGACGACTCGCTCTTCATCGTGCTGAAGCCGGTCGTGTACGAGGCCGAGAGCGACACGGTCTCGGCCGGCGAGGTGATGGTCTTCGTCGGGGAGAGTTTCGTGGTGACCGTCCGCCATGGGGAGGGATCGCCGCTGGCGGCCGTGCGGCACCGGCTGGAGGAGGAGCCGGAGCTGCTCGACAAGGGTCCCACCTCCGTGCTGTACGCCATCGCCGACGCCACCGTCGACCACTATCTGGAGGTGGCGACGGAGCTGCAGACCGACCTGGACGAGCTGGAGGCGGAGGTGTTCCGGCCGGACGTCGGCGGTTCGCGCAACACCGCGTCCCGGATCTACACCTTCAAGCGGCAGGTCCTGGAGTTCCGCCGGGCCACCGGGCCGCTGACGCTGCCGCTGTCCCGGCTGGCCGGCAGCGGGCCGCTCGGCACCACGGTGCCCTACGTGCACGACAAGGCGCGGCCCTTCTTCCGGGACGTGAGCGACCACCTCGCGCGCGTGAACGAGTCCGTGGAGGCCCTGGACCGGCTGGTGTCGGACATCCTGTCGGCCCATCTCGCGCAGATGAGCGTCCGGCAGAACGACGACATGCGGAAGATCTCCGCGTGGGCGGCGATGGCCGCGGTCCCCACGATGATCGCGGGCGTCTACGGCATGAACTTCGATCACATGCCCGAGCTGCACTGGGTGTGGTCGTACCCGGCGGTGATCGTGCTGATGGCCGTGCTGGAGGTGCTGCTGCACCGGACGTTCAAGCGGCGCGGCTGGCTGTGAGGGCGGCGCCGGCGTACCCGGGGGCGGGTGCCGGGGGGCGTCGCGGTGCGCGGCGCGGCGGCGGAGGCGGTCGTGGGCCCGTCCGACGCCACGGTGTCCCAGGAGCATCCTGCGGTCGGCCTCGGGCGGGACCGGGATGGGAAGGACCGCCGGGAGGAGCCGTCCAAGAAGGGGCCGCGCGGGTCGTAACCGCGCGGCGCCGGGCGCGTTGTTCCCGGTGACGGCCGTGGCGGGGAAGACCCCCGAGCCCCCACCACGGCCGCTGGAACTCCCCTTACGCCAGCCCGGCCCGCTCCAGGGCCTCGCTGCCGGCCCGCAGGGACGCCAGCCGCTCGTCCAGGGTGAAGCCGGCCGGAGCCAGGCTGAGGGTGGTGACCCCGGCGGCGGCGTACTGCTTCATCCGGTCGGCGATCCGGTCGACGGAGCCCAGCAGCGTGGTCTTGTCGATGAGGTCCTGCGGGATCGCGGCGGCCGCCCCCTGCTTGTCCCCCGACAGGTACTTCTGCTGGATGTCGGCGGCCTCCTTCTCGTACCCCATGCGCTGGGCGAGCTGGTTGTAGAAGTTCTGTTTGGCGCTGCCCATGCCGCCGACGTACAGCGCGGTGTACGGGCGGAAGGTGTCCGCGAGGCGGGCCACGTCCTTGTCGTCGCCGACGGCGAGCGGCAGGGTCGGGCACACGTCGAACCCGTCGAGGGTCAGTCCGGCCTTCTCCCTGCCCGCGCGCAGGTGCTTGATCGTGGTCTCCTCCAGGTGCTCGGCGGAGGGGAAGATGAGCAGCGCGCCGTCGGCGATCTCGCCGGTCTGCTCCAGGTTCTTCGGGCCGATCGCGGCGATGTACAGCGGGATGTGCTCGCGCTGGGGGTGCACGGTCAGCTTGATCGGCTTGCCGGGGCCGCCGGGCAGCGGCAGCGTCCAGTGCGCGCCTTCGTACGTCAGGCGCTCCCGGGTCATCGCCCTGCGGACGATCTCCACGTACTCGCGGGTGCGGGCCAGCGGCTTGTCGAACTTGACGCCGTACCAGCCCTCGGAGACCTGCGGGCCCGAGACGCCGAGGCCGAGCCGGAACCGGCCACCGGAGAGGGAGTCGAGCGTGGCGGCGGTCATCGCGGTCATCGCGGGCTGGCGGGCCGGGATCTGGAAGATGGCCGAGCCGACGTCGATGCGCTCGGTCTGCGCGGCGACCCAGCTGAGCACGGTGGCGGCGTCGGAGCCGTACGCCTCGGCGGCCCAGCACACCGCGTAGCCGAGCCGGTCGGCCTCCTGCGCCACGGCCAGGTTGTCGCCGTCCATTCCGGCACCCCAGTAGCCGAGGTTGATCCCGAGCTGCATGCGCGATTCCCCTTACCGATGAGTAACGTCTCTTGGCGGTGACCTTAGCGCGGGGCGGAATCCGGCGGCAGTGCGCGGCGGCGGTTTCGTGTCCGGCCTCGCGGTCCGGCCGCCGAGCCGGGGGGCCGATCAAGTTGTCCACAGGCAACCCACCGCACCGGTTCTGGCCAGTAATCTCGCCCGCATGGAGCAGAGGCATCTCGGCCGTACCGGCCTGCGCGTGTCCCGGATCGGGCTCGGCACCCTCACCTGGGGCCGGGACACCGACGAGCACGACGCCGCTGACATGCTGAAGGCCTTCTGGGAGGCCGGCGGCACCCTCGTCGACACGGCGGACGTGTACGGCGACGGGGAGGCGGAGTACCTGCTCGGACGGCTCATGGACGGCCTGGTGCCGCGCCGGGACCTGGTCGTCTCCACCAAGGCCGGCAGCGTGCCCGACCCCGACCGCCGCTTCGACGGCTCCCGCGGCCATCTGCTCGCCGCGCTCGACGCCTCCCTGGCCCGCCTCGGCACGGAGTACGTCGACGTCTGGCACGTCCACGCCTACGACCCCGGCACCCCGCTGGAGGAGACGCTCCAGGCCCTCGACCTGGCGGTGAGCAGCGGCCGGGCACGGTACGCCGGTGTCTCCAACTTCTGTGGCTGGCAGCTGGCCAAGGCGGCGACCTGGCAGCTGGCCGCGCCGGGCACCCGCACCCGGCTGGCCAGCACACAGCTGGAGTACTCGCTGCTCCAGCGGGGCGTGGAGCGCGAGGTGCTGCCGGCCGCGCTCGACCTGGGGGTGGGTCTGCTGCCTTCCTCCCCGCTGGGCCGGGGCGTGCTGACGGGCAAGTACCGCCACACCACTCCCGCGGACTCGCGCGGCGCCTCCGAGCATCTCGCGCCGTTCGTCGAGCCGTACCTGGACGACACGGCGACCCGCATCGTGGACGCGGTGACGACGGCCGCCGACGGGCTCGCGGTCACCCCGCTCCAGGTGGCCCTCGCCTGGGTCCGGGACCGGCCCGGAGTGGCCGCGCCGATCGTCGGCTCGCGCAACGCGCAGCAGCTCACGGCGGCGTTGTCAGTGGAGGCCCTTAGTCTTCCTGACGAGATCTGCCGGGCGCTGGACGATGTGTCGGCGCCCGTGCACCGCTATCCCGATCACGACTGGAGCACGCTGTGAGCACGGAGCCGGAGGCCACGGAGAAAGCCGGGCCGGGGACACCGGATACCCCCGGGAACGCGAAGCGGGGGGAAGCGGCCGGGGCGGACGGCCGTGCGCAGGGCGGTGCGCCGCGCCCCGAGGCCGGCCGTGCGGACGACGGTGACGCGACGCAGGACATGACGGCGCCCGGGTCGACCGGAGCGCCCACGGCCACGGGGGCCGACGAGGCCGCGGTGGGGGCCGCGGGAACCGGAGACGCCGGGGGGGCCGGGGGCCCGGAAGGGACCGAGAACGACGCGGAGGAGCCGGGCGCGGGCCCTGTGGGACCCACGGACAGCGACGAACCGGGCGCGGACCCCACGGAATCCACGGACAGCGACGAACCGGGCGCGGGCCCCGCGGGATCCACAGACGGCGACGAGCAGGGTGCTGGTGGAGCCGGAGGTCCGGAGGGGGCCGCGGGCGCCGGGGAGCCGGGTGCGGACGGTGCCGGGCCCGGTGGTGCGGAGAGCGGCGCTGACGAGGGTTCGGCGGCGGCCGGGAAGTCCGAGGCGGAAGCCGAGTTGCTGGCGCAGCGGGTCGAGCGGGAGCGGATCGAGCGGCGCAAGGCCGAGCGGAAGGGCCCGATCGACAGCGGCACCAAGCTCAGCGGCAAGGCCGCCGACCTGCTCGCGGCGGTCCGGGCCGTGGAGAGCGGTGCGAAGCCGGCGGCCACGGTGTTCGCCGATCCGGCACCCGCACCGCGCCGGCCCGCCCCGGAGCCGGCCCGCAGGGCTCAGCCCGTACCCGCGCCGGTGGGGCCCGCCGGCCCCGCGCCGGAGACGGTCGAGGCCGTGCGCCGTGTCCTGACC
>NZ_WWJT01000633.1 GCF_009865385.1 Streptomyces sp. SID486 | reverse complement strand
GCTGTTCCGGCTGGACGGAGGCGGTCTGCCGCTGTTCCGGCTGGACGGAGGCGGTCTGCCGCTGCTCCGGCAAGATGTCCGGCCGCTGCCCGGTCACGGCCTTCTCCGCGCCCCGCCCGGTAACGGCCTTCTCCGCGCCCTGCCCGGTAACGGCCTTCTCCGCGCCCTGCCCGGTAACGGCCTTCTCCGCGCCCTGCCCGGTCACGGCCATGCCCGGCCCCTGCCCGGTCACGGCCGCCGACTGGCGTCCGGCCCCCGCGGCCGGCTGCTCCGTCAGCGCGGCCGGCTGCCAGGCCGTCGCCGGGAGAACCTCGGAGACGGCGTTGCGGCGCGGAGCGACCAGCGCCGGACCGAAGTCGTCCTGCAGCCTGGTGCCGGGCACGGTGAGGTACCCGGGCTCCGCGCCCAGGTCCCGGCCGTACCGCCAGAACTCGATGTCGCAGCCCGTCTCCAGGCCGCCGAGCACCTGCCCGACGGGCCCCAGCCGCACCACACCGGTCCGCAGGACCGGCGCCCCGCGCAGCGCCCGCGGCAGCCTCCCGTCGGCCCACAGCACCGCCCGCGTCACGGAACCGTCCGCGCCCACCGCACCGACGAACCCGGCACCGCGGGCGAACTCCTGCCGGGCCCGGGCGAGGACCGCGCCACGGTACGACTCCTCCACCCCGACCACCGGCCGCGGCACCCCGGACCCCTGCTCGGCAGGGACCAGGAAGTACGGGACGCCGGCCGCCTCCAGCACGGCGCACATCTGCTCCAGGTCGGCGGCGGCGGCGTCCGCGGCGGTGTAACCGGTGACCGTACGGCCGTACAGCCGCACCGGGCCGCGGCCGACGCGGCGCAGCCCCGGGACGGTGGCGCGCAGCCGACGGCGGGCCGGGCCCACGCGCAGCGCCCAGAGCCGGGCCGACAGCCACAGCCGCAGGCCGACCAGGAGGCTCCTGGCGGCCCGCAGACCGGGCGGCGCCCCCGGGAGCCTGCGCCGGATGTCGATGGCCATGCCCGGCCCCGTCAGCTCTGCGTCTCGGCGGAACCGGCGGAACCGGTACCCGGCTCCTGCTTCTCGAAGGGGCTCGGGAAGGGGAAGTAGTTCTCGAGGAACTCGTGCATCCGGACGCTGACCTGCTCCCGCTCCTCCGGCGGCACGTCGACGTCGTTCAGGCAGAAGAAGTCGAAGCGCCGGTTGCGGCGCAGGTCCGCCAGGCGGCGGTCGGCGTCCGGCCGGCTGATGTTCACGTAGCGGAAGCTGAACTTGCCGGGCACGCCGCGGCCGGTCATCAGCGCGTACTGGTACAGCAGCGGCGCCGTCATGGCGATGTCCTGCGGCGAACGGAACCGGGACGCGGTGGTGCGGCTGACGTCCTCCGGGAACAGCTCCTCCAGCGCCTGGAGCGCCCCGCGCTGCTGCGGCAGCGGGGTGTGCATGAAGTTGTTCGTCGTCATCCGGCCGAACTTCTCCAGCAGCAGCCGCCGGACGTTCTTGCTGGCGGAGTTGGTCGCGGTCTCCTCGGAGTGCGGCTTGCCGATGCCGATCTTGAGCGGGGAGACCGGGACCTTCATCAGACCGCTGCCGAAGAAGAAGTGCTCCGGGGTGACGCGGCGGCCGACGAACACGTCGTCGTTGAAGTACAGGTAGTGCTCGGACAGGCCCGGGATGTGGTGCAGCCGGGTCTCGATCGCGTGCGAGTTGAAGACGGGCAGCACGTCCGCCGGGAAGATGTCACGGTGGTCGACGACCGTGATCCCCGGGGCGCTGTCGTCCAGCCAGTGCGGCTTCTGGCCGTCGGTCACGATGTAGATGTGCCGGACGAAGTCGGCGTACATCGCGAGCGAGCGCAGCGAGTACTTCAGCTCGTCGTGGCTGGTGTACCGGGAGGCGTTGGTCTCCTTGTCCAGGATCTCGGCGATGCCGCCCTCCTGGTAGCGGGCCCGCTTGGCCCGCATCGCCGGCTCCTCGCCGTCGACCCACGTGTAGACGATGTCCACGGGGAAGGTGACCTGGTTCACGGTCGGCAGGGTCAGCGGCACGAAGCTCGGCACCTCGCGGTCGCCGACGCGCACGGTGGCGGGCTTCTGCTCGCTGGCCGGCAGCACGTCCGTCACGCCGTTGTTGCGGGGCGTGATGAGCGACTCGGCGAAGACGTCCTCCGAGGCCTGCGGCTGCACCTTGGCCAGCCGGCGGGGTCCCTCGGGGGTGGCGAGCAGCTGCGCGCCGTCCTCCCAGAACTCGATGTCGCAGGCCAGCTCGGGACCGGCGAGCAGCTGGCCGGCGGGGCCGAGGAGGTTCTCGCCGACGCGCAGCACGGGGGCCGTGCGCAGCTGGGCGGGCAGTACGCCGTCCAGGAACAGCGCCGGGTGCTTGAGCTGGCCGCCGGGCAGGGGGCGGCCGATGAACACGGCCGTACCCGCGTTCCGGGCCTCCAGGGCGGCGAGGAAACGCTCACGGTCGACGACGTTCACGCCGACCGTGTAGCGGGTCCGCGACGGCGGGACGAGGAAGTAGGAGATGCCCTCCTGCTCCAGCGCGGAGACCACGAGGTCCAGGTTGGACGCGGCCGCCTCGACCGCGGTGAACCGGTCCACGACACGGCCGTAGAACTGCTGGCCGCGCACCGCCACCGGGCGCAGTACCGGGTCCGTGACCGCCGCCCTGCGGCGCCGCCGCATCGTACGCAGCTGCCACACCCGCTCGGCGGCCTTCCGCTCGACTCGCGGTCGTATCCGCCGCGCAAAGGAACGCACGGTCACGTTCTGTGCCCCTCTTCCTGCTGCCTGAACCCTCTGGCGATTACCAGACAGATGCATGTTCTGAAAGGTTGTACACGAGTTAACCCGATTTTTGTTAGGGCCCGTGCAGCCAACAGGGCTTATGCGGCCCGGTGTGTCAGGGCCCACACGCGTGGGGCGGCTCTCAGGCCCCTTAGGTAGGCTCAAGGCCATGGCCGACGCACCGTACAAGCTGATCCTCCTCCGCCACGGCGAGAGCGAGTGGAACGCGAAGAACCTGTTCACCGGCTGGGTGGACGTGAACCTGAACGAGAAGGGCGAGAAGGAGGCAGTCCGCGGCGGCGAGCTCCTGAAGGACGCCGACCTCCTGCCCGACGTCGTGCACACGTCCCTCCAGAAGCGCGCGATCCGCACGGCCCAGCTGGCCCTGGAAGCCGCTGACCGCCACTGGATCCCGGTCCACCGCTCCTGGCGCCTGAACGAGCGGCACTACGGCGCCCTCCAGGGCAAGGACAAGGCGGCGACGCTCGCCGAGTTCGGCGAGGAGCAGTTCATGCTCTGGCGCCGCTCGTACGACACCCCGCCCCCGCCGCTCCCGGCCGACTCCGAGTTCTCCCAGGCCCACGACGCGCGCTACGCGACGATCCCGCCGGAGCTGCGCCCGGACACCGAGTGCCTCAAGGACGTCGTCGTCCGCATGCTCCCGTACTGGTACGACGGCATCGTCCCCGACCTGCTGGCCGGCCGCACGGTCCTGGTCGCCGCCCACGGCAACAGCCTGCGCGCCCTGGTCAAGCACCTGGACGGCATCTCCGACGCCGACATCGCGGGCCTGAACATCCCGACGGGCATCCCGCTGTACTACGAGCTGGACGCCGACTTCAAGCCGGTCACCCCCGGCGGCAAGTACCTCGACCCCGAGGCGGCGGCAGCCGCGATCGAGGCGGTCAAGAACCAGGGCAAGAAGAAGTAAGCCCGCACGAACAAGCCCCCTACCTGCGGGTTCTCCACGAGTAGGGGGCTTGTCGCTGCCTCTGGGCCGTCTCTGGGCCGTCAGGTGCTGGAGGGGACCGACCGGGCCGTGTCGAAGACGGCGGCGACCGCCTTGCGGGTGCGCTCCTGGCTGGACGGCATGAGGTGTGCGTACACGCGGAGGGTCAGGCCGGGGTCCGAGTGGCCGAGGTACTCGGCGAGGGCCTTGATGTTCTCTCCCGCGTCCAGGAGCACCGAGGCGTAGAAGTGCCGCAGGGCGTGCATGCCGTTCTCGCGTGACTCGGCGTACGACCCGCCCGGCTTCCGCTCGGGGATCACGCCGGCCGAGGCGAGGGCCCGCTTCCACACCTCCTCGTTGAGCGACGTACGCCAGACGTGCCCGCCGCGCGGCCCGGTGAAGATCAGCCGCTTGGTCACCGGAGGCCCGTCCGCCACCTTCCACGGCAAGGTGATTTCGACCGGCGGGAATCGCTTCATGTGGGCGCGGAGAGCGTCGGCGACTGGACCGGGGAGCGGTACGTCCCGGAGCTTGCCGCCCTTCGGCGGGGCGAAGACCGGCTTGCTGCGGCTCAGCTTGAGCTGCTGGACCACGTGGAGGGTGTCCGACTCGAAGTCGATCGCGTCGACGGCCACGCCCAGGATCTCGCCTTGCCGAAGGCCGCAGCCGCCGCCCAGGTCGACCATGGCTTGGTAGCGCTCGGGCATGCCGGCCCGGACGGCGAAGACCCGTTCCGGCGTCCAAGGCGCGACGCGCTTGTTGTCGACGGTAGGCCGGGACGTTGCCGAGGTCCAGGAGGCCGGCGGTGGCGACGTTGGCACCGAGGGAGGCGGCGAGTGCGACGACGAACCAGCACCAGGCCGCCGTTTTGGTCGTACCGGAGCGCAGTCGGCGCCAGGCGGCGACGAGCAGCAGGTCGACGGAGACGGGGTAAGCCCAGGCCTTCCAGCCGTCCTGTCCGGCCGCTACGGCGACATCGTGCAGGTGGGCGAAGGACAGCGCGGCGGCGATGAGCGCCTGGACGAGCACCGCGTCGACGCGGGCCAAGCGGGCGCGCATGATGCGGCTCCTTCCGGAGTCGAGCGGAGGGAATCAGTCGGTGACCGGGCGGGGCAGGAAGACCGGGGCAGCGGTCTCGACCGGGCGCACGGGTACGTCGGGCCGGAACGGCTTCAGCGCGGGCAGGTCGGGCACCAGGTGGGCCGACTCGCGGCAGGTCTCGGCAGCGTCCCCGAGAGAGAGGTACGGCGTACGGATGCGGGACCAGCCGCCGGAGGTGTCGCCCGCTACGGCCAGGCCGGGCCGTTCGGGAGCGATGGAACAGGCGGCGTGGGCAGCTTCCGGTGCGATGTCGCCGAGGGCCATCTTTGCGGAGGCCTCGTCATTGACGCGATGGCAGACGCGGCCGGTGAGCTGGGCGCGGAGCATGGTGGCGCCCTTGCCGAGTTCGGCGCCGAAGCGCTGCCCGCAGACCTCCAGGTAGATGCCGGCGGCGCGGCCGAGCTGGGCGAGCCGGATGAGCTGGGTGACCATCTCGTCGCGGCGTTCTTCGTCCTTCTTGGTGGCGACGAGGAAGAGTTCAGCGACCTCGTCCACGAACAGGACGATGGGCACGGGGCGTTCGTGGTCGGGCAGGCCCCAGATGTCGGAGGTGATCTCCTCGTCCGGAGTGCCAGGGGCGATGCCCTGTCGGGCCTTGATCAGGTCGTACCGGTCCTCCATCTCGTTGACCAGCACGGGCAGCAGCTCGGCCGCCTGCTCCGGGTCGGTGGCCAGTGCGGAGAGCCGGGTGCGAAAGGGGCCAGTTCGACGCCCCGCTTGCAGTCGATGCCGACTAGGGCGACGGGCTGAAGGGCGAGTCCGGTGATCAGGTGCCGCAGGTACATGGACTTGCCGGACAGGGTCGCGCCGAGGGTGAGTTGGTGGGGGATGGTGCGGTAGTCGCGGATGAAGGGTGTGGCGTCCTCTCGCAGGGCGACCGGTACTTTGAGGGGGCCGTGCGCGGTCTTACGGGGCATGCGCACCCGCCGTAAGACGTCGTAGCCGACGAGCCGCAGGTCGACGACCCCAGGCTTCACGGTGGTGACGTAGACGGCGTGGACACCCCAGGCGTGCCGCAGCCGCTCGGCGGACGCCGCGAAGTCGGCGGGTTCCTGGCCCGGTGCCAGGCGGAGACGGATGCGCAGTCCGGTTGTGGTGGGCCGGATGATGCCTCGGCGCGGCGGTACGGGCCGCACTTCGCGCTGGGTCGTGGCCTTGACGGCGAGGACCCGCAGCCGGGAGGGCGCCACGGTCAGGCCGCATGCCTCCATGACCGAGCCGTACGAGCTGAGCAGCCGGACCGTGGACACCGGGAGGCCGACCGTGGACCAGTACGCCGCCGGGTGCTTGGCCCGGGCGTAGGCGGCCCCGCCGCCGAGTGCGGCGACAGGACCACCCACTTCGAGGAGCGTCGTCAGGTCGGACATCAGGCGGCGGCCCCGGAGACGGCCGGGAAGGCGGCCGGGGTCACGGCGGCGGCCCGGTAGGCGATGCCGTGGCGCTGCTGGCCGTTGAAGACGGACTCCCACGGCCGGGCGATGAGCCCGGGCAGCGACACCGGCGAGCCGAGGATCAGGCCCTCGGAGACGCCGCCCTCGGGAACGGTGACCTTGATGAGCGAGGACTCACCGTCCTCGATGTACACGACGCCGATGGTCATCAGCGCCTCGCCGCTGGTCGCGTCCTTGGCGATCTCGCCGGTCTGCCGGTCACGGACCTTCGGCTCGGGAGCCTCCGTGAGGAGGATCGTCGCGGCGGAGGTCTCAACGCGGATGGTACGCAAAGTAGTGCCCCTATCTACTCGTCTATACAAGAAGCGATCCGCGAGCCCGATCTCCGGGATCACGCGGATCACCTTGCCACACAACTTGCCCACTCGTCTATACGAGTAAGCGTGTCGGTGTGTACGAGTTCGGAGAAGCGTCCAGCTCACTGTCAGGCCTACCCGACAGAATCCGTCCATGCTGATAGCGACCAACGGCCGTGGCTACGCGGTGAAACGCCCCTCGAAGCCAGCAGTAGGGACCATGCTCGCGAACCTGCGACGCGGCAACGAGTACTTGATCATTGAGCGCCAGGACGAGGAACGTGACGGTGACTGGTACATCCAGGTCTGGTTCCGCGACAACAACACCTACCAGCTGGAATACCGCGACGGCGTCCCTGCGGAGCACTACCAGACCCAAACGGTGTCGCAGGAGAAGGTCCTGCAGGCCCTCCTTGGCTGGATGCTCGACAAGCCCAACTGGCGGGAGGGCTTCATGTGGAACAACATCGGCGAGATGTTCGCGCTGGCCCCCGGCAGCGAGAACGAGCTGACTGCCTAGAGCTGTGCCGCCGCCCACCTGATCACGTCGCAGGAAGCTGGTATGAGAGGACGTACGCGTCCGCCGCCATGACCGTGTCACAGACCTCCACGGCACGTCCCTCGGTGTCGAAGGCGGTCCGGATCAGGTGGATGACGGGCACGCCGGCCGCCAGGCGTAGGAGCTTGACCTCTGCGGGCGAGGGCATACGGGCGCGGATCTCTTCCTCGAAGTGGTCGAGGTGGTGCCCCAGCTCTTCGAGGCGGGCGTAGATGCCGCCGGGACCCGGGTTGGGCTCGGCGATAGGAGTGCCGCGGGCGATGTCGAGCGGAAGGTACGAGGTCGCGAACTCGACCGGCCGCCCGTCGAGGAGATAGCGGCGCCGACGCGCGAGGACGCGCCGCACCGACCCGAGCCGGGTGGAGATGTCCTGACTGGCCTTCTCCACCTTGACCTCGAGGCTGTCGACCGTCGGATGACTGCCTGCGGCGTCGGCCTCCACGATGAAGGCGGACTTGCCCTGCTCGCGGTGGCGCCGGGCGAACCGGTCGGAGGCGAGCCGGCGCACCGGAGGGCGCGGCCGGACGAAGACACCCTTGCCGTGCTCGGCGTGCACCAGGCCCTCGCCCGTGAGGACGGAGAAGGAGTTCCGCACGGTCATCCGGGAGACTCCGTAGTGCTCGACCAGCTCGGCTTCAGAGGGCAGCTTCTCGCCCTCGCGGAATCGCCCACGGTCGATGGCCTCGCGGAGCTGGTCGGCGATCTGCCGGAAGACCGCACGATCGCTCGTGGGGTCGAGATCACCGAGGAGGCCTGAAGGAAGAGGGCTCACGTGAGTACTCCTTTAGGTATCTAGACGAGTGGGCGAGTTCTGTTGCTACGGTGGAGAGCCTAGCCAGCCGAGAGGGCCGAGGAACGTGAGCACTGAACGCCCGCACTCCGTGAGCGTCGCCGGGGTCGTCGTGGACGACCAGGGCCGGGCCCTCCTGATCCAGCGCCGGGACAACGGTCACTGGGAGCCGCCGGGCGGCGTCCTCGAACGCGAGGAGACCATCCCGGAAGCCCTTCAGCGCGAAGTCCTCGAAGAGACCGGCATCAAGATCGCGCTTCCCGCGACTCTGACCGGCGTCTACAAGAACATGACGGGCTTGATCGTCTCGCTGGTCTTCCGCTGTGAAGCCGCCGACGGTGTGCCCACCACCGGTGACGAGACCCGTGCGCTGCGCTGGGCCATCCGCGAAGAGGTCACCGAGCTTGCCGACGAGGCGTACGCGATCCGCGTCCTGGACGCACTCGACGCGACGACCCCGCCGGCCATCCGCGCCCACGACGGCGTGAAACTCGTCTAGCCCGAACCCGCTGCACATGGCGGCCTACCAGCGTAAAGGAACTTGTATGCACGAGTATACGAGTACAGCTCGGGTCTGGGGGCTGAGTTGCCCAGGATTCCCCGAAGAGGTGAGCCGGGCCCGCCGATGGACCCGTGACATCCTGCGCGGCTCCCCCTTAGCCGACGACGCCGAACTGATCGTGAGCGAGCTGAGCGCGAACGCGGTCCTTCACACGGCGAGCGGTCGGGAGCACGGCACCTTCCACCTGGCCGTCGCGGTCTCCGCTCAGGTGGTGGCGGTCTCGGTCACGGACGACGGCGGCACGGGGACGGCCCCGAAGGTCGAGCACCAGGACCAGGACGCCGAGCACGGCCGGGGCCTGGGCATGGTGAGCGTCATCGCTCACCGGGTCGTCGTCCACGACAGCGACCAGGGCCACACGGTCACCGCGGAGCTGTACGCGGATGCCCGGCGGGGAGGCTTGCCGTGCTGATGACGCCACCGCAGCGGGGCTACTGGTGCGAGTGCTGGACCGAAGACCTGACGGAGGAGTGGCCGCCGGCGCTGCTGGCATCCTTCGACGCCTACTCCGCGCCGCAGGCGGACCGTTGGGTAGCGGTCGTACTCCGCACGCTCTCACCGGCACTGGACGCGGATGCCTCCGATGAGGCCTGGGAGTGGCTGTACGAGGGCCGCATCGAGACGCGACGAGCCCTGCTACGTGCGGAGCCGTGCACAGTGTCTGTCACCCACGCCAGGACCCGGATCACGTGGACGATCCGACCGGTGCTCTTCCTGCCGCTGGCTCACCGCCAGGGCGCCGAACTCCCGCAGTGCGCGTACGTCTTCAAGCCCCACGGGACCTACTGAGTTACAACTTTCTCTACTGGTTCAAGGCCCGCGCACGGCGCGGGCGCGCGCCGCCTCTGCGGCGCGGCCTGCCTCCTGTCTCCGCCCCGGCTGGCCGCGCCCGGCGGCGCGCTACGTGCAGGGAGCAGATGCAAGGAAGTCACCCGCAGGTCAAGGACATGCCTCCGGCGGGGGCGCTCTGGCTCCAGGATGGCAGGGGCGCCGTTCGCGAGTGCCGGCCCGTAGATGGTGGGGTGGGGATGCTCCCATCCCGTCTGCCATCGATCCAGGCAAAGCCGAGCGGACGCGGCCCCTGGCGTCCAGGTCGTTCGTACAGTCGCGCGTTCCACCTGGACGCCAGGAACCACGCCCGCTCCACGATGTGTGGGTCGACGGCAGACGGGATGGGAGCTGGGGTGAGTAGTGGTTGATGGAAGCGGCCGCGTGCTTGCGTCACTCTGCCCGCCTCTCCGCCGGGGGTGAGAAAAAGCGGGGCGTGTTTGCGTCTTTGGTCCTACACTCCTGGAGAGTTGGATCGTCGGATCGGAAAGCCATGGCTACTATTGATCTCAGGTCTTCTCGGGCGAAACTTAATCGCGCGGTGAAGCTGACCGAAGAGTTGAATACTCTGATTGAAGGTTTTCGGGAGAGTCCAAGTAGTCGGGCCCCGTTGCGTGCCGAGCTGGATTTGGGAAGCGGATATCACATCGTCCGGATTGAATCAATTCCCGACTATGAGCCCATCCTCGAGGAGGTTAGCCTCGGTGTGGGTGACGTAGTTAACAACCTTCGGTGTAGCCTGGATCACTTGGCGTGGCAGTACGCCTGTGCGCATGCTCAGGGCATCCCCGCTAAACCCAAAGATGTTTATTTCGTCTTGTGTAACGCGGTAACGGGTCAGCAGCACAAGACGCCCGGCATATTTGCAACTGCGGCATGGGGTCGAATGCACGAGTATCAGCCTTGCCGTGGAATAAATGGGCGTCCAGATGGGTGGACCGGACCGTACATCCATCAATTGGATCTTCTGACTGAGCTCTCAAACTCCGATAAGCATCGGATGCTGGTGCACGTTGAACTTCAGCCGAACCAGTTCGAGACGATACCGACTCGTATTGGCCTGCCTCCATGGGTGCGACGAAATGAGTCCGGTGATTTCGATTTCCTGCCTGATCGAGTTGGTGATCCAGACCCTGGAGCCGAACGTCTCGATTTCTCGCACTCGTCGCACAGGATGGAGTCCGGTGAGGAGGTAGTGAGGATCCTTGCTCCGCTTTGGGGCCAGCAGGCAGAGATTGAAAACATCGGAAGCGCCGTTCCATACTTCGCCCTTCCAGAAGGGCGGCCTGTCGTGCCCACTCTCCAGAGAATCTCTGAATTCGTTGAGATGCTTACTGACGATCTCCAGAGGAACTGCCCCTAATCTCTGGTGCGAAGTCCTCGGCGGCCTGCCTGCCCGCAGTCGTATCGAGAGGCGGTGGTGCCGAAGTTGGCCAGTGCCCCTGTGGAGCTGGTCCCCCGGGGGCACTGGCGCTTCACAATTCTTGAGCTCCGCCAACCTTGTGCCAGTCAAACTCTTGCCCTAGGCGAGCGCTACCGCTTGCTGCGAACGTCGGTGGTCAGCCAGGAACGGTAGCGGCCTGCGCATCTAGGTAGGCAGCGGTTGTCCCCACCGCGCAGACGCTCCGCGATTGACCTGATAAGGATGAGGCGAGGCCTCAAAGCCTCGGCTCAGGCCGGGCGCCGTGCACACCATCGGTCGCCGCACGTCGCCCTTGACTCGGGCATTGAGACCCCGCAGCCCTACGCGAGCAAGGTGACTGTTCTTTGTAGCGAATCGATCAAAAGGCCCACAGTGCCTCCTGTCTCGCGGCATCATCACTCGTATGGCGGCGTCATCAAACCAGCAGACGGACCTTCGCAAGGTCTATTACCAATGTCGACTCGGTCGCGATGATCTGGATCATCTGTTCGCTGTGGCTTCCGACGGGATATCACCCGGCGGAGTCCAAATTTCCACCATTGCGAGCAACACGCGATATTGGGAGGCGACCCTTACGGAGCTAGTGGCGGCTGTTAGAACTGGCACGCCGGAAGTCGGCCACGATTGGACCAATATCTCCCTCAAAGCGGAAACCCCTTCAGGGGAGCGATCCGTAACCATCACGCTTGACAAAGAGCGCGCGGAGCTGAATGTTGCCGGCGCGGACTCGACGTGGGTATATGGTCAAACAGCAAGACTAGAGGCCTTCCTGACCGCTCACGGCGCGGCTACGAGTTCACCCAAGTATGAAATGAAGGTATCCTTGGCATTTCTGGCATTCTTCTGCATCTTTGGTTATTTTTGGTTGACGCACGGAGGGCATGTCGAATCGGCAGAGGAATGCATAAAGAAGGCACAAGCCGCGCGCGGCAATCAGGTGTATATAAACGCGGCGATTGGCGCGATGCTGGCTGTTGGCGTCTTGGGTGTTCTCTTCAAGGTGTTCAAAGAAAGGGCATCTAGGGCGCGCCTGCTGGTTGATGGATCGATTCCTGCAGGCGCTTGGTGGGCACGCCTTACCACCTCGGAGAAGATCGCCGCAATCGGTATCCCGGTAGCAGCTTTGGCCACAATCGGCACCCTAGTTTCTGCCGCCAGTGATGTTTTCGGGAAATAAATCGAGGACCCACAGGGGGCCCTCGATACTTGGCGCGACTTAACTACCTCTCACGCGCAATCATCAAGACAAGCGCGATGAGCAGCAGGAAAATCGGTTCCATTACGGACTCCCTCAAGTCATGCCCACTTCGGGGCGGTGGACGCAGGGAGTCGCGCTGCTGCCAAGTAGCAACATTGTGCACGGCCTCGGCGCTTGGTGTCACCCAGTTGCGCAAGAAGGTGCGACAGGCCCAGATCAGGGGGCGTACACGGCCGTGTCACACACCGACCATGGTCAACAACGGTTCCATGGGATCGAGATGCGCTGTTTTCGGGTTTTCCTGCTGGTCGACAGGACCGATGGTCCGTAGATCGGCTGCTCGGGGCCGGCCAAACAGCGGGCCTCGCCTGGCGCACCAGCTTGCTATCGTGCGCCCCCACCGCGCCGCCCCCTCGGAGCCGACGGATCCGAATCATGAACGCGCATGAGGGGATTCGGGAACTATTGGGGTTGGATCGTCTTCGCGGTGCTGATCGCGGGCTGGTTGACCTTCGACTTCGGACCGGTCGTGCTCCTGGTCCTGTCCGGGGTCAGCGCCTTCTACTTCTTCTTCAACGTGCCCGTCTGGTGCGGAGCCGAGGGACGTGGCGGCACCTGCCGCAACAACAGTCACGGAGTCCTTATGGGCTGTCACCTTCGCCAGCACAAGTGGCAGAAGATCAAGATGATCTTCTGGAGCGCTCGATGGGCAAGGCTCAGGCAAGAGCTGTTTCAGAACGCGACCACCACACTGGCAAGCCTCGGCGGCATCCTCGCGGTGACGTCGGGCATTGCGGCCACCTTGCAACCGCTGTTCGGCGGAGGGTGGTAGCGACGCTCGCTGACATCCAAGTTTGACATCAACGACAGCAGACAGCAGCGGTCGGGCGCGCTTCTCGACGGAACCTGTCCAGTTGGCTTGACGGCCAGGGAGACGCCTCGGATCGAACTCCTAAAGCGGGTGTCGCAGGTTCGAATCCTGCCGGGGCACCCAGGAAAGAGCCCCGGACCGATCACGGTCCGGGGCCTTTGACATCTGCTTCTGACTCATCAGTGCGGGCGGTCACAGACGACCAGGGGTCTCCACAGTGGGCGATCCATGTGGCTCATGGCCTCATGCTGTGGGCCCTCGACGATGTCGCGTATGTCCACAGTGACGCTGATTTGGGGGCGACCGACGACCTTCATCACAACACTGAGCACGACTCCGGCAACCGTGAGGAGGATGGCAGTGCCGTGACGAGTGTCGCGCCGGCGTCTGACGCGAAGGCTTGAGTATCAGCGGCGCCACACATCCAACACCCCCTTGACTAGCTGGTCGAAGGGCTGAAGCAGCGCGGAGAGAACAGAACGCGCGTCAGCACGGACACGAGGATCCGGGTGGCCGCACGCCACCAGGACGACAGTGCAAAGCAGAGCAAGCATGACCGTTGCTTCGAAGGTCTCCATGGACAAGACCGTAGAGAGCAAGCAAGGCTCATTCATCGGGAATGATATTGCGGATAATTCGGTGACCTTGATCATTCTTGTGCGCGACGGCTGAGGTGCATGGGCGCAGTTGCGTCAGTCGCCACCCTCCGAGGCGGTCCTGGCCGTCAGACAGCAACCCGTCCAAGGAGACAGTCAGGCGGTCGTGACGCAAGGCAGCGGCCCCACCCGGGACGACGCGTTGCAACACTTCTGAGAGCTGTTCGAAGGCGTTGTTCAACGCGTCGTCATCGTCGTGTCCGGTGAGGACGGACGCCGGCCTGGCTAGCCAGGGAGCCAACTCGCTGCACACGTCTGCTGTCGGGGCAGTGGAGAGGTAGCGTCGCTGCACGATCACGATCAGTCGAGCATGGATCCGGTCGCTTGCGCCCAGTATCGAGCTCAGCTTGAGCCCGAGCCGGTTGTCCCGGCCCCTTCCGAGTCCCCAGAGGACGATAAGTATGTCGACGTCATCGACCAGGGCTTCCCTGATGGGACTGGGATCGTTACCACATGAACGGCGAATAGCCTCCGCGTCGAGCCGTTGGAGCAGGTCAATGATGCGAGTGGGCGTCTTCTTCCTATTCGCCAGGTAGAGAACCCCGCACCTGAGTTGCGGCACTGAGGCTGGTGCCCCGCGAGCCGGAGCGCCTAACCGGAGTTGTCCGTCTATTACCGCGACACGGCCAGCCAACTCGGCGAGCAACTGATGGACGGACATGTGCAAGCGAGTGGCAGCCCGTTGCAAGTTCTCCTCGGCCCTGCCGTCCAGTTCTACGAAGTGGCGCGCCATGCACCCGCTCCCCAATCGACACGAAAGATGACGTGATCGTCCCACCGGTACGCCACGTAGGAGGGCCCGACCGTGACAGTGTTACCCCAAGCCCAGGGACGGTGAGTAACAGCGAAGCGCACCACAACCGCACCAGATCGAGCGGGGAGCTGCGGGGAGTGACGGGGAAATAGGTAAGCCGGAGGGGACCCAGTCGCAGCCGTCTGCGCAGGTCAGCGCTTGAGGAGCCCTCCAACGACCTCAGCTTCCCAAGCTGAGGGCTTCGGTATCGTCGTCACGGGCCAGCCGTCGCGGCTCGCTCTGCGATAGCACCAGCAACGCGGTGGAGGCCGGCGGGGGCGCAACGAGGCATACGAGTGCGCGGTCGGTCGGCGCACTCGCCGTCGTGGCTGACTGGCGTCGGCGGAGGTTCAGACGGGGCGCATCGCAGGTGCTGGCCGCCAGTCGAGTGCGCCGAAGCTGGCCGTCTCTGAGCCGTCCGAGGCCGCTCGACAGTGGCCAATGACGGCCAACGACGACCACCAGGCGCACGAGCCCACCGCTCCTGAGCAGGGGAAACCCAGCTCACCAAGATCCCCGACAAGACCCAGGGCAAGAAGAAGTAAGCCCGCACGAACAAGCCCCCTGCCTGCGGGTTCTCCGTCCGGCGGGGGGCTTTTCGGCGGGTGGGGGGCGTCGAGGGTGCCGCTTCGACCTTCATGACCCTGTAGCGGTTGTCCCGGCTCTGCAATAAGAGCCCCGCCCGGGTTGGCGGCGGCCGCCGGCGAAGTGTTTAGCTGATCTTCGCTGTTGCCGAAGACCACGGGGGATCGCGGACATGGGCATCGTGCTGCCGGACATCGTCGACCGGGCACTGGATCTCGCAGGGGTCGACTGGCCGAACGTCGACGAGGACGACTACACGGACATGGCCGACGCGCTCCGTGAGTTCGCGGACAAGTTCGAGGACCACGGCGGCAACGCGCACAAGGCGATCACACGGATCCTCAGCTCGTCGGAGGGCTGGGCGGTCGACTCCATGCAGAAGCACTGGTCGTACGTGAAGACCAGCCACCTGGAGAAGATCCCGGACGTGGCACGGACGTTCGCGTTCGTGTGCGACCGGATCGCCGAGATCACCATCGCGATGAAGACGAAGGCCGCAGTCGAGCTGGGCGTGCTCGCCGGGACCATCGTCGCCGAACTGGCCGCGTCCGGGGTGACGCTGGGCATTTCGGCCGCCGCTGCCGCCGGTGAGGTCATCCTGATGCGGCAGATCGCCAAGCGGCTGGTGAAGGAGGCGATCGAGGAGATCCTCGCGGAGATCGCCGCCAAGCTGGCCGAGCCGGTCACGGCGAAGCTGGAGGAGCTCGCCGTCGACACGGCGCTCGATCTGGCCGAGGGGGCGTTCAACCCCGGCGGCAAAGGCCACGGCACCCCGGGTGGCATGACCCTCGACTCCGCGGGCGGCGGCGGTGGCGGCGGTGCGGTCAAGCGGACCCGCGTCGACCACGCCGAGTTCGAGGACGGCGCCGGCAAGCTCTCCCTCCACGGCGGGGACCTCGGCAGCAACGCCCACTTCCACCTGGGGAAGGCGAAGCACGCGTTCGGCCGGACCAAGGGCCGGGACGGGTTCACCAAGGAATTCGACCACGCCCTGGAGAAGGCGCTCAGCGCTGCCACCAGGTCGGTCACCCGTACCGCCAAGCACGTCAGCGACGAGATCCCGCAGCGCGTGAAGGCCGCCTCCCGGCTCCACAAGGAGAACGACCACAAGGTCGGCGGCCAGGCCGACGGCGTCCACGTGCCCGAGGGCGATACGCGCGGTGCGGCGGGCGGCGGCGGCGGTGGCGGGGGCGGCAACGGCGGCGGTGGCGGTGGTGGCGGCAACGGCGGTGGCGGTCCCCGGCGGATGGACCCCCAGCCCGGCTGGCACGGCAGAAGCGCAGGTCAGATGCGGCACTACCGCCGTGACGCGATGCAGGTCGATCACCTCAGCCCGGAGGACCAGCGCCGAGCGCTGGTCCAGGAGGCGAGGGATCTGGCCGACGAAGCGCAGAAGGCTCCCAACGGGCCCGACGGGCAGCCCGTGTTGGGCAAGGGCAGGATCAAGCAGGGATGTTCCGGAGCCCTGTTGCACGAAGGTGTCCTGACGGGACATTCCAGTGTGTCGAAACTGAAGAAGAATCCGCAGAACCCGGATCCGCAGACGCACATGCACGTACATCCCGCCCTCCAGTCCGTCCTGGACGACGTCGAACGACAGGCGACGGCCGAGGGTGAGAATCTTGGCGTCGGCCACGGAAAGTGCGCCGAGGTGGCACTGATATCGGACCGTCTGCATGCCATCTCGGAGCGTGACGGGGTCGACATACGGAACGCCGACGACGTCAGGAGGGTGATGGACGGGGCACTGGTGCATACGCGGCAGACCGGCGACATGAATCCGGACAAGCCCGGCTTCGTGAAGCACGGCGACTACAAGAAGCCCTGCCCCTCCTGCGAGCGCATGCTGCCGCTCGTCGGCGTCACACCTGTCTGACCTGGAAGAGGATGAGATCTGTGCCCGTACTGAACTCGCCCGAGGCCGTCGACGCCTGGCTGGCGAACGCCGGCTGGTACCCGGGGCGCCGGTGTGACGACCTCGCCGCAGCCGAGGCGGAGAGCGCCCAGGTGTCGTTCCGCAACGACGGCGGTGTTCTCGACGTCATCCAGCCCGCTCTCGACTTCCTGCGCGAGCACGTCGGGCTGGTGGCCCCCCTGCACGACTCTCCCGAGGACACGGTGATGTTCCTTCCGCGTCTCATGTACGCGGGCGCCGCCGAAGACGTCCAGGACCTTTCGGACGGGCTGGGAAAGAAGGTCTTCCCCGTCGCGCACGACACGTACGACGGCGGGACGATCCTCATCGACGAGAGCGCGCGGTTCTTCTACCTGCATCACACCGGCGGTTATTTCCTCGGCGAGGACAAGCACTCGGCGCTGATGCGGTATTCGCGCGGGTATCCGCTCGATGACGCGGAGGACTACTATGTCTGAACATGTTCCGATGACCGCCGCGTCCTTGCTGGTGAACGGCGCGATCTTCAGTCAGACCGATCTCGACGCGGATGCGGATCCGGACCTGCACCCCGCGGTCGTCGAGTTCTTCCGCCGGCTTCCCCCCGCGCAGCGGGAACCCTTCATGGGCCACTGCGCGGAGACCGCCCTGATCTCCGATCAGCTGTGGGGCCTGGACCAGCGGTCCGGGAGTGGAAGGCCGACGACCCTCGACGAGGCGATGGGCCATTTCGCGGGGTCGGCGCTGGTGGCGCGGAAGATCCGCCCCGAGGGGGATCCGGAGCACGGACGCCCGGCGGAGCCCTGCCGCTCGTGCGCCGCCCTGCTCGCGCGTCTGGGCGTCGCAACGGTGGACCGGTGACCCAGCACCATCAGGCGCCGGGGTGGACCGGCCCCACCGCGGGCAGGAACGCCGAGCAGGACGCGATGCGTGCGGTGCTGCGGATCGCCGCGATGGCGGAGAGCCACGGCATCTCCTTCCCCGTCTTCCCCGCCGTGCGGTCCTTCCTGAGCGAGTTCCACGGCCTCGAGCACCGGCCGGCGCAGCCGGGCCGGGAAGTCGCGGCCGTCGGGTTCTCCATCGATCCCGAGAAGGCCAGGTTCCGGCTCGTCCGGCTGAGCCGCCTGGCCGCCGGACTCCGGCTCGGGTTGTTCCCGGTCGGCGTCACCACGAACGACTCCGTCCTCGCCGTGGGCGAGGACGGACAACTGCTCTCCTTCGGTCACGGCGGCTCCTGGCACCTCGGGGACAGCGCGCTGGAAGGCATCGAGAACCTGGCCTCCGGGGTGGCTCCGCGCAGGCTCGCCGACAGCGAGCACGCCTGGGACGTGACGCCGTCGGCGGCCGGCGGTCCCGTCGTCGGAGCGGTGCAGGCAGCGCTGACAGCCGTGTACGTGCTGCATCACCACGACGTCTACACCGCCAGAAGCGTCCGCCTGACGCTGACCGGTCTGCGCGGCATCGGAGTCGAGGTCGCCCAGCGGTCGATCGGCATACCGCGCGGCCCCCTGGACGAGGCGCTGTCGCCGATCGTCCGTGACGTGGAGGGTGTCCTCGCGGCCAACGGCGACGGCACGGGCTGTGAGGTGAGGCTGGCCGTGGAGGTCCCCGGCGCGCACGCGCGGACTCCGGCCGGTCTGGTCGGGTTCTCGGCCCGGTTCGGACACCGGGCCATGCAGGCCGACGCCATCGAGGTCTGCCTCCGGGTGGGAGCGGGCGCGCGAACCGGCAGGATCCACGGCCGGGTCGTCGACGCCCTGCGCGGACTGCGGCCGATGCCCTGACAGGCGCGACCCTGCCGAGGCGCCGGTGCCGGGTGCCGGGTGTCAGGTGTCAGGTGTCAGGTGTCGGGTGTCGGGTGTCGGGTGCCGGGTGTCAGGGGCCGGGGGCCGGGTGTCGGGTGTCGGGGGCCGGGTGATGGGTGTCGGTGACGGCGGTGGCGGTTCCGTCGTTCCTGGTGCTTCTGGTGCTTCTGGTGCTTCTGGTGCTTCTGGTGCTTCTAGTGGTGCTGGTGCGCTTGGTGCGCTTGGTGCTCCTGGCGTTCCTGGTGCTCCTGGCGTTCCCGCGCTCGCCGTCCCGTCGTCCGCCGGGCGCCCGCGGGCCGGAAATCCGCCGCAGTATTCCGGCCGCCCTGGGAACTCGGAAGGCCACGGGATGCCGGTGGAGCATGCCGGTCGGGGTGTCTGCCGTTCCGGGGTGATGTCCATGCCGCCCGAGGGATGCGGGTCGTCGGGGCTGCCGCCTGACGCCGCCGCCCGGTTGTGGGCCAGTGAGACGATGGCCGCCGCCGTGCGCGACGCCGAGGCGCCCCGGGCGGTGCCCGGCGCGCTGTGCGCGGCGTGTGTGCGGCTGCTGCCGGTCACCGGGGCCTCGGTGTCGATCTCCGGCGGCAAGGGGGTCCGCGTGACCTGGTGTGCCAGCGACCGGGTCGCCGCGCGGATGGCCGAGCTGCAGTACACCGTGGGCGACGGCCCCTGCCAGAGCGCGCTGGACGAGGGCGCCCCCGTCCTCGCGGCCGACCTCACCGCGGGCCCCGACCCGCGCCGGTGGCCGATCTTCGCGCACGAGGCGGTGGGGCTGGGAGTCCGCGCCGTGTTCTCACTGCCCCTCGGTCCCGGCGGCGCCACCGTCGGCACGCTCGACCTCTACAGCGACCGGGTGGGCGGACTCGCCGTACTCGATCTGCGGACCGCGCTGTGCGTGCGGGACGCGGTCACGGTCGCGCTGATGAACCTGCGGTCCGCCGGCCACGCCGGGTGCGGCGGCGGCGCAGACGGCACGGACGCGTACGACGTGGACACGGAGGAGCGGGTGGCGTCCTGGGTCGCGGCCTCCGAGGCCGATCACACCGAGGTCTACCAGGCCGTCGGCATGGTGATGGTGCAGCTGGACGTGGACCCCGAGCAGGCCCTCGACCGGTTGCGCGGCCGCGCCTACGCCGACGGCCGCACGGTCAGTCAGCTGGCCCGGGACGTCCTCGCCCGCAGGCTGAGCTTCTGGCCGGAGGCGTGACCGCTTCCGGCCCGGAGGCGCGGCTTCCGGCCCGGAGAGGCGGTCTCGGGCCGGACCCCGTTCTCACGCCTTCAGCCGGAGGGGCGGTCTCGGGCCGGACCCGTTCTCACGCCTCCAGTTCGTAGGCGCGGTCTCGGGCCGGACCCCGTTCTCACGCCTCCAGCGGTATCGGGTGCACCTCGTCCGCCCGGTGCCCCGCTCGTTCGTGGACGCGCTGGACGGCCTCGGCCGAGGGGGCCTCGGAGAGGCAGTAGACGGTGCCGGACACCGGGTCGGCCCAGGCGTGCTCGAAGTGCACCGACTCCTCCTCCTCGACGGCGAGGTCGGCCCGGTGGGCCTCCGCCAGCTGGTCGGCCGTGATGCCCTGCATACCGCGGTGGATGTCCATGAACCTGGCCATGGCGACAGCCCCTTCCCGCAGGTCCTTCCCGCACCCCCGCACGTCCATGCTGCCCCCGGCGGGCGGGAGGGGCATCCGGAACGGCGAAGGGCCGGTGCGAAGCGAGTCGCACCGGCCCCGGGGTGTCGTCAGCCGCACTGGCAGGGGTTGCCCGACTGGCACCCGCAGCCGCAGCCCGAGCCGCAGCCGCACGCGCCGAACAGCGGCAGGCTCCTGATCTCGGCGGGCTGCTCGGTCTCGCGCTCCTGTGTCGGATCGGGCGTGGTGCCGGGGGATTCGGCCATATGTCCCTCCTAGACCTGGGGGCAGAGGCGCCCTCGCCCCATTGATGCCCGCCCGGCAGGGCGCGTCAACGGCGCACGGAGGCGCCCGGCCCGGTAAAGCCCGGCCTCCCCAGAGGGGTCACGCGCCCTCGACGCCCTTCACCTGCTGGATGTCCTGCTGCAGCTCGTCCGCGTGCTCGCCGGTGACCAGGTACACCACGCGCTTGGCGACGGCCACGGCGTGGTCGGCGTACCGCTCGTAGTAGCGGCCCAGCAGCGTGACGTCCACGGCCGTCTCGATGCCGTGCTTCCAGCGGTCGTCGATCAGGTGCTGGAAGAGCGTGCGGTGCAGCAGGTCCATCTCGTCGTCGTCCTGCTCCAGCTGGAGAGCGAGGTCGACGTCCTTGGTGATGATCACCTCGGCCGCCTTGGCCATCAGGCGCTGGGCGAGCTGGCCCATCTCCAGGATGGTGGCGTGCAGGTCCTGCGGGACCGCACGCGACGGGAAGCGCAGCCGCGCGAGCTTCGCCACGTGCTGGGCGAGGTCGCCGGAGCGCTCCAGGTCCGCGGACATGCGCAGCGAGGTGACGACTATGCGCAGGTCCGTCGCCACCGGCTGCTGCCGGGCCAGCAGGGCTATCGCCCGGGCCTCCAGATCGTGCTGGAGCTCGTCGACCCTCTGGTCGGCCTCGATCACGCTCTCGGCCAGCTTCAGATCGGCGTCGAGGATGGCGGTCGTGGCGCGCCCGATCGCCGACCCGACCAGCCGGGCCATCTCCACCAGTCCGTCGCCGATCGAGTCCAGTTCCTCGTGGTACGCGTCCCGCATCAGGGTTCCCTCTCGTGCGTCATCGTTCGGGGGGTCGTTCGGGGGTCCGGGGGGTCGGCACGTCGTGCGTGCGGCCCCCGGTGAACCGGCGGTACGAACCCCACGCTGCCACGCTGTGCCCCGTACGCGTCTGTTTCCGCCACCCCAAATGAACCAATGCTGGCTCCAAGGTGAACTCTGGGCGACGAGTGTTCGAGGTCCCACCCGGACGGCTGTGGGCATCTCACACGGCATGCCTAACCTTGAGGCATGGACGTGAACGCGGCGGTCGCCGCAGCGGCAGCGATCGCCGGGGTGCTCACCGGTGTCATCGCCATGCTGGCGTTCCGCTGGAGCGAACGCGACCAGAAGCGACCGACCAGGACTTCTTTGCACACCGATCCCGTACTCCCGCCCGGCGTGGACACCGTTCTGTCGGTGCTGCGCTCCTCCGCCGTCGTGCTCGACGAGGCCGACGGCGTGGTCAAGGCCAGCTCCGCCGCCTACGCCCTCGGGCTGGTGCGTGGCGGCAAGCTCGCCGTGGAGCCCATGCTCCAGATGGCCCGGGACACCAGACGGGACGGGGAGATACGCCAGGTGGAACTGGATCTCCCCCGGCGCGGCACCGGACGCGGTGAGGCCCTCGCCGTCTCCGCCCGCGTCGCCCCGCTCGGCTCCCGCCTGGTCCTGCTGCTGGTCGAGGACCTGACCGAGGCCCGCAGGATCGAGGCCGTACGACGCGACTTCGTGGCGAACGTCAGCCACGAGCTGAAGACGCCCGTGGGCGCGCTCTCCCTCCTCTCCGAAGCCGTCATGGACGCCTCCGACGACCCCGAGGCGGTGCAGCGCTTCGCCGGCCGTATGCAGATCGAGGCGACCCGCCTGACCAACCTGGTCCAGGAACTGATCGATCTCTCCCGGGTGCAGAACGACGACCCGCTGGAGGACGCCGAGCCCGTCCGGGTGGAGGAGCTGGTCGCCGAGGCGATGGACCGCTGCCGCCACCAGGCGGGCACCAAGCAGATCACCATGGCCGCCGGCGGTACGGCCGACCTGCACGTCTGGGGCAACCGGGGCCAGCTGGCCGCGGCCCTCGGGAACCTCGTCGAGAACGCCGTCAACTACTCCCCGGCCCGGACCCGCGTCGGCATCGCCGCCCGCCGGATCAACGCCCTGGGCGGCGACATGATCGAACTCGCCGTGACCGACCAGGGCATCGGCATCTCCGAGCGGGACAAGGAGCGTGTCTTCGAGCGCTTCTACCGTGTCGACCCCGCCCGCTCCCGTGCCACCGGCGGTACCGGCCTGGGCCTCGCGATCGTCAAGCACGTGGTCGCCTCGCACGGCGGGGAGGTCACCGTGTGGAGCGCCGAGGGCCAGGGCTCCACGTTCACCATCAGACTGCCGGAGGCGGCCGCGGCACGCGAGCGCGCGCAGCAGCACCCCGACCTCGAGGACGAGGCCGGCTCCTGTGATCCATCCCCGTACGAACCGCTTCCCGCCCCGGAGGTCCTTCCGTGACCCGAGTGCTCGTCGTCGAGGACGAGGAGTCCTTCTCCGACGCCCTGTCGTACATGCTCCGCAAGGAGGGCTTCGAGGTCGCCGTCGCGGCGACCGGCCCCGACGGCCTGGACGAGTTCGAGCGCAACGGCGCCGACCTGGTCCTGCTCGACCTGATGCTGCCGGGACTGCCCGGCACCGAGGTCTGCCGCCAGCTGCGCGGCCGTTCCAACGTCCCCGTGATCATGGTGACCGCGAAGGACAGCGAGATCGACAAGGTCGTCGGTCTCGAAATAGGAGCCGACGACTACGTCACCAAGCCCTTCTCCTCCCGCGAACTGGTCGCCCGCATCCGCGCGGTGCTGCGCCGCCGGGGCGAGCCCGAGGAGGTCACGCCGGCCGCGCTGGAGGCGGGCCCGGTCCGCATGGACGTCGACCGCCACGTGGTCACCGTCGGCGGCTCCAAGGTCGACCTGCCGCTGAAGGAGTTCGACCTGCTGGAGATGCTGCTGCGCAACGCGGGCCGGGTGCTCACCCGCATGCAGCTCATCGACCGCGTCTGGGGCGCCGACTACGTGGGTGACACCAAGACCCTCGACGTCCACGTCAAGCGCCTGCGCGCCAAGATCGAGCCCGACCCGGGCGCGCCGCGGTACCTGGTGACGGTGCGGGGACTGGGCTACAAGTTCGAGCCGTAGACCGCGTGCGAGCGGGCCGCCGGGTGGCGGGGCGCTCGCCCGCGCGGACGCCTACGACGGAGGGCGGCACCCCCAGCGGGTGCCGCCCTCCGTCGTGCGTACGGTCCGTCAGTGGCCGGCGGCCGACTGCGAGGCCGAGTCGCCCGGGGTGACGGCGGAGCCGGACGCGGAGCCGGACGGGGTCGGCTTGCCGCTCTTGCCCGGCTTGCCGGACGCGCCCGGCGCGCCGGAGCCGGAGGCCGAGGGGGACGCCGGCTTCGAGGCGGACGCGGACGGGATCTGGGACGGGCCCCACTTGTCGAAGTAGCTGGTGGCCGGGACGACGAAGGCGCTCAGGCTCACCTTGCCGGTCTTGCTGAAGGTGAAGGTGATCTTCTGGGCGTTGCCGTCCTGGACGGACTCCCGCCCGCTGGGCAGCGCGACGGAGGCGTTGCCCTTGCCGCCGAGGACCAGCGAGCCACCCGCCGGAACGGTCAGGCTCCGGCCCTTGGCGGCCTTCAGCTCGGCGGACGTGCCGCTGCCCTCCACGGTGACCGACTGGAGGGTCTCGGAGGTGCCGCCGGAGTTGAACACGGTCGCGGAGATCACCGCGGGCCCCGTCGACTTCAGGTCGGGCTGGGTGATGACGAGGGCGTTCTGGATCTTGATGTCGCCCACGCTGGTCGCCGCGTTGTCCGGCTTGATCTCCAGGGTCTGCGAGTTGTTGCCGGCGCCACAGGCGGCGAGCGAGGCGATCGAGAAAGCGATGGCGGAGGCGGCGAGGGCGCCGCGTCGAAGGCTGCTGCTCACGGCGGCGGCAACTCCTTGAACGCGCGGGCGGCTCCCCTATTAAAGCCGCCCTAAGTGTCTGTCAGCGGCCTCAGGTTACCGAGCCGTTCCCACACCGCCGCACCCGACCCTCCCCCAAGCCCCGGCCTTCCCTCCAGGTGGGGGTACCCGCCGGGACGCCAGGAGCCCCCGGCCGCATTGCGGATCCGCTCGTCTGTCATTCACATAACGCGACGGTGCGCCACTCTCATCGCCCGCGCATCACCGCTCGCGGATTTTCCGTGGAGGAATGCGCGCGCCTCCCGAAATTGATCACCCGGCACCCCTTCGGCGGCTGTTGATCAATTCCGGATTCGTCTCACATCCACCTCCGGTCACCGAACGGAGTAGCGGAAGTCGCACGCTTGGGGTCGGACAAATCGGGACGTTCCGCCACTTGGAACGGGCTCCCGAGGTGTGTAACGTACCTGTATCCCCTTGCCTGAAGAGCCCCTCCGACCTGCGAATACCCGCTCCCGCAGGTTCCCCGCAGCACGTTCCGGTTGCTGTTGTCAAGCCCCGAGATATGCCCTGACCTGCGAAAACGCCATTCAGAAGACGCCGTATCCGTGTTACCCTGGATAGCCACGGAAGGGGTACCTGTCACATGACGTTCAAGGTTGGCGACACCGTGGTCTATCCCCATCACGGGGCCGCGCTGATCGAGGCTATCGAAACTCGCCAGATCAAAGGCGTGGACAAGACCTACTTGGTGCTGAAGGTCGCCCAGGGTGACCTGACGGTACGTGTGCCAGCGGACAATGCGGAGTTCGTCGGCGTGCGTGATGTGGTCGGTCAGGATGGACTGGACCGGGTCTTCGAGGTGCTGCGCGCGCCGTACGCCGAGGAGCCCACGAACTGGTCCCGTCGTTACAAGGCAAACCTGGAGAAGCTCGCCTCCGGCGATGTCATCAAGGTCGCCGAGGTCGTGCGCGACCTGTGGCGTCGCGAGCGCGAGCGCGGACTGTCCGCCGGTGAGAAGCGCATGCTCGCCAAGGCCCGCCAGATCCTGGTGAGCGAACTGGCTCTCGCGGAGAACACGAACGAGGACAAGGCCGAGGCCCTGCTCGACGAGGTTCTCGCCTCCTGACGCGCAGCGGCAGCGAACCCTCGCTTCCGGCACGCTCAGCACAGTGAAATGCCGCGGTGCCCGATGACACTGATCCTGTCGCCGGGCGCTGCGGCATGTTCGTCCCCGCCCCCGTCCCCGCAGCGGGTCGGCCTCGGGGAGAACCCTCGATCAACCCCCTGATACTTGAGGTGCCGGGCCCGGGCGGATGGCTCGACCAGGGTCACGGAAAGGGTCCGGTCAAGGCGTCGCGCCCGGCACTCCTCCAGGCCATACCCACGTAGGTCGAGCACACAAACCTGACAGGATCCGATGTCTGACGAATCACGCCCCACCCCCGTGCAGACCCCCGTCGCCGCCGTGATTCCCGCCGCCGGCCGGGGCGTACGCCTCGGTCCGGGCGCCCCCAAGGCGCTGCGCGCGCTGAACGGCACGCCCATCCTCGTCCACGCGGTCCGCGCCCTCGCCGCGTCCCGCCGCGTCTCGCTCGTGGTCGTCGTGGCCCCGCCCGACGGCGCCGCCGAGGTCAAGTCGCTGCTCGACGCGCACGCGCTGCCCGACCGGACGGACTTCCTGGTCGTGCCCGGCGGTGAGTCGCGCCAGGAGTCGGTCCGGCTCGGCCTGGACGCGCTGCCGCCGCAGTACGGGATCGTCCTGGTGCACGACGCGGCCCGCCCGCTCGTCCCGGTGGACACGGTCGACGCGGTCGTCGAGGCCGTACGTGACGGCGCCCCCGCCGTGGTGCCCGCGCTGCCGCTGGCCGACACGGTCAAGGAGGTCGAGCCCGCGGCCGTCGCCGGTGACCCGGAGCCGGTCGTCGCCACCCCCGCGCGGGCCCGGCTGCGTGCCGTCCAGACCCCGCAGGGCTTCGACCGCGAGACGCTGGTCCGCGCCCACGAGACGGTCACCGAGAACGTCACCGACGACGCGAGCATGGTGGAGCAGCTGGGGCTGACGGTCGTCGCCGTGCCCGGCCACGAGGAGGCGTTCAAGGTCACCCGCCCCCTGGACCTGGTCCTCGCCGAGGCGGTTCTCGCCCGCAGGAGGCTGAACGATGGCTTCTGAGTCGTCCGTCGTCCTTCCCCAGGTCGGCATCGGCACCGACATCCACGCCTTCGAGGAGGGCCGCGAGCTGTGGTGCGCGGGCCTGAGGTGGGAAGGGGAGGGGAGCGGTCTGGCCGGGCACTCCGACGCCGACGTCGTCGCCCACGCCGCGTGCAACGCGCTCTTCTCCGCCGCCGGGCTCGGCGACCTCGGGCAGCACTTCGGCACCGGCCGTCCGCAGTGGTCCGGCGCCTCCGGGGTCACCCTGCTGACCGAGGCCGCCCGGATCGTGCGCGAGGCGGGCTTCGCCATCGGCAACGTCGCCGTCCAGGTAATCGGCCCCCGCCCGAAGATCGGCAAGCGTCGTGACGAGGCGCAGAAGATCCTCTCCGAGGCGGCCGGCGCCCCGGTGTCCGTCTCCGGCGCGACGACCGACGGCCTCGGCTTCCCGGGCCGCGAGGAAGGGCTGATGGCGGTGGCCACGGCGCTCGTGGTGCGGGTGAGCTGAGCGGGAGGGCGGTCGTGGCGGTCGTGCGGGTGAGCCGAGCAGGGCGGTCAGGGCGCTCGTGGTGCAAGTGAGCTGGGCGGGGCGGTCAGGGCACTCGCGGCGCCGCTGAGCTGAGCAGGGCGGTCGTGGCATTCGTCGTGCGGGTGAGCCGACGGCGTGCGAGGGTACCCGGAGAGTCACCGTTGTCCGGCCTCCGGGAGGTACCCGTGTCCTACGCTCTGCCCGACCGCCTGAAGTCCCTGCTCGACGAGAAGGTGTTCATCGTCGTCGGCACCGTCCAGCCCGACGGCAGCCCGCAGATGTCCCCGGTCTGGGTGAAGCGCGACGGCGACGACGTGCTCTTCTCGACCACGGTGGGCCGTCGCAAGGAGAAGAACCTGCGCCGGGACCCGCGGGTGACGGTGGTCGTGATGAACCCCGAGCAGCCGTACGAGTACGCCGAGATCCGCGGCACCGCCGAGCTGACGACCGACGGCGGCGCGGAGCTCATCGACGAGCTGAGCCGCAAGTACACGGGCAAGGACTACGCCGACTTCAACCCGGCGTCGGCCCAGGACGCCCAGCGCGTGGTGGTGCGCATCCGGCCGCAGAAGGTCGTCGGCATGATGTGAGTCCTTCCCCACAGGAAGGCGCATGGCACTGCCTGTCGCCCACTACCCTGGAGTGGTGACTATTCGCCTGTACGACACCAGCGCCCGGCAGATCCGTGACTTCACCCCGCTCAAGCCGGGCTGTGTCTCGATCTACCTGTGTGGCGCCACCGTGCAGGCGGCACCCCATATCGGCCACATCCGCTCGGGCCTCAACTTCGACATCATGCGCCGCTGGTTCGAGTACCGCGGTTTCGAGGTGACGTTCGTCCGCAACGTCACCGACATCGACGACAAGATCATCGCCAAGAGCCGCGAGCAGAACCGGCCCTGGTGGTCGATCGGGTACGCCAACGAGCGCGCGTTCAACGACGGTTACGACGCCCTCGGTTGCCTGCCGCCGACGTACGAGCCGCGCGCCACCGGCCACATCACCGAGATGATCGAGATGATGCGGGGCCTCATCGAGCGCGGGCACGCGTACGAGGCGGACGGCAACGTCTACTTCGACGTGCGGTCCTTCCCCGGCTACCTCCAGCTGTCCCGGCAGGAGCTGGACAACCTGCTCCAGCCGTCCGGCGAGGGCGAGACCGGCAAGCGGGACCCGCGTGACTTCGCGATGTGGAAGGCGGCCAAGCCGGGCGAGCCGACCTGGCCCACCCCGTGGGGCCCCGGCCGCCCCGGCTGGCACCTGGAGTGCTCGGCGATGGCCCACAAGTACCTGGGCACCGCCTTCGACATCCACGGCGGCGGCCTGGACCTGATCTTCCCGCACCACGAGAACGAGATCGCCCAGGCCAAGGCGTACGGCGACGACTTCGCCCAGTACTGGGTGCACAACGCCTGGGTCACCATGGCGGGCGACAAGATGTCCAAGTCGCTCGGCAACAGCGTCCTGGTCGGCGAGATGGTCAAGCAGTGGCGCCCGATCGTCCTGCGCTACTACCTCGGCACCCCGCACTACCGGTCGATGATCGAGTACAGCGAGGAGTCGCTGCGTGAGGCCGAGTCCGCGTTCGCGCGGATCGAGGGCTTCGCCCAGCGGGTCACCGAGCTGGCCGGGAAGACCGTGGAGCCGGCCGCCGAGGTCCCGCCCGCCTTCGCCGAGGCGATGGACGACGACCTGGGCGTCCCGCAGGCCCTCGCCGTCGTGCACACCACGGTCCGGCAGGGCAACAGCGCGCTGGCCGCCGACGACAAGGAAGCCGCCGTCGCCCGGCTCGCCGAGGTGCGTGCCATGCTCGGCGTCCTCGGACTCGACCCGCTCGACCCGCACTGGGCCGGCGACGCCGCCGACGGCGGCGAGGACCTGCACGGCGTGGTCGACAGCCTCGTCCGCCTGGTGCTGGACCAGCGCGAATCGGCCCGGGCCCGCAAGGACTGGGCCACCGCCGACGCCATCCGCGACCAGCTGGGCCAGGCCGGCCTGGCCATCGAGGACAGCCCGCAGGGACCGCGCTGGAGCATCGGCGCACGCTAGGCCCTGCTTGATCGACTGTGCCGCCCGGCCTCCCGGGCGGCACACTGCATAAGACGTACGTACGAAGCTCACGGAGACGGGTAACTCATGGCCGCGAACAACCGCCGCATGTCCGGCAAGAAGGGCGCGCAGGTCGGCAGTGGCGGCCAGCGGCGCAAGGGCCTGGAGGGCAGGGGGCCGACCCCGCCCGCCGAGATGCGCAAGGGGCACAAGAAGAACCGCATCGCCAATGCCAAGGCGAAGCAGGCCGTGCGCCGCCCGACGGCCCGCGGGCGCGGCGGCAAGTCGGCCTCCGAGCTGGTCGTCGGCCGCAACCCGGTCGTCGAGGCGCTCCGCGAGGGCGTCCCCGCGTCGACCCTCTACGTCCAGCAGTTCATCGACAGCGACGAGCGCGTCCGCGAGGCGCTCCAGCTCGCCGCCGAGCGGGGCGGCATCAACCTCATGGAGGCGCCGCGGCCCGAGCTGGACCGCATGACGAACGGCCTCAACCACCAGGGCCTCGTCCTGCAGGTCCCGCCGTACGAGTACGCGCACCCGGAGGACCTGCTCGCCGCCGCGGCCGACGAGGGCGCGGACCCGCTCGTGGTCGCCCTCGACGGTGTGACGGACCCGCGCAACCTGGGCGCCGTCGTCCGCTCGGTGACCGCCTTCGGCGGCCACGGCGTGGTCGTCCCCGAGCGGCGCTCGGCCGGCATGACCGCCGGTGCCTGGAAGACCTCCGCCGGTACGGCCGCCCGCACCCCGGTCGCCCGTGCCACCAACCTCACCCGGACCCTGGAGGCCTACAAGAAGGCCGGTCTCACGGTGGTCGGTCTGGCGGCGGACGGCGAGGTCGAACTCGGTGACCTCCAGGCCCTGGACGGCCCGGTCGCCATCGTCGTCGGCAGCGAGGGCAAGGGCCTGTCCCGCCTGGTCGGCGAGACCTGCGACCACCGGGTCCGGATCGCGATGCCGGGCGGCGCCGAGTCGCTCAACGCCGGTGTGGCCGCGGGCATCGTGCTGTACGAGGCGGCGCGCAGGCGCAGCTGAACCGCACGGCCGGAGCCGGACAGGGACCCGGGCAGCGGGCAGGGATCCGGGCAGGGCCGAACGCACGGCCGGAGCCGGACAGGGTCCCGGGCAGGGCCGAACGCACGACCGGAGCCGGACAGGGTCCCGGGCAGCGATCCGGACAGGGATCCGGACGGGGTCGAATGCCTGTCCGGAACTTCACCCTCGTGGGGTAATCGAGGCGCCCATATGGCGCTCGGCGTGGGTTTGACGGAGACCGGACACATCCGGCCGGTCAAAGCAGTGTCCTAACACCACGTCACTCGGTTAGATGAGTGTGGACACCAGAACACCCCGCACACCCACGGGGGACCGCTCGTCGGGATTCGACGACGCTCCCGCGCTGAGCATGGTGAAGGTGCCGAGCGATCCGGCGCAGGTCATCGTCAATCACGCCAGCTTCCGCGTGCAGCTGGGCGCGACGGCGAGGGGCACCCAATCCCCGCGGATCTCCCGGCACCTGAGCGCCGGCCAGGACCCCGCCCGGATGCCCGTCATGGGCACGGGGGGCCGGGCGGGCGCCACCGGCCGCCGCCGCCCCGTCGTGTGGAGCGGCAAGTCCGCCCCCGACGACACCGGCGCCCACCGGCTCCTCCAGGCCGTGCGGGGCAGCAGCGTCCGCCACGCCGACGAAGCCGAGGCCGGCGCCACCCAGGTCATCCCGCGCGTCCAGACGGGCTTCACGGACACCTACGACGAACTCGACCAGACCGTCGAGACCCCGGTGGTGGGCCACCAGCGCACCGCCCCGGACGCCGCCGGCACGCGCCTGCTGCCGCACATGCGCACGGTCAGCGGCGCCTACGACGACCCGTACCCGCCCGGCACCGGCTACGCGCCGTACGACGCCTACCCGGCGGACGCCGACACCGACGGCGAGCCGGACGCCGACGGCCGTACGCGCCGCCGAGCCCTTCCGCGCCAAGGTGCTGAGCGTGCCCGGACTCGGCGAGGGGGCCGCCGGGCGGCGGTCGCGGGCGCGGACCGAGCACGGCCGGACGACCGGCGCCCGCCGGCCCCGGGGTGCGCTGACCAAGCTGCACCTGGCGGCCACGGTGCAGGCCGCGGCCCCGCACCAGCGGGCGCGCGGGCGGTCCGGGCCGGGACTGGTGGTCCGCCGGGACGATCTGCGGCAGGCGACCCGGGAGGGCCGCGAGGGCAACCTCGTGCTGTTCGTGGTGGACGCCTCCGGATCCATGGCGGCGCGGCGGCGGATGGGCGCCGTCAAGGGTGCCGTGCTGTCGCTGCTGCTCGACGCCTATCAGCGGCGGGACAAGGTGGGCCTGGTGACGTTCCGGGGCACCGGGGCGGAGGTGGCGCTGCCGCCGACGTCCTCCGTCGACGCCGCCGCCGCGCGGCTGGAGTCGCTGCCGACCGGTGGCCGGACTCCGCTGGCCGCCGGGCTGCTGAAGGCCCACGAGGTGCTGCGGGTGGAGCGGCTGCGGGATCCGGCGCGGCGGGCGCTGGTCGTGGTGGTGACCGACGGGCGGGCCACGGGCGGCCCGGAGCCGGTCGCGCTGGCCGGGCGCGCGGCCCGGCTGTTCGCGGCCGGGGGGCTCGCCTCGGTGGTGGTGGACTGCGAGGCGGGTCCGGTGCGCCTCGGGCTCGCCGGGCAGTTGGCGGGAGAGCTGGGCGGTACGGCCGTGACGCTGGAGGAGTTGCGGGCCGACTCGATCGCCGGGCTGGTCAGGGATGTGCAGGGGACGTCGAGGAGGGCCGCGTAATGCCGCAGGGACAGCCGAGTGTCGTACCGGAGGACGGTCTGACGACCCGTCAGCGACGGAACCGGCCGCTGGTGATGGTGCACACAGGGGTCGGCAAGGGGAAGTCCACCGCCGCGTTCGGGCTCGCGCTGCGCGCCTGGAACCAGGGGTGGCCCATCGGGGTGTTCCAGTTCGTCAAGTCCGCGAAGTGGAAGGTCGGCGAGGAGAACGCGCTGCGCGTGCTCGGCGCCTCCGGCGAGGGCGGCACCGTCGACTGGCACAAGATGGGCGAGGGCTGGTCGTGGGTCCAGCGGGACGCCCAGCTGGACAACGAGGAGAAGGCCCGCGAGGGCTGGGAGCAGGTCAAGCGGGACCTGGCCGCCGAGCGGTACCGGCTGTACGTGCTGGACGAGTTCGCGTACCCGCTGCACTGGGGCTGGGTCGACACCGACGAGGTCGTCGACGTGCTGCGCAACCGGCCGGGCACCCAGCACGTGGTGATCACCGGGCGCAACGCGCCGGAGCGACTGGTCGACTTCGCCGACCTGGTCACCGACATGTCCAAGGTCAAGCACCCCATGGACGCCGGCCAGAAGGGCCAGAAGGGCATCGAGTGGTGATGCCGTCGGTGCCCAGGCTGGTCATCGCCGCGCCCTCCTCGGGCAGCGGCAAGACCACCGTGGCCACGGGGCTGATGGCCGCGTTCACGGCGCGCGGGCTGGCCGTGTCCCCGCACAAGGCCGGGCCGGACTACATCGACCCCGGGTACCACGCCCTCGCGACCGGGCGTACGGGGCGCAACCTGGACGCGTACCTGTGCGGGCCCGACCTGGTCGCCCCGCTGTTCCTGCACGGGGCGCGGGGCTGCGACCTGGCCGTGGTCGAGGGCGTGATGGGCCTGTACGACGGGGCCGCCGGGGAGGGCGAGCTGGCGTCCACCGCTCATGTCGCCAAGCTGCTGCGCGCGCCGGTCGTGCTCGTCGTGGACGCGTCCTCGCAGTCCCGGTCGGTGGCGGCGCTGGTGCACGGGTTCGTCTCCTGGGACCCGGAGGTGCGGATCGGCGGCGTGATCCTGAACAAGGTGGGGTCCGACCGGCACGAGGCGCTGCTGCGGGAGGCCCTGGACTCGACGGGTGTGCCGGTGCTCGGTGTGCTGCGGCGGGCCCCCCGGGTGGAGACGCCGTCGCGGCATCTGGGGCTGGTGCCGGTCGCCGAGCGGCGTGGCGATGCCGTGGAGGCGGTGGCGGCCATGGCCGCCCAGGTCGAGCAGGGGTGCGATCTGGAGGCCCTGCTGGGGCTGGCGCGGACCGCGGGCGCCCTGACCTGCCCCGCCTGGGAGCCGCCCGGCGTCGCGGTGCCGCACCGCACGGTGGTCGCCGTCGCCGGCGGGCCGGCGTTCACCTTCTCCTACGCCGAACACACCGAGCTGCTCGCCGCCGCCGGGGCGGAGGTGGTCACCTTCGACCCGCTGCGGGACGAGCGGCTGCCCGAGGGGACGGCCGGGGTGGTCGTCGGAGGCGGCTTTCCCGAGGTGTACGCCGGTGAGCTGTCCGCCAACGAGCCGCTGCGCAAGGCCGTCGCGGACTTGGCGCTCTCCGGTGCCCCCGTGGCCGCCGAATGCGCCGGACTGCTCTATCTGTGCCGTGAGCTGGACGGGCGCCCCATGTGCGGTGTGCTGGACGCCACCGCGCGGATGAGCGAGCGGCTGACGCTCGGCTACCGGGACGCCGTGGCCGTCGGCGACAGCGTGCTGGCGGCGGCCGGGACGCGGATGCGGGCGCACGAGTTCCACCGCACCGTCGTCGAGCCGGGCGCGGGCGCCGATCCCGCCTGGGGTGTGCGCGCCCCGGTCCGGCGGGTCGAGGGCTTCGTCCGGCAGGGTGTGCACGCGAGCTATCTGCACACGCACTGGGCGTCCCGGCCCCAAGTCGCCGAGCGGTTCGTGCGGCGGTGCCGGACGCCCGGGGCCGGCGGTGCGGACGGGGCACCGTGAGGCCGGGCGCGCGGTCAGCCGGAGAGGCCGACCACCAGCCAGATGAACGCGGTTCCGGCGACCGTGCACAGCAGGGTGGAGCGGGCCGGGTGCTCGTGGTGGGCCTCGGGCAGGATCTCGGCGGCGGCGAGGTAGAGCAGTACGCCGCCGAAGAGGCCGAGATAGCCGCCGAGCACCGCTTGGGGGAGGTGGAAGAAGACCGTGGACAGCGCGCCGAGCACGGGTGCGCAGGCGTCGGCGAGCAGCATCCCCACGGCCCGGCGGCGCGCGTTGCCGTACAGGCTGGTGATGGTGAAGGTGTTGAAGCCGTCGGCGAAGTCGTGGGCGATCACGGCGAGCGCGACCGCCGTGCCCATGCCGCCGCCCACCTGGAAGGCCGCGCCGACGGCCACGCCGTCCATGGCGCTGTGGCCCACCATCGCGCCGGCCGCCGCGAGGCCCACCTCGGGCGCCCGGTGGGCCGTCCCCTCGGCTCCGCCGTGCGCCGCCTGGCGGGCGGCGAGGGTGCGTTCCACGAGGTGGGCCAGCAGGAACCCGGTCACGAAGAGCAGCAGGGCGGCGGGTACGCCGAACACCTCGCGGTCGGCCGCGCGCAGTGCCTCGGGCAGCAGGTCCAGGCCGACGACACCCAGCATCAGCCCGCCGGCCAGGCCCAGGACCAGGTGGCGGCGGTCGGTCACGCGCTGTGCCGTCCAGCCGCCGGCCAGCGTCATCAGGAACGCGCCGAGCGCGACGAAGACCGCCATAGGCCCTTGGTATCCGATGGACCGGCGTTCGCGCATGTCCGACAGCCGTTCCCGTGCTGACTCGCACCGGCGGGAGAGGACCGCTCGCCGTGGCCGGCCCGGCCGCCGGTGAGGCGGCGCCGGCCGGGGC
>NZ_WWJT01000632.1 GCF_009865385.1 Streptomyces sp. SID486 | reverse complement strand
GGCGCCCGCGGGCGCCGTCACCCGGCGGCCCGGCAGCCGCGGCTCGTACCGTGCCCGCTCGCGCGCGGCCCTCAGCATCTGCCGCCCGCGGGCCAGCTGGTTCAGCGCCGAGGCGAGGGTGCCGCCGGAGAAGGCCGCGTCCACGGTGACGTAGCCGTCCACGGTCAGCGGCACGCCCTCGGGCAGCTGCCGGACGGTGAAGTACGCGCCCAGGTCGTGCGGCACCGAGTCGAAACCGCAGGCGTGCACCAGGCGCGCGCCCGTCTCCCGCGCGCGTGCGTCGTGCCGGACGTACGTCAGGTCCACGAACTCCGGCTCGCCGGTGAGGTCCAGGTAGTCGGTGCCGGAGTCGGCGCAGGCGGCGACGAGTTCCTCGCCGTACAGCACGTACGGGCCCACGGTCGTGGCGACCACGCGCGCCTGTTCGGCGAGGGCGCGCAGGGTGGCCGGCTCGGCCACGTCGGCGCGGAGCACACCGACGTCCGTGCCGGCGGGCAGGCTCTCACGCAGCCGCGCCAGCTTCCGCTCGTCCCGGCCGGCCACCGCCCAGCGCAGGTCACGCGGCGCGTGCGCGGCGAGATGGTGTGCCGTGAGCGTGCCCACGAAGCCGGTGGCCCCGAAGAGCACGAGGTCGTAGGGACGGTCTGTCCTGCTCATCCTGCTCATGACACCCCTTGTCTCGCGCCCGCCACGCAGCACGCGCCGCTGTCGGTGGCCGAGGCTAGCGTGAGAGGTGCGCAGTCCGAAGACCAGCCCGGAGGCAGCGGTGGCCGTAGCCAGGAATGCCCTGAAGAAGCGGGAGAAAGCACCCGCGTGCCCGGAGCGGCCGGCCGGCTCTCGCGGGGCGGGACCGTGACCGGGGTGGGCCGGTAGGCACCCGGCCTGCGCACGTGGTCCGCTGCCGCCGGCCGGGGCGGCAGGGGGAGTGCTCACTCTCCCGGGTGAAGGCCGGGGCGCCGGGCACTTGGCTAAGCGCTTGCTCGTTCAGGTCTTGTGTCCGGTGGAACGCGTTCTTAGCATCACCGGTGTTACATCAGTTGTGTCACACACGCTTGGGGGCTGGACGCATGACAACGGCAGGGACGCCACCGGCGCCGGTCACCGGTCCGCTCTCCGGCGTGCGCGTGGTGGAACTGGCCGGCATCGGGCCCGGCCCGTTCGCCGCCATGCTGCTGGCCGACCTGGGCGCCGACGTGGTCCGGGTGGACCGTCCGGGCGGTGTGGGCCTCGGCATCGATCCGGCCTGCGACGTCACCAACCGCAACAAGCGCTCCCTCGTGGTCGACCTGAAGGCGCCAGAAGGATCCGAGCGGGTGCTGGACCTGGCCGAGCGGGCCGACATCCTCGTCGAGGGCTACCGGCCGGGCGTCGCCGAGCGGCTCGGCGTCGGCCCCCGGGAGTGCCACGCCCGCAACCCCCGCCTGGTCTACGGCCGGATGACCGGCTGGGGCCAGGACGGCCCGCTCGCCGACCGGGCCGGCCACGACGTCGCCTACATCGCGCTCACCGGCACACTCGGCATGATCGGCCGCCCGGACGAACCCCCGGCCGTGCCCGCCAACCTCCTGGGGGACTACGCGGGCGGCTCCCTCTACCTGGTCGTCGGCGTGCTGGCCGCCCTGCACCACGCGCGCGCGACCGGCACCGGCCAAGTGGTCGACGCGGCCATCGTCGACGGCACGGCCCACCTGTCCTCGATGATCCACGGCATGCTCGCCGCCGGCGGGTGGCAGGACAAGCGCGCCGCCAACCTCCTGGACGGCGGCTGCCCCTACTACGGCACCTACGAGACCGCCGACGGCGGGTACATGGCGGTCGGCGCCCTGGAAGCCAAGTTCTACGCGGAGTTCCTGCGCCTGCTCGGCCTCGACGGCCTGGCGTCCGCCCGCACGGACCGGACCCGCTGGGGTGAGCTGCGCGAACGGGTCGCCGCCGCCTTCAAGGCCCGCACCCGGGCCGAGTGGACGGCCGTCTTCGACGGCTCCGACGCCTGTGTCGCCCCCGTCCTGAGCCTGCGCGAGGCCCCGGACCACCCGCACCTCGCGGCCCGCGGCACCTTCACCGAGCACGAGGGCATCACCCAGCCGGCCCCCGCCCCCCGCTTCTCCGCGACCCCCGCCACCCTGCGCACCGGCCCCGCCCGGCCCGGCGCGGACACGGCGGCGGTCGTCCGGGACTGGGGGCTGCCGGCACACCCCACCGACGACTGCGACGACCTGGTCACCGACGGCGGCTGACCGCCACCCGCTCGGCCCACCCTCCCGAAAGGCACACCAGTGAGCACCGAAGCGTACGTGTACGACGCGATCCGCACCCCGCGCGGCCGCGGCAAGGCGAACGGCGCCCTGCACGGCACGAAGCCCATCGACCTGGTCGTCGGCCTCATCCACGAGATCCGCGACCGCTTCCCCGGCCTGGACCCGGCCGCGATCGACGACATCGTGCTCGGTGTCGTCGGACCCGTAGGCGACCAGGGCTCCGACATCGCCCGCATCGCCGCGATCGCCGCCGGGCTGCCGGACACCGTCGCGGGCGTGCAGGAGAACCGCTTCTGCGCCTCCGGGCTCGAGGCCGTCAACATGGCCGCCGCCAAGGTCCGCTCCGGCTTCGAGGACCTCGTGCTCGCGGGCGGCGTCGAGTCCATGTCCCGGGTGCCGATGGCCTCGGACGGCGGCGCCTGGTTCAACGACCCGATGACCAACCTCGACGTCAATTTCGTGCCGCAGGGCATCGGCGCCGACCTGATCGCCACCATCGAGGGCTTTACCCGCCGGGACGTGGACGAGTACGCGGCCCTGTCCCAGGAGCGCGCCGCCACCGCCTGGAAGGAGGGCCGCTTCGACCGTTCGGTGGTCCCCGTGAAGGACCGCGCCGGCCTGGTCGTCCTCGACCACGACGAGCACCCGCGCCCCGGCACCACCGCGGACTCCCTCGCGAAGCTCAAGCCGTCGTTCGCGGACATCGGCGACCTGGGCGGCTTCGACGCCGTCGCACTGCAGAAGTACCACTGGGTGGAGAAGATCGACCACGTCCACCACGCGGGCAACTCCTCCGGCATCGTGGACGGCGCCTCGCTCGTCGCGATCGGCTCCCGGGAGATCGGCGAGCGCTACGGCCTCACGCCCCGCGCGCGGATCGTCTCCGCGGCCGTCTCCGGCTCCGAGCCGACCATCATGCTCACCGGCCCCGCGCCGGCCACCCGCAAGGCCCTGGCCAAGGCCGGCCTCACCATCGACGACATCGACCTGGTCGAGATCAACGAGGCGTTCGCCGCGGTCGTGCTGCGCTTCGTCAAGGACATGGGCCTGTCCCTGGACAAGGTCAACGTCAACGGCGGCGCCATCGCCCTCGGCCACCCCCTCGGCGCCACCGGCGCCATGATCCTCGGCACCCTCGTCGACGAACTGGAGCGCCAGGACAAGCGGTACGGCCTCGCCACGCTCTGCGTCGGCGGCGGCATGGGTATCGCCACCATCGTCGAACGCATCTGAACTCCCCGCGGAACCAAGCGACCTCAACGGAGACGACTGTCATGACCGAGAGCACCACCATCCGCTGGGAACAGGACGACACCGGTGTCGTCACCCTCGTCCTGGACGACCCCGACCAGTCCGCGAACACCATGAACCAGGCGTTCCGCGACTCCCTGGCCGCGGTCACCGACCGGCTGGAGGCCGAGAAGGACACCGTCCGCGGCGTCATCCTCACCTCGGCGAAGAAGACCTTCTTCGCCGGCGGTGACCTGCGCGACCTGATCCGGGTCACGCCCGGGACCGCCCAGGAGCTGTTCGACGGCGGCCTGGCCATCAAGCGCGACCTGCGCCGCATCGAGACCCTCGGCAAGCCGGTCGTCGCGGCGATCAACGGTGCGGCCCTCGGCGGCGGCTTCGAGCTGGCCCTCGCCTGCCACCACCGGGTCGCCCTGGACACCCCCGGGACGAAGATCGGCTGCCCCGAGGTCACCCTCGGCCTGCTCCCCGGCGGCGGCGGAGTCGTGCGCACCGTGCGGCTGCTGGGCATCGCCGACGCCCTGCTGAAGGTGCTCCTCCAGGGCACCCAGTACAACGCGCGCCGCGCCCAGGAGAACGGCCTGGTCCACGAGGTGGCGCAGAGCCCGGAGGAACTGCTCGCGAAGGCCCGCGCCTTCATCGACGCCAACCCCGAGTCGCAGCAGCCCTGGGACAAGCCGGGCTACCGCATCCCGGGCGGTACGCCCGCCAACCCCAAGTTCGCGGCCAACCTGCCCGCCTTCCCGGCCAACCTGCGCAAGCAGACGGGCGGTGCCCCCTACCCCGCTCCGCGCAACATCCTCGCCGCCGCCGTCGAGGGCTCCCAGGTCGACTTCGAGACCGCCCAGGTGATCGAGGCCCGCTACTTCGTGGAGCTGGCCGCCGGGCAGACCTCGAAGAACATGATCCAGGCGTTCTTCTTCGACCTCCAGGCGGTCAACTCGGGCGCCAACCGCCCCCGGGGCATCGAGCCCCGCAAGGTCCGCAAGGCCGCCGTCCTCGGCGCCGGCATGATGGGCGCCGGCATCGCCTACGCCTGCGCCCGCGCCGGCATCGAGGTCGTCCTGAAGGACGTCTCCCTGGAGGCCGCCGTCAAGGGCAAGGGCTACTCGGAGAAGCTGTGCGCCAAGGCCGTCGCCAGGGGTCGCACCAGTCAGGAGAAGGCGGACGCGCTCCTCGCCCGGATCACCCCCACCGCCGACGTCGCCGACCTCGCGGGCTGTGACGCGGTGATCGAGGCCGTGTTCGAGGACACCTCCCTCAAGCACAAGGTGTTCCAGGAGGTCGAGTCGGTGCTCGCCCCCGACGCGCTGCTGTGCTCCAACACCTCCACGCTGCCGATCACCACCCTCGCGGAGGGCGTGGAGCGGCAGAGCGACTTCATCGGGCTGCACTTCTTCTCGCCGGTCGACAAGATGCCGCTGGTCGAGATCATCAAGGGGGAGCGCACCGGTGACGAGGCGCTCGCCCGCGCCTTCGACCTGGTCCGGCAGATCAACAAGACGCCGATCGTCGTCAACGACTCGCGCGGCTTCTTCACCTCCCGGGTGATCGGCCACTTCATCAACGAGGGCGTCGCCATGGTCGGGGAGGGCATCGAGCCCGCCTCCGTGGAGCAGGCGGCCGCCCAGGCCGGCTACCCGGCCAAGGTGCTGTCCCTCATGGACGAGCTGACCCTCACCCTGCCGCGCAAGATCCGCAACGAGACGAGGCGGGCCGTGGAGGAGGCCGGCGGCACCTGGACGGCGCACCCGGCGGAGGCGGTCATCGACCGCATGGTCGACGAGTTCGGCCGGCCCGGCCGCAGCGGAGGTGCCGGCTTCTACGACTACGAGGACGGCAGGCGGACCGGACTCTGGCCGGGCCTGCGCGAGCACTTCACCGAGCCCGGACGCCGGATCCCGTTCCGGGACATGCAGGAGCGCATGCTCTTCGCCGAGGCCCTCGACACCGTCCGCCTCCTGGAGGAGGGCGTCCTGACCTCGGTCGCCGACGCCAACATCGGCTCCATCCTCGGTATCGGCTTCCCCGGCTGGACGGGCGGTGTCCTGCAGTACATCAACGGCTACGAAGGGGGCCTGCCCGGGTTCGTGGCCCGCGCGCGGGAACTGGCCGAGCAGTACGGCGAGCGGTTCACCCCGCCCGCGCTGCTCGTGTCCAAGGCCGAGAAGGGGGAGCGGTTCAGCGACTCAGTCCGCCCCTGAACCGGTGACCCACTCGCTCAGCTCCTCCCGCAGCGAACGCTGGAACGTCGTCAGCAGCGCCTGCACCACCAAGGGGTGCATGTGCGCGGACAGTGACTTCACGTCCCGGGCGTCGCGCTCCGCCACCTCGCCGCGGAAGAGCTGGGAGAGCTCGTGAGCCGCGGCGCGCGAGTGCTCGACGAGCACCTTGCGCGCCGCGAGGATCACCTCGTGCGCCAGCGGGACGTCCAGGAGCTGCACACCGAGCCGGAGCAGTCCGGTGTCCACCCGGTAGGTGTCGCCGTCCGCCGCCACGACGACGTTCATCGCCGCCAGGCGTTCCACGTCCTCGGCGGTCAGGGGACGTCCCGCCCGCCGCTCCAGCTCCCCGCGGGTCACCGTGTCCACCGAGTCCGGCGCCCAGGACGCGACCACCGCCCGGTGGATGGCCAGGTCGTGCGGGGTCAGGTCGTCGGGGAGCTGCCGGAGGTACCGCTCGATCGCCGACAGGGTCATGCCCTGCTGCCGCAGTTCCTCGATGAGGGCGAGCCGTGCCACGTGGTCCGGGCCGTAGTGCCCCACCCGGCGCGGGCCGATCACCGGCGGCGGCAGCAGCCCCTTGCTGCCGTAGAAGCGGACGGTGCGGACCGTGACGCCCGTCCGGGCCGCCAGCTCGTCGATGGTGAGGGGTGCCTGGTCCCCGGCGTCGGTCGTCATATGGAACAGTATTGCTGTCCCACCAAAGGTGTTAAACCTCCGGTGAACGTCGTGTGGCCGCTGAGTGGATCGTGTGAGAAGCGACGCTCTGTGACATGGGCCACCGCGTACCGGCGGACCTGTCTGGGAAGCTGCTGTCTTGGTCTGTACCGCGACACGAGGGTGGTGCGGGCCGAGACCTGCTCGAACCCCGGGTCCATGAGGTCCGGGCGCACCAGGAATGGAACCACCCGTGAGCAAGGAAGCCGTGGAATCGGCACAGGCCACCACCCACCCCCAGGTGGCCGGGACGCCCGCGGACGCGGGCGACGCCGGTTACAGCAAGGACCTCAAGGCCCGCCACGTCAACATGATCGCCATCGGCGGTGCCATCGGAACCGGACTCCTCCTGGGCGCCGGCGGACGACTGCACAACGCGGGCCCCGCACTCGCGCTCGCCTATCTGGTGTGCGGCGTCTTCGCCTTCTTCGTCGTCCGGGCCCTCGGCGAGCTGGTCCTGTACCGTCCGTCCTCCGGGTCCTTCGTGTCCTACGCCCGAGAGTTCCTCGGCGAGAAGGGCGCCTACGTCGCCGGCTGGATGTACTTCCTGAACTGGTCGACGACCGGTATCGCCGACATCACCGCGATCGCGCTCTACACGCACTACTGGAGCCTCTTCACCTCCGTACCCCAGTGGGTGCTGGCGCTGATCGCCCTCGCTGTGGTCCTCGCCGTGAACCTGATCTCGGTGAAGATCTTCGGCGAGATGGAGTTCTGGTTCGCGATCATCAAGGTCGCGACCATCGTCGGCTTCATGCTGATCAGCATTTTCCTGCTCGCCACCCAGCACAAGGTCGGCGGCCACACCCCCGGCCTGAGCGTCATCACCGACAACGGCGGGCTCTTCCCGCACGGGGTGATGCCGGTCGTCCTGGTCATGCAGGGCGTGATCTTCGCCTACGCCGCCCTGGAGCTGGTCGGCGTGGCCGCCGGCGAGACCGCCGAGCCGGAGAAGGTCGTCCCCCGCGCGGTGAACTCCATCATGTGGCGCGTGGGCCTCTTCTACGTCGGCTCCGTCGTGCTGCTCGCGGTGCTGCTGCCCGGGTCGGTCTACAGCGCCGACCAGAGCCCGTTCGTGACCGTGCTGTCCAAGATCGGCGTCCCGGCGGCCGGTGACGTGATGAACCTGGTCGTGCTGACCGCCGCCATGTCCTCGCTGAACTCGGGCCTGTACTCCACCGGCCGCATCCTGCGCTCCATGGCCATGGCCGGTTCCGCGCCGAAGTTCACCGCGCGCATGAACCGCAGCCAGGTGCCCTACGGCGGCATCCTGCTGACCTGCGCGGTCTGCGTGCTCGGCGTCGGCCTGAACTACCTGGTGCCCAGCCAGGCCTTCGAGATCGTGCTGAACGTCGCCTCCCTCGGCATCATCAGCACCTGGGTGATCATCATGCTCTGCCACATGGTGTTCGTCCGCCGCGCCCGCGCGGGCCTGGTGACCCGGCCGCACTTCCAGCTGAAGTTCACCCCGGTCACCGAGATCGCCACGATCGTGTTCCTGCTGGTCTGCCTCGGCATGATGTGGAACGACCACGAGGTCGGCCGCAAGACCCTGTTCCTCATCCCGCTGCTCGCCGTCATGCTGGTCGCCGGCTGGTTCGGCGTCCGCCGCCGGGTGACCCAGCACGCCGAGCAGGAGCTGACCGACCTCACGAAGTAGCGGCCCGGCGGCACGCCGCGGACCGCACAGGCACCCCCGGACACTCGTCGACGAGTGCCCGGGGGTGCGCTTCTCCGGGGCGCGGCGTCAGTGCCGGTGCACGTCGTTCGTCGCCTCGATCTTCCGCCACGACTTCGGCTGCGCCACCGCCGTACCGGACCTCACCAGCGCACGGGCCGACGGTGCGGCCGGCTTCGACGTCTGGAACAGCCAGGTGCCGAACACCGCGGACAGGGACCTGCCCGACACCCGCTCGGCGTACGCGCGGAAGTCGGCCACCGACGCGTTGCCGTAGGCGTGCTCCTTCGGCCAGCCCTTGAGGATCCGGAAGAACGCCTCGTCACCGACCGCGTTGCGCAGTTCCTGGATGGCGAGGGCGCCACGGTCGTACACGGCGGCGTCGAACTGGTGGTCCGCCCCCGGGTCACCGGGCGCCACCGTCCAGAACGCGTCGCCGGCCGGGTGCGAGGCGTACACGTAGTCGGCGAGTTCCTGCGCGGTGCCCTCGCCCTCGTGCTCGGACCACAGCCACTGCGCGTACCGGGCGAAGCCCTCGTTGATCCAGATGTCCTTCCAGCGCTTGAGCGACACGTCGTCGCCGTACCACTGGTGGGCCAGTTCGTGCACCACCACGGAGGTGTTGGAGCCGTTCGCGAACTGCTTCGGGCTGTAGTAGACGCGGGTCTGCGTCTCCAGCGCGTATCCGGTGGTGGTGTTCGGGACGTACCCGCCCGCCGAGCTGAACGGATACGGCCCGAAGTACCCGCTCAGCCAGTCGACCAGCTCCCCGGTGCGTTCCACGCTGGCCCGCGCGGCCCCGTCGTCGGCGCCGAGGTCCTTGCTGTAGGCGTTGAGCACGGGCACCCCGCCGTCCGAGGTGCTGGTGGTGATGTCGAACTTCCCCAGCGCCAGCGTGGACAGGTACGTGGCCTGCGGCTTGTCCTGCCGCCAGGTGTAGCGGGTCCAGCCCAGCTTCGAGCTGGTCGACTGGAGCGTGCCGTTGGAGATGGCCTGGGTGCCGTCCGGCACGGCCACCGACACGTCGTAGGTCGCCTTGTCACTGGGATGGTCGTTGCTCGGGAACCACCACCAGGCCGCCTCGGGCTCGTCCGCGGCCACCGCGCCGTCCGGCGTGCGGTGCCAGGTGGAGAAGCCGTAGGCGCTCTTCGTCGAGGGCACTCCGCTGTAGCGGACCACGACCGTGACCGGCGTGCCCTTGGCCAGCGGCGTCCTCGGGGTGACGACGAGTTCGTGCTGGCCGGACGCGGCGAAGGACGCCTTGGCGCCGTTGACCCGCACCTCGCTCACGTCCAGCAGGAAGTCCAGGTCGAAGCTGGACAGATCCTGCGTGGTCCTCGCCAGGATCGTCGCCGTCCCCTGCAACTCGTCCGTCTTCGGCTGGTACTGCAGCCTCAGGTCGTAGTGGGAGACGTCGTAGCCGCCGTTGCCGTAGTACGGGTAGTAGGGATCGCCGATGCCCGGTGCGCCGGGGGAGTGGCTCGCGGCCGATGCCGGGATCGCCAGCAGCAGGGAGGCCGCCGCCAGTGCGCCCGGGGCGATGATTCTGCGGTGCACGTCAGCTCCAAGTCGTCAGGACGGTAAGTCCGTTCGTCAGAAGTCTGTTCGGAGCCTATTCAGTCCCTGTGCCCTCTGACCTGTCCATGGCACCCCCTGTCACACGATCGCCATTCGGCCGTCACGAGCACCCGAAAGCCCCCTTCTGCGCGCGAGTTGCCCGGAGTACCGTCCGCGCATGCCGAAACGCACGCGCACGACGATCTGGAGAACGGCGGCGACCACGGTCGCCGTCACCCTGATGGCGGTGTTCCTCCTCCCGGCCACCGCCCGGGCGGCCGCCCCCGAGGAGAGCCGGCCCGTCTACTCCTACGCCCACGCCATCCGCGAGTCCGTATGGGTGGACACCGGGCTCGACGAGGACGGCGACGGCAGGGGCGACCGGGTCGCCGCCGACATCGTCCGGCCCGCCGAACCGGCCCGCGAGGGCCGCAAGGTGCCGGTCATCATGGACGCCAGCCCCTACTACTCCTGCTGCGGACGCGGCAACGAGAGCCAGCTCAAGACGTACGACGCCCAAGGCCACGTCGTCCAGATGCCGCTGTTCTACGACAACTACTTCGTGCCCCGCGGCTACGCCTTCGTCGGCGTCGACCTCGCCGGCACCAACCGCTCCGACGGCTGCGTCGACGTCGGCGGCCGGTCCGACGTCCTGTCCGCGAAGGCCGTGGTCGACTGGCTGAACGGCCGCGCCAGGGCGTACACCAGCCGTTCGGGCGGCAGCCCGGTGAAGGCCGGATGGACCAACGGCAGAACCGGCATGATCGGCAAGAGCTGGGACGGCACCGTCGCCAACGGCGTCGCCGCCACGGGCGTGAAGGGCCTGCGGACCATCGTCCCGATCAGCGCGATCTCCTCCTGGTACGACTACTACTTCGCGCAGGGCGCCCCGCTCTACGACGAGGGCCCCGACGAGCTGGCCGGCTACGTCGAGAGCGAGGACACGCAGGCCCACTGCGCCGCCGTGCAGCGACGGCTCGCCGACGGCAGCCCGCGCAGCGGTGACTGGACCCCGCTGTGGACCGAGCGGGACTACGTCAAGGACGCGGCGAAGGTGCGCGCCAGCGTGTTCGTCGTGCACGGCATGCAGGACCTCAACGTCCGCACCAAGAACTTCGGCCAGTGGTGGGACGCGCTCGCCCGGCACGGTGTGGAGCGCAAGATCTGGCTGTCCCAGACCGGGCACGTCGACCCGTTCGACTACCGGCGCGGCGCCTGGGTCGACACCCTGCACCGCTGGTTCGACCATGAACTCCTCGGCTACGACAACGGCGTCGACCGCGAGCCGGTGGCCGACGTCGAACGCCACCCCGACCAGTGGACCACCTCCGCCGCGTGGCCGCCGCGCGGCACCCGGACCGCCGTCCTGCACCCGGCCGCCGGGAGCCGGGCCGGCGTCGGCACCCTCGGACTGCGCCGGGCCGGCGGCACCGCGACCTTCACGGACGACCCGCGCCTGAGCGAGACCGACTGGGCCGCGCACCTCACCACGGCCACGCCCGAGAAAGCGGGCTTCCTCACCGCGCCCCTCACCCGCGACCTGCGGCTGGCCGGCTCCGCCGGTGTGACGGTCACCGCGACCCCGACGACCGCCTCCGCCCACCTGTCCGCCGTGTTGGTCGACGTCGGCCCCGACACCATCCGCGACTACGCCGACGCCGCCGAGGGCATCAGCACGCTGCCCGGCCGGAGCTGCTGGGGCCGGAGCACGGCCGGGGACAGCGCCTGCTTCCGGGAGACCAGGGCGAAGACGGCCGACGTCGACTACACCGTGGTCAGCCGCGGCTGGGCCGACCTCGGTCACCACGCCTCGGCCGGCGAGGGCGTGCCGCTCACGCCGGGCCGGTCCTACACGATGACCCTCCGGCTCGCCGCCACCGACCACGTCGTCCCTGCGGGGCACCGCCTGGCGCTGATCGTCGCCGGCACGGACAAGGACCTCATCGACCCGCCGAACACCCGGCCGACGCTCACCCTGGACCTCTCCCGGACGACGGCGCGGGTGCCGCTGGTGGGCGGGGCGGCGGAGTTCGACCGGGCCACGTCCGGCGGGGCCGCAGCGGCCGTGCCAAGGGTCCTGGAGGGTGTCCGCGCACCACGCGCCGACCGGCACGTTCCAGCGGCCTGACGCCGACCCCGACCTGACGCCGACCCCGGCCTGACGCCGCCCCCGGCCTGACGCCGACCCCGGTCTTACGCCCGACCGCGGGCTGACGCCTCCGCCACGGCCCCCGGGACCGCCACCCCGGGTCGACCCTTGGCCCCGGCCCCCGGCTTGTCCCTCCCCCCGGCTGGCCTCCCCGGCCCGGCCCCCGGCTTGTCCCTCCCCGCCGGGCGTGCCGCCCCGGCCCGGGCCGGGGGAAGGGGTGGGGAGGGGGCGTGGTGGCGGGCTGCGGGTCGTGGTGGGTTGCTCGCGCAGTTCCTCGCGCCCCTGGGGGGTTGCGGTGGTGTCGGTTCGCGGTGGCCGGCTGTGCGTGGCACAGGTGCCCGTGTCCCCTGGTGGGTGGTGTCGGGGGTTCAGGTCGGGGGGAACGTCAGGGACGTCGTCTGGCGGGCGCAGCCCCAGGCGACCGTGACGCCGGCTCCGCCGTGGCCGTAGTTGTGCACCAGCGCGCGGCCGTCGGGGAGCGGCTGCCGTTCCAGGCGGACCGCCTCCCGGGCGGGCCGTAGCCCCACCCGGTGCGCGAGGACACGGGCCCCGGCGACCTCCGGCCGGACCGCCGCACAGCGGGCGACGATCGCCGCGGCCGTGTCCGGATCCGGTTCCAGGGACCAGTCGTCCTCCTCGGCCGTGCCGCCCAGAAGCAGCCGGTCCGGCTGCGGAATGAGGTAGGTGGAGGTGGCCGAGGAGTGGTCGACGGCGGTGAACCAGTCGGTGACGCCCGGGTTCTCCACCACGACCAGCTGCCCGCGCACCGGACGCACCACCGGGTCCGGCACCAGCGAACGGGCCCCGAGCCCGGCGCAGTTGACCACCACCGGAGCCGGCACGGCGGCCAGGTCGGTCACCTCGCGCAGCTCCACCGTGCCCCCGGCCCGCACCAGCCGCCGCCGCAGCCACGCCAGATGCACCGGCATGTCGATCACCGGCAACCGCGCCGCCAGCCCCCCGGCCACCGCCCGCAGTCCCGGCACCCGGCCCGCCCAGGCGCCCAGCTCGTCCAGCCGGGCCCCCTGGTGGACGCCGTCGACCAGCCGCACCCCCGTCTCCACCGGCCGCTCCGCCAGCCCCTCGTACACATCGAGGGACTCCAGCGCCCACGCGCCGGCCAGCGGCTCAGGCTCGATGCGGTACGGCCACCACAGGCCGCCGGCGACCGCGGACGTCGTACGCTCGGCCGGCTCCCGCGCCCACACCCGCACCCGCCGCCCGGACTCGGCCAGCAGCACGGCCGTCGTCAGACCGGCGACCCCGCCACCGACCACGATCACTTCGTCCTCCGGCGCGATGCCCATGCCAGGACGATAGGCCCTGTGCGGCCGGCTCCGTCAGCCCGGGGAACCGATCCGGTGGGCGACGCGGAGGGTGGTGGGGAGGAACCGGGGGCGCCACTAAAATCGGCGTCCTGATGACTGCCACCCTCGTTGCCAAGAACCTCGCCGCCGGGCACGGCGACCGCTCCCTGTTCGCCGGGCTCGACCTGGTCGTCGCGCCCGGTGACGTGATCGGCCTGGTCGGCGCCAACGGCGCGGGCAAGTCGACGCTGCTGCGGATGCTCGCCGGACTCGTCCCGCCCGAGCAGGGCGAGCTGCGGCTGTCCCCGCCGTCCGCGACCGTCGGCCACCTGCCGCAGGAACCGGAGCGCCGGCCGGGGGAGACCGTCCGGGAGTTCCTGGCCCGCCGCACCGGCGTCGCCGAGGCCCAGCGGGTCATGGACGAGGCCACCCAGGCACTGGTGGACGGCGCGCCCGGCGCCGACGACGCCTACGCGACCGCGCTGGAACGCTGGCTGGGGCTCGGCGGCGCCGACCTGGAGGAGCGCGCGGAGGAGGTCGCCGACTCCCTCGGCCTGGCCGTGGACCTGGACCAGCCGATGACCGCCCTCTCCGGCGGCCAGGCGGCCCGCGCCGGCCTCGCCTCGCTGCTGCTGTCCCGCTACGACGTCTTCCTCCTGGACGAGCCCACCAACGACCTGGATCTGGACGGCCTGGAGCGTCTGGAACGGTTCGTCACCGGCCTGCGCGCGGGCACGGTCGTCGTCAGCCACGACCGCGAGTTCCTCACCCGCACCGTCACCAAGATCCTCGAACTCGACCTGGCCCAGCAGCAGATCAACCTCTACGGCGGCGGCTACGCGGCCTACCTCGAGGAGCGGGAGGTGGCCCGCCGGCACGCCCGCGAGGAGTACGAGGAGTACGCCGACAAGAAGGGCGCCCTCCAGGACCGCGCGCAGATGCAGCGGGCCTGGATGGACAAGGGCGTGAAGAACGCCCGGCGGAAGGCGGCCGACAACGACAAGCTCGGCCGCAAGTTCCGCAGCGAGGCCAGCGAGAAGCAGGCCGCCAAGGCCCGGCAGACCCAGCGCATGATCGAACGCCTCGACGTCGTCGAGGAGCCGCGCAAGGAGTGGGAGCTGCGCATGGAGATCGCGTCCGCCCCACGGTCGGGCGCGGTCGTGGCGACACTCCGGGACGCCGAGGTCCGCCGCGGCGACTTCTCGTTCGGACCGGTGTCGTTGCAGGTCGACTGGGCGGACCGGATCGCCGTCACGGGGGTCAACGGCGCCGGGAAGTCCACCCTGCTCGGCGCCCTGCTGGGCCGGATCCCGCTGGACAGCGGCCACGCGGGCCTCGGCTCCGGTGTGCTGGTCGGCGAGGTCGACCAGGCCCGCAAGCTGTTCCACGGCACCGAGACCCTGCTCGACGCCTTCGGCGCGGCCGTCCCGGACACCGAACCGGCCGAGGTCCGCACCCTGCTGGCCAAGTTCGGTCTGAAGGCGGACCACGTACTGCGTCCCGCCGAGTCCCTCTCCCCGGGCGAACGCACCCGCGCCGCGCTGGCCCTGCTCCAGGGCCGGGGGGTCAACCTCCTCGTCCTGGACGAGCCGACGAACCACCTGGACCTGCCGGCCATCGAGCAGCTGGAGTCGGCCCTCGACGCCTACGAGGGCACGCTGCTGCTGGTCACCCACGACCGGCGCATGCTGGACGCGGTCCGGCTGACCCGCCGCCTGGAGGTGGCCGCCGGCAAGGTGACGGAGCGCTAGCCTCGCGCTCCACCGGCCGCCGTGTCCGGGGCGTGCCCGAAGACGCCAGGAGCGCCGCTGCCCCGGGGCGACGGGCTTGTCCGGGGTCCGCTCCGCCGTCAGGCGCAGCCGGTCCCGGTGCGCTCACGGCCATCCGCTGTCGGGTACGTGCATCCCGCGACCGAGGGGGCGAAGGCGCTCGTGATCGCGGCGGCCGTGCTGACGGGGCTCGTCATCGAGCGCGTCACGGCGCTGCCGGGCTCTGCCTCCGGCGCCACCGGGCCCGTCGCCCCGCTCGCCCAGGCATGAGGCGGCTGCCCCGATGCGCACGGAGAACCGCGCCGGGCGGGGCCGGGCCCACCGCCGTGGCAGTCGGCCCGGCCCCGGTGGTCAGCGCTTCTTCGGGTCCAGCAGACCAGCGCGGCGCAACGCGTCCGCCATCGCGCTGTTGGCCGGTGCCGGGGCCTGCCGGCCGCCGCGGTCGCCGCCACGGCCCTGCCGCTGGCCGCCACCGCCACCGCCACCGCCACGCCCTTGCCGTTGGCCGCCGTCCTGCCGCTGGCCGTCCTGCCGTCGGCCGCCGTCCTGCCGCTGGCCGCCGCCCTGCCGCTGCTGGGGCGGCCGGGCACCGCCGCCGCGCTGCTGCCGGCCGCCGCCCTCGCCCTGCGGTGCGGCCTCGTCGTCCAGCCGCAGGGTCAGGGCGATGCGCTTGCGCGGGATGTCGACGTCCACGACCTTCACCTTGACGATGTCACCGGGCTTGGCGACATCGCGCGGGTCCTTGACGAACGTCTTCGACATCGCCGACACGTGCACCAGACCGTCCTGGTGGACACCGACGTCCACGAACGCGCCGAAGGCGGCCACGTTGGTGACGACGCCCTCCAGGATCATGCCCGCCGACAGGTCGGAGATCTTCTCCACGCCCTCCTTGAAGGTGGCCGTCCGGAAGCCCGGCCGCGGGTCGCGGCCCGGCTTCTCCAGCTCCTTGAGGATGTCGGTGACGGTCGGCAGACCGAAGGTGTCGTCCACGAAGTCGGCCGGCCGCAGGGAGCGCAGCACGCCCGTGTTGCCGATGAGGGAGGCCACCTCCTGGCCCGTGGTCTTCACCATGCGGCGCACCACCGGGTACGCCTCGGGGTGCACGCTGGAGGCGTCCAGCGGGTCGCCGCCGCGGATCCGCAGGAAGCCCGCGCACTGCTCGTACGCCTTCGGGCCGAGCCGCGCCACCTTCTTCAGCTCGGAGCGCGAGGTGAACGGCCCGTTCGCGTCCCGGTGCGCCACGATGTTCTCGGCGAGACCCGAGGAGATGCCGGACACCCGGGAGAGCAGCGGCACGGACGCGGTGTTGACGTCCACACCGACGCCGTTCACACAGTCCTCGACCACGGCGTCCAGCGAGCGGGACAGCTTCACCTCGGACAGGTCGTGCTGGTACTGGCCGACACCGATCGACTTCGGGTCGATCTTCACCAGCTCGGCCAGCGGGTCCTGCAGCCGGCGCGCGATGGAGACCGCGCCCCGCAGCGACACGTCCATGTCCGGCAGCTCCCGCGAGGCGTACTCCGACGCCGAGTACACCGACGCGCCCGCCTCGGACACCATCACCTTGGTGAGCTTCAACTCCGGGTGCCTGGCGATCAGTTCACCCGCGAGCTTGTCGGTCTCGCGGGACGCCGTGCCGTTGCCGATCGCGACCAGTTCGACCGCGTGCTCCGCGGCCAGCCGCGCCAGCCTGGTGAGCGCCTCGTCCCACTTGTTGGCCGGCACGTGCGGGTGGATCACGTCCGTGGCGACCACCTTGCCGGTGGCGTCGACCACCGCCACCTTCACCCCCGTACGGAAACCGGGGTCGAGGCCGAGCGTCGCGCGGGTGCCGGCCGGGGCGGCGAGGAGCAGGTCCCGCAGGTTCGCCGCGAACACGTTCACCGCCTCGTCCTCGGCGGCCGTGCGCAGCCGCAGCCGCAGGTCGATACCGAGGTGCACCAGGATGCGGGTGCGCCACGCCCAGCGGACCGTGTCGGTCAGCCACTTGTCGGCCGGCCGGCCCCGGTCGGCGATCCCGAACCGGGAGGCGACGACGCCCTCGTACGACGAGGGGCCCTCGGTGGCCTCCTCCGGCTCCAGGACGAGGTCCAGGACCTCCTCCTTCTCCCCGCGCAGCATCGCCAGGATCCGGTGCGAGGGCAGCTCGGTGAACGGCTCGGTGAAGTCGAAGTAGTCGGCGAACTTGGCGCCCGCCTCCTCCTTGCCCTCCCGCACCTTCGCGGCCAGCCGGCCGCGCACCCACATGCGTTCGCGCAGCTCGCCGATCAGGTCGGCGTCCTCGGAGAACCGCTCGGTGAGGATCGCCCGCGCGCCGTCCAGCGCCGCCTGCGCATCGGCCACGCCCTTGTCGGCGTCCACGAAGGCCGCGGCGGCCGCCGCGGGTTCCACCGACGGATCGGTCAGCAGCCCCTCCGCGAGCGGCTCCAGACCCGCCTCGCGCGCGATCTGCGCCTTGGTGCGCCGCTTGGGCTTGTAGGGGAGGTAGACGTCCTCGAGCCGGGCCTTCGTCTCCGCGCCGCGGATCCGCGCCTCCAGCTCCTCGGTGAGCTTGCCCTGCTCCCGCACCGACTCCAGGATCGCGGTCCGCCGCTCCTCCAGCTCCCGCAGGTAGCGCAGCCGTTCCTCGAGCGTGCGCAGCTGCGCGTCGTCGAGCATCTCGGTCGCTTCCTTGCGGTAGCGCGCGATGAAGGGCACCGTCGAACCGCTGTCGAGCAGCTCCACCGCGGCCTTCACCTGCCGCTCCCGGACGCCGAGCTCCTCGGCGATCCTGCCTTCGATGGACCCTGCTGCGAGGGACCCGGGTGTCGTCACGATGCCGTACCGCCTTCTCCACTGGGGTTGCGCGGCAATTGTGGCAGGTGACACCGACAACCGGGGATCAGGGCGGTCCCCGGCGGGGCGCCGGTGCGGCCGGGTGCGACGGCGGTCACCCGCGCGAGGCATCCGTCACCGGCCGCGGCCGGCCCGGGTACGCCGGGGCGCCCCGGTGGCGGCCGGCGCGCCCCGGCGTACCCGGGTCCGGGGTCAGGCCCGGCTCCCGCGCGCGGCGGACGACGCCCCGCCGAACAGCCGGGCGAGTGCCCGGAACGGGAGCGTGACCACCGTGGCGACGGCCCCGCCGATCTGCCGCAGTACGTCTGCGAGGGCACGGAACACGAGAGCACTCCTTCCCGTCCGGTCCCGGTGACCGGAGCGGGGACCCGGGTGCCTCCGCGCGGCACCGCGGAATCCCGCATGGCCGAAAAAGTGGGGAGGGAGTCGTTGCGGCCATCCCCGGACCCCCGAACAATCGAGTCATGGCCCAGCGAACCGTCCTCCTCGTCGTCTGCGACGGCCTCCAGAGCCTCGACGTCACCGGCCCGCTGGAAGTCTTCGCCGGTGCCGAGCTGCACACCCCGGGCTCGTACCGGATCCGCACGGCCTCCCTGGACGGCGCGCCGGTGCGCACCTCCAGCGGGCTGACCCTCGTACCGGACGGGTCGCTGGCGGACGAGGCGGATCCGCACACCCTGCTGGTCCCCGGCGGCCTCGGCACCCAGCACCCGGACCCGCGGCTGGTGGAGTGGCTGCGCGCGCACGGCCCGCAGGCCGTGCGTCTGGTCTCGGTCTGCACCGGCGCCGTCCCGCTGGCCCGCGCCGGGCTGCTGGACGGCCGGCGCGTCACCACCCACTGGGCGTACTGCGAGGAGCTCGCCCGGGACCACCCCGCGGTACGCGTCGACCCCGACCCGATCTTCGTCCGGGACGGGCACGTGTCCACCTCCGCCGGGGTCACCGCGGGCATCGACCTCGCCCTGGCGCTGGTGGAGGAGGACCTCGGCCGGCGGGCGGCCCTCGCCATCGCCCGCCATCTGGTGGTGTTCCTGCGCAGGCCGGGCAACCAGGCCCAGTTCAGCGCCCAGCTGGCCGCCCAGACGGCCCGGCGGGAGCCGCTGCGGGACGTCCAGCAGTGGATCACCGAGCACCCGGACGGCGACCTCGGTGTCGAGGCGCTGGCCGCCCGCGCCGCCCTGTCCCCGCGCCACTTCGCCCGCGCCTTCCGGGCCGAGACGGGCATGACGCCCGGCCGGTACGTCGACCGGGTCCGCCTCGAACACGCGCGCCGCCTGCTGGAGGACACCACCGACGGCGTCGAGCAGATCGCCCGGGCCAGCGGCTACGGCACGCCGGAGGCCATGCGCCGCGCCTTCCTGCGCACCCTCGGCACGCCTCCGGCCGAATACCGCCGCCGGTTCCGCGCCGCCCCCGTGTCCTGACCGGCACTCACCGGCGGGCGCTCGCCGGCGGGCGCTCACCGACGGCCCGTCACCGTCCCGGGGTCCGCGGGGCCGTCGCCACCGGCACCCGGCCGTCTCCGTCCCCGGGTCCGCGGGGCCGACGCCACCGGCACCCGGACCGCCTCGGTGTGCGCGGGCTCGCTGTCAGCCTGACGCGGGCACGTCCCAGGTGAACCGCGGCTGCCTGCGCTCCAGGAACGCGGCGACCCCCTCCGCGGTGTCACCGCCCGCGCGCGCCTGCGCCGTCCAGTAGGCGTCCCGGTCGGTGCGGCCGTCGGCGAATTCCTTCGCGGCGGCCTGGGTGAGCCGTGAGCGGGACACCAGCACCCGGGTCAGCTCAGCGATCCGCTTGTCCAGCTCGCCCTCGGGCAGCACCTCGTCCACCAGACCGGTGCCCAGCGCCCGCCGGGTGTCGATCAACTCCGCCGTGAACAGCAGGTACTTGGCCGTGGCCGGGCCCACCAGGGACACCAGCCGGCGGGTCGCGGAGGCCGGATAGACGACGCCGAGCCTCGCCGGTGTCACCCCGAACAGCGCCCCCTCCTCCGCCAGCCGGAGGTCGCAGGCCGCGGCGAGCTGCGCCCCTCCGCCCACGCAGTGCCCGCGCACCGCGGCGACGGTCGGCTTGGGGAATCCGGCGAGGGCTTCCTCGGCCGCCACCGCGAGGGACTGCGCCTCCTCCGGCGATTCCCGGAGGGTGGAGATGTCGGCGCCCGCGCAGAAGGTGCCGCCCTCGCCGGTCAGCACCAGGGCCCGTACGTCCCGATCGCGGGCCAGCCGGTCCAGCAGCGGGGGCAGGGCCCGCCACATCGCCGTCGTCATGGCGTTGCGCTTGGCGGGATGGCGGATCACCACCGTGGCGACGGAGTCGGTGACCTGGTGGCACAGCTGGGGCTCCATGCGGCGGATCGTATCCGAGCGCCCTCTCCCGGCGGCAGACGGAACCCTTACAACCCGACTAGTTCGCGAACCGGCGTCCGGACAGCAGGAAACAGTCCCACCCGGGACCCGCTCATACGCAGTCGGTCAGAAACCGTTCGATACCCGCTGACTTGTGTTCAGGTATCCGGGCCGGAGCGTCTCGTTACCAACACTCGACGTGTGGTGACAATCGAGCGCGAGGGTGGCGACCGGACGATGGACAACCACGGGCGCGGGGACGACCCGCGCCCCGCGGGAGGCGGCGAACGCCCGCCGGATCCGCTGCCGTACGAAGGCGTCTGGCGGTTCACCGCAGCGGCGGTGGACGCCTCGGTCCCGCAGGCCCGGCACGCGGTACGGGACCTGCTTCTGCGTCAGGGTGTACCGGTCTCCGACGACCTGGTGCACGGCCTGCTGCTGATCGTCTCCGAGCTGGTCACCAACGCGGTCCGGCACGCGGCGCTGCTGTCGCCGGTGCTGGCCGTGGAAGTGGCCGTGGGCGCCGAGTGGGTGCGGGTGTCCGTCGAGGACAACCACCCCTACCGGCCGACCGCCCTGGAGGCCGATCACGGGCAGACCGGCGGCCGCGGGCTGCTCCTGGTCCGCGAGGTGGCCCGGGAGGCGGGCGGGGTGGTCGACGTGGAGCACACCGCGAGCGGCGGCAAGGTGATCTGGGCCGCCCTGCCGCTCAAGCCCGCGGCGCTCCCCCAGGGGTACGGCGGGGTCACCAGCCCGCGGACGGGCCCGTCAGTTCCCTGATCGCCGGACGGGCCGCGTCCAGCACGGTCATGAACCAGGCCGAGAAGGGGTCCTCTGCGTGCCGCTCGGCCAGCTCGGCCGCCGTCACGAAGGCGGTCGAGGCGACCTCCTCCGGGTCCGGGGCGAGCGGCGCCTGCACCAGGCCGACGAAGAGGTGGTTGAACTCCTGCTCCACCAGGCCCGAGGCGGGGTCCGGGTGGTTGTAGCGGACCGTGCCGGCCTCCGCCAGCAGCGACGGCGAACCGCCCAGCTCCTCGTACGTGCGCCGGGCCGCCGCCGCGAAGGGGGACTCGCCCGGATAGGGGTGACCGCAGCAGGTGTTGGACCACACACCGGGGGAGTGGTACTTGCCGAGGGCCCGCTGCTGGAGCAGCAGCCGGCCCTGCTCGTCGAAGAGGAAGACCGAGAACGCCCGGTGCAGCTGTCCCGGTGGCTGATGCGCGGCGAGCTTCTCCGCGGTGCCGATCGTCACGCCCTTCTCGTCGACCAGTTCCAGCAAAATCGCCTCTGCGGTGCCGTTCGACGAGCTGTGCGTCGCGGTGGCAGGTGTGATCGGCATACCCATCCTTCGCTTCGGTCCTAGCACCCCAAGTCTGCCGTACGAATCCGGCACTCCCGGCACGTCCGCCTGTCCGCGCGGCGCGGCACCGGGAGTCGGATCCGGTAGATGATCGTGCCCGGCGCCCGTGGCCGGGAACCGTCAGGGGATGCGCCGAACGCCTGTCCGCGCGGCCGACGCCCCCCGCGGCCGTGCGGTCAGTACCCCTGCGGCACTGCGCCCCCTCGGCCGTGCGGTCAGTGGCCCGGCGGCCCTGCCGGGCAGTGGCCGTGCGGTCAGTGGCACAGCCGGGCCTCGTGCTCCGCGTGGCCGCCCGGTTCCAGCTGGAAGGTGCAGTGCTCCACGTCGAAGTGGTTGCCGATGCAGCCCTGCAGCTCGTGCAGCATCTTCTCGTTCCCGATGGCGTTCAGCACCTCGGAGCTGACCACCACGTGCGCGGACAGCACCGGCATGCCCGACGTGATCGTCCAGGCGTGCAGGTCGTGGACGTCCTCCACGCCGTCCAGCGCCAGTATGTGCGCCCGGACCTCCGCCATGTCGACCCCCTTGGGGGCCGCCTCCAGCAGCACGTCCAGCGTCTCGCGCAGCAGCTTCACCGTCCGCGGCACGATCATCAGACCGATGACCAGTGAGGCGACCGGGTCGGCCGCCTGCCAGCCGGTGGTCAGGATCACCGCGGCGGAGATCAGCACCGCGACCGAGCCCAGCGCGTCGGCGGCCACCTCCAGGAAGGCGCCGCGCACGTTCAGGCTCTCCTTCTGGCCCCGCATCAGCAGCATCAGCGACACGGAGTTCGCGACCAGGCCGATCAGACCGAAGACGATCATCAGGCCGCCCCGGGTCGCGGCGGGCTCGACGAACCGCTGCACCGCCTCGTACAGGACGTATCCGCCGACCCCGAGCAGCAGCAGACAGTTGGCCAGGGCCGCGAGGATCTCCGCGCGGGCGTAGCCGAAGGTGCGGTTGGTGCTCGGCGGGCGGTTCGCGAAGTGGATCGCGAGCAGCGCCATGCCCAGGCCCACCGCGTCGGTCGCCATGTGCGCCGCGTCCGCGATCAGCGCCAGCGAGTCCGCGAACAGGCCGCCGATGATCTCGACCACCATGATCGTGAGGGTGATCCCGAGCGCGATGCGCAGCCGGCCCCGGTACGCGGCCGTGGCCGTACCCGGAGCCTGCGCGTGGGAGTGCGCGTGCCCGTGGTCGTGCCCTGCCCCCATGACTGCCCGCCTTCCGTGTGCCTGCCCGGACGCCCAGTGAACTACGGGTGGGGGGTATCTGGCAACGCGGCACTGAACACCGTTGTCATGTGCCCTGACCTGCGCAAACGTTCCCCAGGTCAGGGGGTCGCCGGGTCACCGGCCGGGGGTGCGGGGCGGGTGCGGGTTCACCCGTCGTGGTGCAGCCGCCAGCCCGCCCACGCCGACTCGATCATCTCCCGTACCCCGCGCCGGGCCCGCCAGCCCAGCGTCTCGGCGGCCCGCTCCGCCGAGGCGACCGCGCGCGGCGCGTCACCCGGCCGGCGGCCCTCCACCAGGGGCGCCCGGCGGTCACCGGTGACCTCGCCGATCACGGTGATCAGCTCGCGCACCGAGACCCCCTCGCCCCGGCCGATGTTCAGTGTCAGATCGCCGGTGAGGTCCCCGGCGGCCAGCCGGCGCGCCGCCGCCAGATGGGCGTCCGCGAGATCGGCGACGTGGATGTAGTCCCGGACGCAGGTGCCGTCCGGCGTCGGGTAGTCGTCACCGAAGATCCGCGGGGCCTCGTCGCGGGTCAGCCGGTCGAAGACCATCGGCACGATGTTGAACACCCCGGTGTCCGCCAGCTCCGGCGCCGCCGCGCCCGCCACGTTGAAATAGCGCAGACATGCCGTGGAGATCCCGTGGGCCCGCCCGGCCGCCCGCACCAGCCACTCCCCGGCCAGCTTGCTCTCCCCGTACGGGTTCACCGGGGCGCACGGCGTGTCCTCGGTGATCAGGTCCACGTCCGGGTTGCCGTACACCGCGGCGGAGGAGGAGAACAGCAGCCGGCCGACGCCCGCCTCGGCGACCGCGTCCAGCAGCGTGCCGAGGCCGCCCACGTTCTCCCGGTAGTAGCGGGTGGGCTGGGCCACCGACTCCGCGACCTGCTTGCGCGCCGCGAGATGGACGACGCCCGTCACGCCGTGCTCCGTGAGGACCCGCTTCAGCAGCGGCCCGTCCAGCGTCGAGCCCCGCACGAGCGGGACGTCCGCCGGGAGCCGCTCGGGCACGGCCGCCGACAGGTCGTCCAGCGCGACGACGCTCTCCCCGGCGCCTGCCATGGCCCGTGCCACATGCGCCCCGATGTATCCGGCTCCGCCGGTGATCAGCCACGTCATGGTCGCCCACCCTATGCCGAGCCGTTCCGTGTCCCGGTTGCCCGGGTCTGCCCCATGGGTTTGTGGGCCGGCCCCCGGATCACCGATGATGATCGCGGCAACGGCCGGGGCAGCCGCCGTGGACCGGGCCGTGAACGGCCGGTGAACACGGGCTCCGGCCCATCGGATAGCCTCTGCCGACATGCCGCCCGGGTGCCGCAGGCAGGGGCGCCCCCATCACGCAGAAGACCGGCGCCCGCGCGCCGGCACCCAGGGAGTGAGTTCGGTTGCCGACCGCCATCGTCACCGGTCAGCCGGTTCCCGGATCGTCGCTGGAGGGCGATCTGCGGTCCCTCGGCTTCGACGTGCACATGGCCGCCGACGCCGCCGAGACGGAGACCCGGCTCGCGGCCGTGCCGGCCGACCGGCGTGTGGCCCTCGTCGACGCCCGCTTCGTCGGCCACCCGCACGCGCTGCGCCTCGGCCTGACCGACCCGCGCTTCCCGCTCGCCGCCGTCCCGGGCGCCGTCACCGCCCAGCCGGCCGCCCGGCAGCAGCTCACCCGGGCCCTGGCCCGTGAGACCACGGCCACCGGGTTCCCGACGGACGGCACCCCGGCTCCCGGCACTGCGGCCCCCGAGACCCCGACCCCCGGCACCCCGGCCCATGAGGCTTCGGCCGGCGGCACCCCCGCCCCCGGGGCCCCGGCCCCGCTCGCGGCGGACGGCGCCCCCGTGCCCGCCGGGGACGGCCTCGCCGACCGTGTCGCCACCGCCCTCGACGCCGACGGCGCCGCGGTGCACCGGCCCGAGCTGGGCAGCCTGGTCGCCGCCGTGCCGGCCGACCCGCAGGCCCGCAACGAGGCCCGGCAGGCCGTCGCCGCCGTCGACGACGAGGCCGTACGCCTGAAGTCGGCCGTGAAGTCCCGCGACGGCTTCTTCACCACCTTCTTCATCAGCCCCTACTCGCGCTACATCGCCCGCTGGTGCGCCCGCCGCGGCCTGACCCCGAACCAGGTCACCACGGCCTCGCTGCTCACCGCGCTGATCGCGGCCGGCTGCGCGGCCACCGGCACCCGCGCCGGATTCGTCGCGGCCGGCGTGCTGCTGATCGCCTCCTTCGTGCTGGACTGCACCGACGGCCAGCTGGCCCGCTACGCCCTGAAGTACTCCACGCTCGGCGCCTGGCTCGACGCCACCTTCGACCGCGCCAAGGAGTACGCCTACTACGCGGGCCTGGCCCTCGGCGCGGCCCGCGGCGGCGACGACGTGTGGGCCCTCGCCCTCGGCGCGATGATCCTGCAGACCTGCCGGCACGTGGTCGACTTCTCCTTCAACGAGGCCAACCACGACGCCACCGCCAACACCAGCCCCACCGCCGCCCTCTCCGACAAGCTCGACAGCGTCGGCTGGACGGTCTGGGTGCGCCGCATGATCGTGCTCCCGATCGGCGAACGCTGGGCGATGATCGCGGTCCTCACCGCGGTCACCACCCCGCGGATCACCTTCTACGTCCTGCTCGCCGGCTGCGCCTTCGCCGCGACGTACACCACGGCGGGGCGGGTCCTGCGCTCGCTGACCCGCAGGGCACGGCGCACCGACCGGGCCGCCCGGGCGCTGGCCGACCTCGCCGACTCCGGCCCGCTCGCGCAGGCGGTCGGGCGGGTGGCCCGGCGCGGCCTGCCCGGTCTCGCCGTGCCCGCCGTCGCCCTGCTCGGCGGTGCCGCGGTGGTCGCCTGCTCGGCGCTGACCGGCTTCGGGGGGATCCTCCCGGTCGTCGCCGCCGCCGTCTACGTCCTCACCTCGGCGCTCGCGGTCGCCCGCCCGCTCAAGGGCGCCCTGGACTGGCTGGTCCCGCCCTTCTTCCGGGCCGCCGAGTACACGACCGTGCTCGCCCTCGCGGGTAAAGCCGGGGTAAACGGTGCCCTTCCTGCGGCTTTCGGCCTGGTGGCCGCCGTCGCCTACCATCACTACGACACGGTGTACCGCATCCGCGGCGACGCCGGAGCGCCCCCGGCCTGGCTGGTGCGCGCCGTCGGGGGGCACGAGGGGCGGACGCTGCTCGTCACCGTGCTGGCCGCGGTGCTCACCGCCTCGCAGTTCACGGTCGCGCTCACGGTCCTCGCCGTGGCCGTGGCCCTGCTGGTGCTCGTCGAGAGCATCCGCTTCTGGGTGTCCGCTGGGGCGCCCGCCGTACACGACGAAGGAGAACCCGCATGATCGGCCTCGTGCTGGCGGCCGGCGCCGGACGGCGTCTGCGCCCCTACACCGACAGCCTGCCCAAGGCGCTGGTGCCGGTGGGGCCCGCCGGGATAGAGGACTCGATCACGGTGCTCGACCTCACCCTCGGCAACTTCGCCGAGATCGGTCTGACCGAGGCCGCGGTCATCGTCGGCTACCGCAAGGAAGCCGTCTACGAGCGCAAGGCGGCCCTGGAGGCCAAGTACGGCCTCAAGCTCACGCTCATCGACAACGACAAGGCCGAGGAGTGGAACAACGCCTACTCCCTGTGGTGCGGCCGTGACGCCCTCAAGGACGGTGTGATCCTCGCCAACGGCGACACCGTCCACCCGGTCTCGGTCGAGAAGACCCTGCTCGCGGCCCGCGGTGCGGGCAAGAGGATCATTCTCGCCCTCGACACGGTGAAGGACCTGGCCGACGAGGAGATGAAGGTCGTCGTCGACCCCGAGCGGGGCATGACGAAGATCACCAAGCTGATGGACCCGGCCGAGGCCACCGGCGAGTACATCGGCGTCACCCTGATCGAGGGCGACGCCGCCCCGGAGCTGGCCGACGCGCTGAAGACGGTCTGGGAGACCGATCCGCAGCAGTTCTACGAGCACGGGTACCAGGAGCTGGTGAACCGCGGCTTCCGGATCGACGTGGCGCCGATCGGCGACGTCAAGTGGGTCGAGATCGACAACCACGACGACCTCGCCCGGGGACGGGAGATCGCGTGCCAGTACTGACCCGGCTCATCCCGTCGCCGGTCGTCGTGGACATCCGCCCGGGTGCCCTGGACGACCTGGCGTGCGTGCTGGCCGACGAGCGCATCTCGCAGTCGGGCAAACTCGCCGTCGCCGTCAGCGGCGGCTCGGGCGCCCGGCTGCGCGAGCGCATCGCCCCCTCGCTGCCCGGAGCCACCTGGTTCGAGGTCGGCGGCGGCACCATCGACGACGCCGTCCGGCTGGCGAGCGACATGAAGGCGGACCGGTACGACGCGGTCGTCGGCCTCGGCGGCGGGAAGATCATCGACTGCGCCAAGTTCGCGGCGGCCCGGGTCGGCCTGCCGCTGGTCGCCGTCGCCACCAACCTCGCGCACGACGGGCTGTGCTCGCCCGTCGCCACCCTCGACAACGACGCGGGCCGGGGCTCGTACGGCGTGCCGAACCCGATCGCGGTGGTCATCGACCTCAACGTGATCCGCGAGGCACCCGTGCGGTTCGTCCGCTCCGGCATCGGCGACGCCATCTCCAACATCTCCGCGGTCGCGGACTGGGAGCTGGCCAACCGGGTCAACGGCGAGAAGATCGACGGCCTGGCCGCCGCCATGGCCCGGCAGGCCGGCGAGGCGGTGCTCCGGCACCCCGGCGGCGTCGGCGACGACGGCTTCCTGCAGGTGCTGGCCGAGGCGCTGGTCCTCACCGGTATCGCCATGTCGGTCTCGGGCGACTCCCGCCCCTCCTCCGGTGCCTGCCACGAGATCAACCACGCCTTCGACCTGCTCTACCCCAAGCGCGCCGCCGCCCACGGCGAGCAGTGCGGCCTCGGTGCCGCCTTCGCGATGTACCTGCGCGGCGCCCACGAGGAGTCGGCGTACATGGCCGAGGTGCTGCGCCGGCACGGGCTGCCGGTGCTGCCGGAGGAGATCGGCTTCACGGCGGACGAGTTCGTCCGCGCGGTGGAGTTCGCTCCGGAGACCCGGCCCGGCCGCTACACGATCCTCGAACACCTCGACCTCAAGACGAACCAGATCAAGGACACCTACGCCGACTATGTCAAGGCCATCGGTAGCTGAACTCCGTCCGGTCGTCCACCCCGCGGGGGTGAAGGACCGGCGCAGCGGTGAGCACTGGGCGGGACGCCTCTACATGCGCGAGGTCTCCCTGCGCGTCGACCGCTACCTGGTGAACACCAGGGTCACGCCCAACCAGCTCACGTACCTGATGACCGTCTGCGGCGTGCTCGCGGCCCCGGCCCTGCTGGTGCCGGGGATCGCGGGCGCCGTCCTCGGGATCGTCGCCACCCAGCTCTACCTGCTGCTGGACTGCGTCGACGGCGAGATCGCCCGCTGGAAGAAGCAGTACTCGCTCGGCGGGGTCTACCTGGACCGCGTCGGCGCCTACCTCACCGACGCCGCGGTGCTGGTCGGCCTCGGCCTGCGCGCCGCCGACCTGTGGGGCAGCGGCCGTATCGACTGGCTGTGGGCCTTCCTCGGCACGCTCGCCGCGCTCGGTGCCATCCTGATCAAGGCCGAGACCGACCTGGTCGGCGTCGCCCGGCACCAGGCCGGGATGCCGCCGGTGCAGGACGCCGCCGGCGTCGCCGAGCCGCGCTCCGCCAAGATGGCCCTGGCCCGCCGGGCCGCCGCCGCGCTCAAGTTCCACCGGCTGATCCTCGGTATCGAGGCGTCACTGCTCATCCTGGTCCTCGCGATCGTGGACCAGGTCCGCGGCGACCTGTTCTTCACCCGCCTCGGCACGGCCGTACTCGCGGGCATCGCCCTGCTCCAGACGCTGCTGCACCTGGTGTCCGTGCTCGCCTCCAGCAGGCTGCGGTGAGCGCCGGCATGAAGGTCGGCGTGGTCGTCATCACCATGGGCAACCGGCCCGAGGAGCTGCGGGCCCTGCTCGACTCCGTCGCCAAGCAGGACGGCGACCGGGCCGAGGTGGTCGTCGTCGGCAACGGCTCGCCCGTCCCGGACGTCCCCGAGGGCGTGCGCACCAGGGAGCTGCCCGAGAACCTGGGCATCCCCGGCGGGCGGAACGTCGGCATAGAGGCGTTCGGCCCCAGTGGCCGCGATGTCGACATATTGCTCTTCCTCGACGACGACGGTCTGCTCGCCCGCCACGACACCGTCGAGCTGTGCCGCGAGGCCTTCGCCGCGGACCCCCGGCTCGGCATCATCAGCTTCCGCATCGCCGACCCCGACACCGGCGAGACCCAGCGCCGGCACGTGCCCCGGCTGCGTGCGTCCGACCCGATGCGCTCCTCCCGGGTCACCACCTTCCTCGGCGGTGCCAACGCCGTCCGCACCCGCGTCTTCGCGGAGGTCGGCGGGCTGCCGGACGCGTTCTTCTACGCGCACGAGGAAACGGACCTGGCATGGCGGGCCCTCGACGCGGGCTGGATGATCGACTACCGGTCCGACATGGTGCTGTACCACCCGACGACCGCGCCCTCCCGGCACGCGGTCTACCACCGCATGGTCGCCCGCAACCGCGTCTGGCTCGCCCGCCGCAACCTCCCGGCCCCCCTGATCCCGGTCTACCTCGGGGTGTGGCTGCTGCTCACCCTGCTCCGCCGCCCGTCCCGGCCGGCTCTGCGGGCCTGGTTCGGCGGTTTCCGGGAGGGCTGGACCACGCCGTGCGGTCCCCGCCGCCCGATGCGGTGGCGTACGGTGTGGCGACTCACCCGACTGGGCCGTCCCCCGGTGATCTGACAAGCTCGACCCCGAGAGGTCGCGCCCGCCGGACAGCTCAGAACGCGTGTCCGCCGACGGGGCGGCGCGCGGCAGACGAACCCGAAGACGAAAGTTTCCCCCTGTGAGTGAGACCACGCACGACGCCACGGTCGCGGTGACCGCGGCCCCGTCACCCGACGCGGGACTGACGGCGGCCGAGCTGGCCGCGAAGTACGGGCTCGCCGTGAGCGGCGCCCGGCCCTCGCTCGTGGAGTACATCCGGCAGCTGTGGGGGCGCCGCCACTTCATCCTCGCCTTCTCCCAGGCAAAGCTGACCGCCCAGTACAGCCAGGCCAAGCTCGGCCAGCTCTGGCAGGTGGCCACCCCGCTGCTGAACGCCGCCGTGTACTTCTTCATCTTCGGGCTGATCCTGCACGCCAGCCGCGGCATGTCCCGGGACGTGTACATCCCGTTCCTGGTCACCGGCGTGTTCGTGTTCACGTTCACCCAGAGCTCGGTGATGTCGGGCGTCCGCGCCATCTCGGGCAACCTCGGCCTGGTGCGCGCGCTGCACTTCCCGCGCGCCTCGCTGCCGATCTCGTTCTCGCTGCAGCAGCTCCAGCAGCTGCTCTTCTCGATGATCGTGATGTTCATCGTGGCCATCGGCTTCGGCAGCTACCCGGGCGCGTCCTGGCTGCTGATCGTGCCGGCGCTGGTGCTGCAGTTCCTGTTCAACACGGGCCTCGCGCTGATCGTGGCCCGCATGGGCGCCAGGACGCCCGACCTCGCGCAGCTGATGCCGTTCATCCTGCGGACCTGGATGTACACCTCCGGTGTCATGTTCTCGATCAACCACATGCTGCAGGGGCACTCCGAGTGGATCGTCCGGCTGCTCCAGGCGAACCCGGCGGCGGTCTACATGGACCTGATGCGGTTCGCCCTGATCGACGGTTACGGTTCCTCGAACCTGCCGCCGCACGTGTGGGCGATCGCCCTGTGCTGGGCGGTGGCCGTCTTCGCCGGCGGCTTCGTGTACTTCTGGAAGGCGGAGGAGCGGTACGGCCGTGGCTGAGCAGAACATCCAGGACCCGCGTCCGACGGTCATCGCGGACGAGCTCCACATCGTCTACCGGGTCAACGGCGCGCGGACCGGCAAGGGCAGCGCGGCGGCGGCCCTGAGCCGGATACTCAAGCGGGGCTCCGACGACGCGGCGCGGGGAGTGCGCAAGGTGCACGCCGTGCGCGGCGTGTCCTTCGTCGCCTACCGCGGCGAGGCCATCGGGCTGATCGGCTCCAACGGCTCCGGCAAGTCCACCCTGCTGCGCGCCATCGCCGGCCTGCTGCCCGCGGAGAAGGGCAAGGTCTACACCGACGGCCAGCCCTCCCTGCTCGGGGTGAACGCGGCCCTGATGAACGACCTCACCGGTGAGCGGAACGTCGTTCTGGGCGGTCTGGCCATGGGCATGACCCGGGAGCAGATCAAGGAGCGCTACCAGGACATCGTCGACTTCTCCGGCATCAACGAGAAGGGTGACTTCATCACCCTGCCGATGCGGACGTACTCGTCGGGCATGGCGGCCCGGCTGCGTTTCTCCATCGCCGCCGCCAAGGACCACGACGTCCTCATGATCGACGAGGCGCTGGCCACCGGTGACCGCAAGTTCCAGAAGCGTTCTGAGGAACGCATCCGGGAACTGCGCAAAGAGGCCGGAACGGTCTTTCTGGTCAGTCACAACAACAAGTCGATCCGTGACACCTGTAACCGCGTGCTGTGGCTGGAGCGCGGTGAACTGCGGATGGACGGACCCACCGACGAGGTCCTGAAGGAGTACGAGAAGTTCACGGCCAGGTGAGCGGTTCAGGCCAGGGCCCCGCCGGCATGCTCCGGCGGGGCCCTTCGTCTGCAAAGGAAACGTCAACTCGCGCCGCTGCAAGGAATCTTGGAGCCAATCGGTGTGTTGTTGTGATGTGCAGGACACCCCGACGGTCCGCGCTGCGTTGTACAACGTAAGCTGTACCGGTGCCGGAAACCGGCAAGTAGGGCGATAACGCGCGCCGCCCTCCGTGGGGGTGTCCTCGCGCATTGCGGGGCGGCGTGTCCGAAATAGTGTGTATTGGGTCGGCAGTGTAGAACGGGAGATGTGACGGCAATGGCTACGGAAACTCCCCAGCTCAGCGCAGCACGTGCCGTCCCCGCCCCGGGCAGCGCCCGATGACGGGCACCGTCACGGCGCCCGACCCGGAACGCGCCACGCTGGACAAGGCCGCGCGCGAGAACTTCCCCGTGGCCCCCTTCTTCCTGCCCAGGGCCTGGCGCGACGACCTCATGGCCGTCTACGGCTTCGCCCGCCTCGTGGACGACATCGGCGACGGCGACCTCGCCCCCGGCGGCGCCGACGCCCGCCTGCTCGGCGTGTCGCCCGCCGAGGCCGCGGACCGGATGGTCCTGCTCGACGCCTTCGAGGCCGATCTGCGGCGCGTCTTCGACGGCACGCCGGGCCACCCGCTGCTGCGCCGCCTGCAGCCCACCGTCCGCCGCCGCGCCCTCACCCCCGAACCCTTCCTCGGGCTGATCGCCGCCAACCGCCAGGACCAGCTCGTCACCCGGTACGAGACCTACGACGACCTCCTCGCCTACTGCGAACTGTCCGCCAACCCCGTCGGGCGCCTCGTGCTCGCGGTCACCGGCACCTCGACCCCCGAACGGATCCGGCTGTCCGACGCGATCTGCACCGCCCTGCAGATCGTGGAGCACCTCCAGGACGTCGGCGAGGACCTCGGCCGCGACCGGATCTACCTCCCCGCCGAGGACATGAAACGTTTCCACGTCCGGGAAACGGACCTCGCCGCGAAAACCACAGGCGCATCGGTGCGCGCCCTGGTTGCATACGAAGCACAACGCGCCCGCGGTCTGCTGAATGAAGGCGCCCCCCTGGTGGGTAGCGTCCACGGCAGGCTCAAGCTGCTGCTCGCGGGGTTCGTGGCGGGGGGAAGGGCGGCGATCAGGGCGATCGCCGCCGCCGAATACGACGTACTTCCCGGCCCGCCCAGACCCGGCAAGGTCCAGTTGCTGCGCGAGGCGGGCGTGATCCTGCGAGGAGAGGGGTGATCCGGGCCGTGGATTCTGCTCCGCACACGTCCGCACCGGTACTCGCCGCCTACAGCTACTGCGAGGCCGTGACCGGGCAGCAGGCCCGTAACTTCGCGTACGGCATCCGGCTGCTGCCGACGGCCAAGCGCCGCGCCATGTCGGCGCTGTACGCGTTCTCCCGGCGCGTCGACGACATCGGCGACGGCGACCTCGCCGACGAGGTCAAGCTGGCGCGCCTGGAGGACACCCGGGCGCTGCTCACCCGGATCCGCGAGGACGAGGTCGAGGAGGACGACACCGACCCGGTCGCCGTCGCCCTCGGCCACGCCGCACGCGCCTTCCCGATCCCCCTCGGCGGCCTCGACGAGCTGATCGACGGCGTCCAGATGGACGTACGCGGGGAGACGTACGAGACCTGGGACGACCTCAAGGTCTACTGCCGCTGCGTCGCCGGTGCCATCGGCCGCCTCTCGCTCGGCGTGTTCGGCACCGAACCCGGCACACGCGGTGCCGAGCGCGCCGCCGAGTACGCCGACACGCTCGGCCTCGCACTCCAGCTCACCAACATCCTCCGCGACGTCCGCGAGGACGCGACCGGCGGCCGTACCTACCTGCCCGCGGACGACCTGGCCAAGTTCGGCTGCTCGGCCGGCTTCCACGCGCCGACCCCGCCGGAGGGCTCCGACTTCGCCGGTCTCGTCCACTTCGAAGTGCGGCGCGCCCGGGCCCTGTTCGCCGAGGGCTACCGGCTGCTGCCCATGCTCGACCGGCGCAGCGGCGCCTGCGTGGCCGCCATGGCCGGCATCTACCGCAGGCTGCTGGACCGCATCGAACGCGACCCGGAGGCCGTGCTGCGCGGCCGGGTCTCGCTCCCCGGGCATGAGAAGGCCTACGTCGCCGTGCGCGGCCTGTCCGGGCTCGACACCCGGCACGTCAGCCGCCACGTCTCCCGGCGCTCCGTCAGGAGGCGCGCCTGATGGACCACGCCGGAGCGGACGGCACGCCGGAGGCAACCCTGCGCTGCGGCGTGGCGTCCCTGACTGCGACGGCCGGGCGTGCACCGTTCAACCAGCACGCTCGGCACGCACGGAAGGACGCACGATGAGCGACGGCTCACCCCCGGCACGGGCGCAGGCCGGCGGACCGCGGACGGCGGGCCGCAGCGCGGTCGTGGTCGGCGGCGGCCTCGCCGGGATCACCGCGGCGCTCGCCCTCGCCGACGCCGGCGTCCGGGTCACCCTGCTCGAAGGCAGGCCCAGGCTGGGCGGCCTCGCCTTCTCCTTCCGGCGCGGCGAACTGACCGTCGACAACGGCCAGCACGTCTACCTGCGCTGCTGCACCGCGTACCGCTGGTTCCTCGACCGGATCGAGGGCGCGGCGCTGGCACCGCTGCAGGACCGCCTGGACGTGCCCGTCGTCGACGTCGCGAGGCCCGCCGGCCGGCGGCTCGGCAGGCTGCGGCGCGACCCGCTGCCCGTCCCCCTCCACCTGGGGCGCAGCCTGGCCACCTACCCGCACCTCTCGCTCGCCGAACGCGCGTCCGTCGGGCGTGCCGCACTCGCGCTGAAGAAGCTCGACCTCACCGATCCGGCCCTGGACACCCAGGACTTCGGCAGCTGGCTGGCCGCGCACGGCCAGTCGCCGCGTGCCGTCGAAGCCCTGTGGGACCTGGTCGGGGTCGCCACCCTCAACGCGGTCGCGGGCGACGCCTCCCTGGGGCTCGCCGCGATGGTGTTCAAGACCGGTCTGCTGTCCGACCCGGGCGCGGCCGACATCGGCTGGGCCCACGTCCCGCTGGGCGAACTGCACGACCGGCTGGCCCGCAAGGCGCTCGACTCCGCGGGCGTGCGTACCGAGGTCCGTACACGCGTCACCTCCGTCTCCTACAACGAGAACGGGGCCTGGAGCGTTCAGGTTCCCGGCGAGACGCTCTCCGCGGACGCCGTCGTCCTCGCCGTACCCCAGCGCGAGACCCACGAACTGCTGCCGCCCGGCGCCCTCGACGCACCCGGTCGGCTGCTGGAGATCGACACCGCGCCGATCCTGAACATCCACGTCGTCTACGACCGCCGCGTGCTCGCGCGGCCCTTCTTCTCGGCCCTGGGCACGCCGGTGCAGTGGGTGTTCGACCGCACCCACGCCTCCGGGCTGCGCGCGGGACAGTACCTGGCGCTGTCGCAGTCGGCCGCGCGGGACGAGATCGACACACCGGTCGCCGACCTGCGCGAGCGCTACCTGCCCGAGCTGGAACGGCTGATCCCCGCGACGCGCGCGGCCGAGGTGCAGGACTTCTTCGTGACCCGGGAGCGCACGGCCACGTTCGCCCCCACCCCCGGCGTCGGACGGCTGCGGCCCGGCGCCCGCACCAAGGCCCGCGGCCTGTACCTGGCCGGAGCGTGGACCGCCACGGGGTGGCCCGCGACCATGGAGGGTGCGGTCCGCAGCGGAGTGAGCGCGGCCGACGCCGCCCTCAGCGCCCTCGGCCGGCCCCGCCCCCGCCACCTCTTCGAGTTCGAGGAGGCGGCCTGATGCCCGACCGGCAGGCGGCAGGCCCCCGCACCCCCGGTACCGCAACAAGAGGAGAGACTGTGCCCACTGTGCCCCCGGCCGCGACGCCCGCTCGGAGGCCCGCGGTGGACGTGTCCGCGCTCCTGGAGCGCGGCCGGACCCTGGCCACACCGGTGCTGCGCACGGCCGTCGACCGCCTCGCGCCGCCCATGGACACCGTCGCCGCCTACCACTTCGGCTGGATCGACGCGGCCGGCAACCCCGCCGACGGCGACGGCGGCAAGGCCGTCCGCCCCGCGCTCGCCGTGCTCTCCGCCGAGGTCACCGGTGCCGCACCCGAGGCGGGCGTCCCGGGCGCCGTCGCCGTCGAACTCGTGCACAACTTCTCGCTGCTGCACGACGACCTGATGGACGGCGACGAGCAGCGCCGGCACCGCGACACCGTGTGGAAGGTGCACGGCCCCGCCCAGGCCATCCTCGTCGGCGACGCCCTGTTCGCCCTCGCCAACGAGGTCCTGCTGGAGCTCGGCACGGTCGAGGCCGGCCGGGCCACCCGCCGGCTGACGACCGCCACCCGCGCCCTGATCGACGGTCAGGCCCAGGACATCTCCTACGAGCACCGCGACCGCGTCAGCGTCGAGGAGTGCCTGGAGATGGAAGGCAACAAGACCGGCGCCCTGCTCGCCTGCGCCTGTTCCATCGGCGCGGTCCTCGGCGGCGCCGACGACGCCACCGCCGACGCGCTGGAACGATACGGCTACCACCTCGGCCTCGCCTTCCAGGCCGTGGACGACCTGCTCGGCATCTGGGGCGACCCGGAGGCCACCGGCAAGCAGACCTGGAGCGACCTGCGCCAACGCAAGAAGTCCCTGCCGGTCGTCGCCGCCCTCGCCGCCGGCGGCCCCGCCTCCGAACAGCTCGGGGAGATCCTCGCCGCCGACGCCAAGAGCAGCGACTTCGAGAACTTCTCCGAGGAGGAGTTCGCGGCCCGCGCCGCCCTCATCGAGGAGGCCGGCGGCCGGGACTGGACGGCCGAGGAGGCGCGCCGTCAGCACACCATCGCCATCGAGGCCCTCGACGCCGTGAACATGCCCGACCGGGTGCGGGACTCCTTCACGGCGCTCGCCGACTTCGTCGTCGTACGAAAGAGATGATCACTATCGGCCGAACACGCCTCGCGTAGTCGCCGGCCGGTGCCGCAGGCGTTGCGGACACCGGCCGACGGCGGACCCACAGCAGCACGACTCGCACGACTGCACGAAGGGGAAGCCATGACAGCGACGACCGACGGAAGCACCGGGGCGACCCTGCCGCCCCGCGCTGCCGCGGCCAGCGACACCACCCTCACCACCCCCGAGACGGCCGGGGTACCAGAAGCCGCCGCTCGCGCCGCACGACGCGCCACCGACTTCCTGCTCGCCGCGCAGGACAACCAGGGCTGGTGGAAGGGCGACCTGGAGACCAACGTCACCATGGACGCCGAAGATCTGCTGCTCCGCCAGTTCCTGGGCATCCTGGACGAACACACCGCGCAGGCCGCCGCCAAGTTCATCCGCGGCGAGCAGCGCGAGGACGGCACCTGGGCCACCTTCTACGGCGGACCCGGCGACCTGTCCGCCACCGTCGAGGCGTACGTCGCCCTGCGCCTGGCCGGCGACGTACCCGACGCCCCGCACATGGCGCGGGCCTCCGCCTGGATCCGCGAGCGCGGCGGCATCGCCGCAGCCCGGGTCTTCACCCGGATCTGGCTCGCCCTGTTCGGCTGGTGGAAGTGGGAGGACCTGCCCGAACTCCCCCCGGAACTGCTCTACTTCCCCACCTGGTTCCCGCTCAACATCTACAACTTCGGTTGCTGGGCGCGGCAGACGATCGTGCCGCTCACGATCGTCTCCGCCAAACGCCCGGTACGCCCGGCGCCCTTCCCGCTGGACGAGCTGCACACCGACCCCGCCCAGCCGAACCCGCCGCAGCCGCTCGCCCCCGTGGCCAGCTGGGACGGCCTCTTCCAGCGCCTCGACAAGGTTGTCCGCGGCTACCGCAAGGTCGCCGTGCGCCGGCTGCGCCGGGCCGCGATGAACACGGCGGCCCGCTGGATCATCGAACGCCAGGAGAACGACGGCTGCTGGGGCGGCATCCAGCCCCCGGCGGTGTACTCGGTCATCGCCCTGCACCTGCTCGGTTACGACCTTGAGCACCCGGTGCTGCGCGAGGGCCTCGCCTCGCTGGACCGGTTCGCCGTCTGGCGCGAGGACGGCGCCCGGATGATCGAGGCGTGCCAGTCCCCGGTGTGGGACACCTGCCTGGCCGCCATCGCCCTGGTGGACGCCGGACTGCCGGTGGACCATCCGCAGCTGGTCAAGGCGGCCGACTGGATGCTCGGCGAGGAGATCGTCCGGCCCGGCGACTGGGCCGTACGACGGCCCCATCTCCCGCCCGGCGGCTGGGCCTTCGAGTTCCACAACGACAACTACCCCGACATCGACGACACCGCCGAGGTCGCCCTCGCACTGCGCCGGATCCGGCACCACGACCCCGAGCGCGTGGACCGGTCGATCGGGCGGGCCGTCCGCTGGAACCTCGGCATGCAGTCGAAGAACGGCGCCTGGGGCGCCTTCGACGTCGACAACACCAGCCCCTTCCCGAACCGGCTGCCGTTCTGCGACTTCGGTGAGGTCATCGACCCGCCGTCCGCCGACGTCACCGCCCACGTCGTGGAGATGCTCGCCGCCGAGGGCCTGGCCCACGACCCCCGCACCCGGCGCGGCATCGACTGGCTGCTCGCCGAACAGGAGGCCGACGGCTCGTGGTTCGGCCGCTGGGGCGTCAACTACCTCTACGGCACCGGATCGGTCGTCCCCGCACTCACCGCCGCCGGACTGCCCGGCTCGCACCCGGCGATCCGGCGGGCCGTGGCGTGGCTGGAGCGCGTCCAGAACGACGACGGCGGCTGGGGCGAGGACCTGCGCTCCTACAAGTACGCCAAGGAGTGGAGCGGCCGGGGCGCCTCCACCGCCTCCCAGACCGCGTGGGCGCTGATGGCGCTGCTCGCGGCGGGGGAGAAGGGCTCCAGGGCCGTCGAGCGGGGCGTCCAGTGGCTGGCCGAGACCCAGCGGGAGGACGGCAGCTGGGACGAGCCGTACTTCACCGGCACCGGCTTCCCCTGGGACTTCTCCATCAACTACCACCTGTACCGGCAGGTGTTCCCGCTCACCGCCCTCGGCCGGTACCTGCACGGGGACCCCTTCGAGCGCAAGCTGCTCGCCCCGGCCGGCCCGGCGCCGACCCGGCCCGAGGGGGACTGAATTGAGCAACCAGCCCGCCCCGGCCCCGCTGCTGATCGCCTGCGCGCTCGGCATCGAGCACCTCGCCCTGCGCACCGGTGACAGGAGCGGGGCGGACGGGCCGGTGACCTTCGTCCGCACGGGCATGGGGCCCCGCGCGGCGGAACGCTCCGTCACCCGGCTGCTCGCCGGCCCGGCACCGGCCGACACGGCGGTGCTGGCCACCGGCTTCTGCGCCGGGCTGGCCCCGGGGATGCACCCCGGCGACCTGGTCGTCGCCGAGGAGACCCGGGACCCGCGCAGGACCGTTTCCTGCGCGGGTACCGAACTGCTCGTCAAGGAACTCGTGCGCCTGCTGCCCGGACGCACCGTCCACACCGGTCCGCTCACCGGCTCCGACCACGTGGTCCGGGGACCCGAGCGGTCCGACCTGCTCGCCACCGGCGCCATCGCGGTGGACATGGAGTCGGCGGCCACGCTCCTGGCCGCCGTCCGCACGGGCGAACGGCCGGTCGCGGCCGTCCGTGTGGTGGTGGACGCCCCAGAGCACGAACTCGTCCGGATCGGCACGGTGCGCGGTGGGATAACAGCCTTTCGCGTTCTCCGTTCCATCCTTCCCGCATTTTTCGAATGGCACCGTTCTTTGCTGCTCCCCCGGAGGTGAGCCAGATGGCCATGCCGTTGCGTCAGTCCATCAAGGTCGCTACATACCTGGCCGAACAGAAGCTCCGCAAGCGGGACAAGTTCCCGCTGATCGTCGAGCTGGAGCCGCTGTTCGCCTGCAATCTGAAGTGCGAGGGCTGCGGCAAGATCCAGCACCCGGCGGGTGTGCTCAAGCAGCGCATGCCGGTGGCCCAGGCCGTGGGCGCGGTGCTGGAGTCCGGTGCGCCCATGGTGTCCATCGCCGGCGGCGAACCCCTGATGCACCCGCAGATCGACGAGATCGTCCGGCAGTTGGTGGCGAAACGGAAGTACGTCTTCCTGTGCACCAACGCGATGCTGCTGCGCAAGAAGATGGACAAGTTCACGCCCTCTCCCTACTTCGCCTTCGCCGTGCACATCGACGGCCTGCGGGAGCGCCACGACGAGTCCGTGGCCAAGGAGGGCGTGTTCGACGAGGCCGTGGCGGCCATCAAGGAGGCCAAGCGGCGCGGCTTCCGCGTGACCACCAACTCCACCTTCTTCAACACCGACACCCCGCAGACCATCGTCGAGGTGCTCAACTTCCTCAACGACGACCTCAAGGTCGACGAGATGATGATCTCGCCCGCCTACGCCTACGAGAAGGCCCCCGACCAGGAGCACTTCCTCGGTGTCGAGCAGACCCGCGAGCTGTTCAAGAAAGCCTTCGCGGGCGGCAACCGCAAGAAGTGGCGGCTCAACCACTCCCCGCTCTTCCTGGACTTCCTGGAGGGCAAGGTCGACTTCCCGTGCACCGCGTGGGCGATCCCGAACTACTCGCTCTTCGGCTGGCAGCGCCCCTGCTACCTGATGAGCGACGGGTACGTGCCGACGTACCGCGAACTCATCGAGGAGACCGACTGGGACAAGTACGGCCGCGGCAAGGACCCGCGCTGCGCCAACTGCATGGCGCACTGCGGCTACGAGCCGACCGCCGTCCTCGCCACCATGGGCTCCCTGAAGGAGTCGCTGCGGGCGATGCGCGAGACCGTCTCCGGGAACCGGGACTGACGCGATGACCGCCGTCCCCCTGGGCGTCCCCGGGATGCCGGCCCGTCCGGTCGCGCCCCGGCGCGGCTCGCGGCAGATCCACGTCGGGCCGGTCGCGGTCGGTGGCGGGGCACCGGTGTCAGTGCAGTCGATGACGACGACCCGCACCTCCGACATCGGCGCCACCTTGCAGCAGATCGCCGAACTCACGGCGTCCGGCTGCCAGATCGTCCGCGTCGCCTGCCCCACGCAGGACGACGCGGACGCCCTCGCGACCATCGCCCGCAAGTCCCGCATCCCGGTGATCGCGGACATCCACTTCCAGCCGAAGTACGTCTTCGCGGCGATCGAGGCCGGCTGTGCGGCGGTCCGCGTGAACCCGGGCAACATCAAGAAGTTCGACGACCAGGTCAAGGAGATCGCCCGCGCCGCCAGGGACCACGGCACGCCGGTCCGGATCGGGGTCAACGCCGGTTCCCTGGACCGGCGTCTGCTGCAGAAGTACGGCAGGGCGACCCCCGAGGCGCTGGTCGAGTCGGCGCTGTGGGAGGCGTCCCTCTTCGAGGAGCACGGCTTTCGGGACATCAAGATCTCGGTGAAGCACAACGACCCGGTCGTGATGATCGAGGCGTACCGCCAGCTCGCCGAGAGCTGCGACTACCCCCTCCACCTGGGGGTCACGGAGGCCGGCCCGGCGTTCCAGGGCACGATCAAGTCGGCGGTCGCCTTCGGGGCGCTGCTGTCGCGGGGCATCGGGGACACCATCCGCGTCTCCCTGTCGGCCCCGCCCGCCGAGGAGGTCAAGGTCGGCATCCAGATCCTGCAGTCCCTGGGGCTGCGGGAGCGGCGCCTGGAGATCGTCTCCTGCCCGTCCTGCGGCCGGGCCCAGGTGGACGTGTACAAGCTCGCCGAGGAGGTCACCGCGGGCCTGGACGGCGTGGAAGTGCCGCTCCGGGTCGCGGTGATGGGGTGTGTGGTCAACGGCCCGGGGGAGGCGCGGGAGGCAGACCTCGGGGTTGCCTCGGGCAACGGCAAGGGGCAGATCTTCGTGAAGGGCGAGGTCGTCAAGACCGTACCCGAGTCGAAGATCGTGGAGACCCTCATCGAGGAGGCCATGAAGCTCGCCGAGCAGACGAGCCCCGCAGAACAGTTGAGTTGAGGCAAGGCACGGACCGAGAGGGGGCCCGAGCGTGACCATTCTGGAGACCATCCGGGGACCACGCGACCTGAAGGCGCTGTCCGAGGCGGAACTCGGCGAACTGTCCAAGGAGATACGTGAGTTCCTGGTGCACGCGGTGTCCAGGACCGGCGGACACCTCGGGCCCAACCTGGGTGTGGTGGAACTCTCCGTCGCACTCCACCGGGTCTTCGAGTCACCGGTCGACCGCATCCTGTGGGACACCGGCCACCAGAGCTATGTGCACAAGCTGCTGACCGGCCGTCAGGACTTCTCCAAACTGCGCGGCAAGGGCGGACTGTCCGGCTACCCCTCGCGCGAGGAGTCCGAGCACGACGTCATCGAGAACAGTCACGCCTCCACCGCCCTCGGCTGGGCCGACGGGCTCGCCAAGGCCAACCAGGTGCGGGGGGACAAGGGCCATGTGGTCGCGGTCATCGGCGACGGCGCGCTGACCGGCGGCATGGCCTGGGAGGCGCTGAACAACATCGCCGCGGCCAAGGACCGGCCGCTGATCATCGTCGTCAACGACAACGAACGTTCGTACGCCCCCACCATCGGCGGCCTCGCCAACCACCTGTCCACCCTGCGCACCACCGACGGCTACGAACGGGTCCTCGCCTGGGGCAAGGAGGTGCTCCAGCGCGCCCCGGTCGTCGGCGGCACCCTCTACGAGTCCCTGCACGGCGCGAAGAAGGGCTTCAAGGACGCCTTCGCGCCGCAGGGCATGTTCGAGGACCTGGGCCTGAAGTACCTCGGCCCGATCGACGGGCACGACGTCAAGGCCGTCGAGTCCGCGCTGCGCCGCGCGAAGCGCTTCCACGGTCCCGTCCTCGTCCACTGCCTCACCGTCAAGGGACGCGGCTACGAGCCCGCCCTCGCACACGAGGAGGACCACTTCCACGCCGTCGGCGTGATGGACCCGCTGACCTGCGCCCCGCTGACCCCGTCCGCGGGGCCTTCCTGGACCTCGGTGTTCGGCGAGGAGATGGTGCGCATCGGCGAGGAACGGGACGACGTCGTCGCCATCACGGCCGCCATGCTGCGCCCCGTCGGACTCGGCGCGTTCGCCGAGCGCTTCCCGGACCGGATCTGGGACGTGGGCATCGCCGAGCAGCACGCGGCCGTCTCCGCGGCCGGGCTGGCCACCGGCGGGCTGCACCCGGTCGTCGCCGTCTACGCCACCTTCCTCAACCGCGCCTTCGACCAGCTGTTGATGGACGTCGCCCTGCACAGGTGCGGGGTGACCTTCGTGCTGGACCGGGCCGGTGTCACCGGTACCGACGGCGCCTCCCACAACGGCATGTGGGAC
>NZ_WWJT01000065.1 GCF_009865385.1 Streptomyces sp. SID486 | reverse complement strand
CGCCCGGGGTGGTGGGCGAGCTGTACATAGGCGGAGCGGGGGTGGCCCGCGGGTATCTGGGCCGGCCGGGACTGACCGCCGAGCGGTTCGTCGCCGACCCCTACGCCCCCGGGCCCGGGGCCCGTATGTACCGCACCGGCGACCTCGTCCGCTGGAACGCAGACGGCGAGCTGGAATTCGTCGGCCGCGCCGACCACCAGGTCAAGATCCGCGGGTTCCGCATCGAACCCGGCGAGATCGAACAGGTCCTCACCGACCACCCGGACATCGCGCAGGCCGCCGTCGTCGCCCGCGAGGACCAGCCCGGCACGACACGTCTGGTCGCCTACGTCGTGGCCGACACCTCGGCGCAGGCACGGGACGAGGCCGCCGAGCAGGACCAGCTGAGCGAGTGGCGGGACCTGTACGACTCCGTGTACACCACCGCGCCGCGCACGGCGTTCGGGGAGAACTTCGCCAGCTGGCACAGCAGTTACGACGGCGAGCCGATCCCGCTGCCGCAGATGCGGGAGTGGCGTGACACCACCGTGGACCGCATCAGGGCCCTGCGTCCGCGCCGCGTCCTGGAGATCGGCGTGGGCACCGGTCTCCTCCTCGCCGGGCTCGCCCCCGAGTGCGAGGAGTACTGGGGCACCGACTTCTCCCCGAGCGTCATCGAGGAGCTGCGGCGCCACGTCGACGCGGATCCCGTCCTCGCGTCCCGGGTCCGGTTGCAGACCCGGCCCGCCCATGACTTCGCCGGTCTGCCGGTGGGGCACTTCGACACCGTCGTCGTCAACTCGGTGGTGCAGTACTTCCCCAGCGCCGGTTATCTGGAGCAGGTCGTCGACCATGCCGTGCGCGTGCTGGCGCCGGGCGGGGCGCTGTTCGTCGGGGACGTCCGCAACCCCCGGCTGCTGCGCACCTTCACCAGCGCCGTCCAGAGCGCACGGGCCGAGGACCCCACCGACACCGCGGCCGTCCGCCGCGCCGTCGAACAGAGCCTCGTCCTGGAGAAGGAACTCCTCGTCGACCCCGAGTACTTCACCGCCCTCACCCACCACATCCCCGACCTCGCCGGCACCGACATCCAGCTCAAACGCGGCACCGCACAGAACGAACTCACCCGCTACCGCTACGACGCCACCCTCTACAAGACCGGCATCACCCCCCACCCCCTCACCGACGCCCCCACCCGGCCCTGGGCCCGGGACCTGGACGCCGTCGCCGGTCTCGCCGACCTCAGGGAGTGGCTGAGGCGGGAGCGTCCGGCGGCGCTGCGGGTCACCGGTATCCCCAACCCCCGTCTGGCCGGCGAACTGGCCCTGCGCCAGGCGCTGGACGAGGGTGCGCCGCCGCCCGCCGTCACCGGTGCCCTGCCCGGCCTCGAGGTCTTCCACGAGCTGGGTGAGGAGCACGGCTACTGGACCGGCGTCACCTGGAACACCCAGGACGCCGACACCGTCGACGTCGTCCTCGCCGAGCGGAGCCGGATGGCCGGCGGTGTCCCCCTCGGCACCTACGCCCCCCTGCACTCCGGTGCCGGGACGTCCCTGGCCCGGTGGACGACGAATCCCGCCGCACGCCGCGGGACCGGTGCCCTCGTCACCGCACTGCGCGAGCACGCCCGTCACCATCTGCCGGAGTACATGGTCCCCTCGGCCGTCGTGCCGCTCGACCGTCTGCCGCTGACGGCCAACGGAAAGCTGGACCGGGCCGCCCTGCCGGCACCGGAGTTCGGTGCGGCCGGGGCCGGCCGGGAGGCGCGCACGCCCCAGGAGCAGATCGTCTGCGACCTGTTCGCGCAGGTCCTCGGGCTGCCCCGGGCAGGCGTCGACGACGACTTCTTCGAGCTGGGCGGGCACTCCCTGCTGGCCACCCGGCTGACCGCCCGGATCCGGGCGACCTTCGGGGTCGAACTGGAGCTGCGTGCACTCTTCGAAGGTCCCACGCCCGCCGCGGTGGCGGCCCTGCTCGACACGGCCGGCCCCGGCCGCCTGGCGCTCACCGTGGGGCAGCGGCCGGAGGTCATGCCGTTGTCCTTCGCCCAGCGGCGGCTGTGGTTCATCCACAAGATGGAGGGGCCGAGCCCCACCTACAACATCCCGCTGGCGCTGCGGCTGACGGGTGAGCTCGACCGCGACGCGCTCCGGTCCGCCCTCGGGGACGTCGTCGCACGGCACGAGAGTCTGCGGACGGTGTTCCCGGAGGCCGAGGGCGTGCCGTGCCAGCAGGTGCTGGCCCCGGAGGCCGCCGTACCGCGGCTGACCGTCACCCCGACGACCGAGGAC
>NZ_WWJT01000007.1 GCF_009865385.1 Streptomyces sp. SID486 | reverse complement strand
ACCGCCGACGCGCGCGGCGAACTGGCCCTCGGCGCGTCGGCGCTGCGGCACTACGGGCCGCACGGGGAGCGCCGCGAGGACGCCGTCACGCTGTTCCTGCAGTCGTTCGCGCCGCCGCCGCGGATGCTGGTGTTCGGCGCGATCGACTACGCGGCGGCGGTGGCCCGCATCGGCGGCTTCCTCGGCTACCGGGTCACCGTCTGCGACGCCCGCCCGGTCTTCGCGACGCCCAAGCGCTTCCCGGGAGCGGTCGAGGTCGTCGTGGACTGGCCGCATCGCTACCTCCGCGGCACCGGCACCGACGAGCGCACGGTGATCTGCGTCCTCACCCACGACCCGAAGTTCGACGTGCCGCTGCTGGAGGAGGCGTTGCGCCGGCCGGCCGCCTACATCGGGGCCATGGGGAGCCGCCGTACCCACGACGAACGGCGCGCACGGCTGAGCGAGGCCGGTCTGAGCGAGGCCGAGCTGGCCCGGCTGCGGTCACCGCTCGGCCTCGACCTGGGAGCCCGTACGCCCGAGGAGGTCGCCGTGTCGGTCGCCGCCGAGATCGTCGCCCTGCGGTGGGGCGGCAGCGGGGTGCCGCTCACCGCGACCGCGGGGGCCATCCATCCACCCGCCGCGGCCCCGTGAGTCGCGAGGAGGAAGCCATGGAGATGGAACACGAGTTCAGCGTCCCCCTCCCGGTCGACGACGTCTGGCGGGCACTGCTCGACGTCGACCGGATCGCCCCCTGCCTGCCGGGCGCGACGGTGGAGGGCTACGACGGCCGGACGGTGACCGGTTCGGTGAAGGTCAAGGTGGGTCCGGTCACCGTGACCTACCGGGGCACCGCGGTCTTCGAGGAGCAGGACGGGACGGCGCACCGGATGGTGCTCGTGGCGAGCGGCCGGGAGACCCGGGGGCAGGGAACGGCCAGGGCGACCGTCACCGGCACGCTCACCGGGAGCGAGGACGGTACGGCGGTGACGGTGCGCACCGATCTGACGGTGACGGGACGCCCCGCGCAGTTCGGCCGCGGGGTGCTGGCGGAGGTGGGCGACCGGCTGGTGGGCCAGTTCGCGTCCTGTCTGGCGCGGCGGCTGGGCGAACGGCCGCAGCCGTCCTCCGGCGGGGAGCCGGCACCGCCGCCCGCACCGCAGCCACCCTCCGGCGGGGAGCCGGCACCGTCCGTCCGGCAGGATCCCTCCGGCGCCCGGGAGGAGCCGGAGCCGCTGGACCTGCTGCGTGCGGCCGGACTTCCGGTGGCCAAGCGGGCCGCCGGCGCGGTGGCGGCGGCCGCGGTACTCGCGCTGCTGGCCACGCGCCTACGGCACCGCGTACGAACCCGGCCGGCCCGGGCCCGGGGCCGCCGGCGGACCTGCCGGACGGCCCGCCGCCGCTAGGCCCTGTCTGACAATTCCCGTCGTCGCCCGGAGGGCGGCCTCGCGGTGTCAGGTGCGTGCTCTCGGCGCGCCGGGCGTAGGCCCTCGCACTGGACGTACTCGGATCTGCGCCCGGGGGTGCCCTCGGCGGCGCTACTCGGGGTCTCCGGCGACGCGCGCGTGCACGTGCAGGTCGTGCCAGCCGTCGGCATGCAGCAGGGCGCCGCGCCGGGTGCCCTCGGCGGTGAATCCGGCTTTTTCCGCCACCCGGCAGGAGGCGGGGTTGGCCGTCGAGTGGCAGAGGGCCAGCCGGTGCAGGCCCAGGTCGTCCAGGGCCCAGCGGCTGAGCCGCCGGGTCGCCGCGACCGCGATGCCGCCGCCGCGTGCCTCGGGCAGCACCCAGTAGACGACCTCGGCGGTGCCGCCCGCCAGATCGACGTCGCCCAGACCGGCGAGCCCGAGGGCCGCCCCGCCGATCGGGGCGACGGCCCAGATCACCCCCGTCTCGGCCCGCCGGCGCGCGTGCAGGCGCTCGATCCGGGCACGGGCCTCGTCACGGCCGGCGACGGAGAACAGATTCCAGTGGCTGATCGCCGGGTCCTGCCCGGCGGTGTGCAGGGCGTCGGCGTCGGCGTCGTCGAGGCGCCAGGGCCGCAGTTCCAGGCCGCCGGGCAGCGGGAGCACGGGCTGCGCGCCGGCGGCGAGACGGCCGGCGGGTACGACGGCGGGTATCCCGGAGCTGTTGATCACCCGGGGATGATGCCACGGCCCGCTACCGCCGCGGCAGGCGGTGCAGCGTGACGTCGGTGAGCGCCCCGTCGGCGACCGTCGCCGTGAGGTAGGTGCAGTGCGGCTGGCGGCGCCGGTCGGTCGGGGAACCGGGGTTGAGCAGGCGCAGCCCACCGGGGGCGGTGGTGTCCCAGGGGATGTGGCTGTGCCCGAAGACCAGGACGTCGAGGCCGGGGAAGCGGGCCTCGCAGCGGGCCTCCCGCCCCTGGGCGGGCCCCGTCTCGTGGACGACGCCGAAGCGCAGGCCGCCCAGTTCGGCGTACGCCACCTCGGGGAGCCGGGCGCGCAGGTCGGGGCCGTCGTTGTTGCCGTGGACCCCGACCAGCCGGCGGCTGCGGCTCTCCAGCAGGTCCAGGGTGGCGGTGTCGACCCAGTCCCCGGCGTGGAACACGACGTCCGCATGCGGGAGTTCGGCGAGCAGCGGCTCCGGGAGCCGCTTGGCACGCCTGGGCAGGTGTGTGTCGGACATGAACAGGAGGCGCACTTCATCAGCCTAGGCGCCGCGGGCGGTCAGCCGGGACAGGCCGCGCGCGACGCCGAGCGCCACGGCGCCCGTGCCGAGGGCGGTGGCGACGGGGTGCCGGACCAGGGTCTCCTGCCAGGAGCGGGCGTGGGCGCTGTCGTCGAAGGCACCGTGCGCGCCCTGGTCGTCGGCGGGGGTGCGGTCCACCGGTTCGAAGAGGTTGTCCAGGCCGGCGGGCGGGATGCGGTCGGTCTGCTGGGAGTCGAAGCCGGTCCGGGCGAGGTAGCGGTCGAGCAGGGCCGGGACGAACCGGTTGGCCCAGACGGTGGCCACGGTGGTGGCGCCGACGTAGTACTGCTTGCGCCGCGGGTGGTCGGCGGCGTACGCGACGCCGCGCGCGGCTACCTCCGGCTGGTAGATGGGCGGTACCGGCATCGGGTGCCGGGACAGGCGGGAGCGCACCCACTGGAACTGGGGCGTGTTGACGGCGGGCATCTGGGCCACGGTGACGTGCACGTTGCTGCCCCGGTGCAGCAGTTCCGTGCGCAGGGAGGAGGTGAAGCCGTTGATGGCGTGCTTGGCGCCGCAGTAGGCCGACTGCAGCGGGATGGAGCGCTCCCCCAGCGCGGAGCCGACCTGCACGATCGTGCCGCGGTCACGCGGCAGCATGCGGGTGAGGGCGGCGCGGGTGCCGTTGACGAAACCGAGGTAGGTCACTTCGGTGACCCGCCGGAACTCCTCGGCGGTGATCTCGTCGAACGGCGCGAACACGGTGGAGAACGCGCAGTTGATCCAGACGTCGATGGGGCCGAACTCCTTCTCCGCGGCCTCGGCGACGGCTTCCACGCGGGTCGCGTCGGCCATGTCGGCCGCCTGCGCGAGCGGGCGTCCGCCGAGGGCCGCGACCTCGTCGGCCACCGCCTCCAGGCCGCCCTCGCCGCGCGCGACCAGGACGACGTTCGCGCCGCGCCGGGCGTACAGGCGGGCGGTGGCGCGGCCGATGCCGGCGCTCGCTCCGGTGATGACGACGGTGGGGGGCATGATCCTCGCTCCTTCTGAACCTGTCGGCCTGTCGTGTGACGGCCGTTCCTGCGGCCGGCCCGGACCGCCTCACCCGACCCGGTACGGTGCCGCCCGCTCCGCACCGACGAGCTGCCCTGTCCGAGGCGGGCGAGTACCCGGCAAATAGTCAGGCAAAACTGAACAGTCTCAACTGGACAGCTGATCCTGTCGGACATAGTCTGACGTCATGGCCGACATCTCCGACTCCGCCGCCCGCGCCGCGCGTGACCTGCGTGTGGTCTTCAGCAGACTGCGGCGCCGCATCCGGGAGGTGGCGCAGGACGCCGACCTCAGCCCCTCGCAGGAGTCGGCGCTCACGCTGGTCGGCAAGCACGGCGCGGCCACGGCCAGCGCCCTCGCCGCCGCCGAGGGCGTGCGCCCGCAGTCCATGGCCACCACCTTGGCCGCCCTGGAGCAGCACGGGCTGATCCGCCGCGCCCCCGACCCCGACGACGGCCGCCGCCAGCTGGTCACGCTGACCGACACCGGCCGCGCCCGCGTCGAGGGCAACAAGCAGGTGCGCGAGGAGTGGCTGGCCCGCGCCTTCCAGGACCGCTACACCGAACAGGAGCGGCAGACGGTCCTCGCGGCGCTGGAGCTGATGGACCGGCTCTCCCGGCCGTGACACACCCCCGAACCACCCGAAAGGTCTGACCGACCCATGTCGCTCACCACGCTCGACCCCCGTACCGCCCTCGTCGCGATCGACCTGCAGCAGGGCATCGTGGCCATGCCCACCCAGCCGTACCCGGGTGCCGAGGTCGTCTCCCGCACGGCCGCGCTCGCCGAGTCCTTCCGCGCCCACGGGCTGCCCGTGGTCCTCGTCCGGGTCTCCTTCGCGGCCGACGGGGCGGACGCCGTGCCCGGCCGCACCGAGCGCCAGGCGCGCGGGCTCGCCTTCCCGGAGGGCTGGGACGTCGTCGTCGACGAACTGTCGGGCCACGCCGGCGACATCCAGGTCACCAAGCACAACTGGAGCGCCTTCCACGGCACCGACCTGGACGTCCAGCTGCGCCGCCGGGGGATCACGCAGATCGTGCTGACCGGGATCGCCACCAGCATCGGTGTCGAGTCCACCGCCCGCGACGCCTACGCGCACGGCTACCACGTCACCCTCGCCACCGACGCCATGGCCGACGCCGACGCCGGGGCGCACGCCAACAGCGTCGAGCGGATCTTCCCGCGGCTCGGCGAGAGCGGTACGACCGCCGAGGTCCTGGAACTGCTGGCCAAGACGCGCGCCTGACCGGCCGCCGCCACGAGCGCCGGGCGACGGCCGGCCGGGGCGGCCGTGCGGCCGGACGTCAGGTCCGGCCGCCGCCACCGCCGCCGAAGGACCCGCTGGAACCCGGCGACCAGCGCATCCGCTGCTGGTCGTCGGCGCGCTTGGAGGCGACGTTGCCGGTCTGGTAGGGGGTGAGCCGCTCCCCGTCGCCGGCCTGCGGCACCTCGTCGGGCTCGCGCATCTCCAGCGTCTCGCCGACCGGGCCGGACGCCGGCAGCCGCGGCTGCTCCTCGGGCCGGGGCGGTCCGGGCTCGCGCCGGCGGACCTTCATCCCGAGCCGGACGGCCCAGATCAGTCCGGCGACGCAGAGCAGCCCGATCACGAGAACGACGACGTATCCGAAGACCTGCGCACCTGCGGCCGCTTCGTACATGGCAGTGTTCATGGACGGCGGGTACCCGGGGGACCGCCGGCAATGCCCGGCGCGCCGCCCCTCCCCCGATCGGCGCAACCGGCCGCGCCCGGACCGCCGGACGGGCCGGGCGTGGCGTGAGCGGGCCCGCGGTCACCGGGAGTAGCGTCACCCGCGATGACCGAATCGCCGCAGATGCCAGAAATCACGGAGATCACCGCCCGGTACTCGGCACCCGCTCCCCGCGCGGGCCGGACCCTGCTGCGCTGGGTCTCCACGACCGACCACAAGGTGATCGGCCGTCTCTACATGGTCACGGCGTTCTGCTTCTTCCTGCTGGCCGGGCTGCTGGCGCTCGCCATGCGCGCCGAACTGACCCGGCCGGGACTGCAGTTACTGAGCGAGCAGGGCTACGACCAGTTCTTCACGATCCACGGCACGATCATGATGCTGCTGTTCGCGACGCCCATGTTCGCCGGTTTCGCCAACGCCGTGATGCCGCTGCAGATCGGCGCGCCCGACCTGGCCTTCCCGCGGCTGAACGCCCTGTCGTACTGGATGTACCTCTTCGGCGGCCTGATCGTGGTGTCCGGGTTCCTGGTCCCGGGCGGGGCGGCGGCGTTCGGCTGGTTCGCCTACGCGCCGCTCAACAGCGCCTACTTCTCGCCCGGCGCGGGCGGTGACCTGTGGGCCATGGGCCTGGTGGTGTCGGGCGTCTCGACGACGCTGACCGCGGTGAACTTCATCGCCACGATCATGTCCCTGCGCGCGCCCGGCATGACCATGTTCCGGATGCCGATGTTCACCTGGAACGTGCTGTTCACCTCGATCCTCGTCCTGCCCGCGTTCCCGGTGCTGACGGCGGCGCTGCTGGCGCTGGAGGCGGACCGGAAGTTCGGTGCGCACGTCTTCGACGCGGCGAACGGCGGCGCGCTGCTGTGGCAGCACCTGTTCTGGTTCTTCGGGCACCCGGAGGTGTACATCGTGGCGCTGCCGTTCTTCGGGATCGTCTCGGAGATCATCCCGGTCTTCTCCCGCAAACCGCTGTTCGGCTACGTGCCGATGATCGGCGCGACCGTCTCGATCACCATGCTGTCGGCGGTGGTGTGGGCGCACCACATGTTCGCGACCGG
>NZ_WWJT01000631.1 GCF_009865385.1 Streptomyces sp. SID486 | reverse complement strand
CCCTCCTGGCCCCCCTGGCCGCCCACCCCCGCATTCTCGCCGTGGCCGCCACCCACCGTGCCCCGGACCGGGTTGCCCGGCATCTCGTCACCGTCGCCGATGCCTTGCTGCCCCTGTTGCCCTTCGTGCTGCCCGTCGGGGAGGAGAAACCCTCGGCCGCCCACCGGGCCCGGCTGGCGCTTGCCGAAGCCGCCGGGACGGTGCTGGCCGGCGGCCTGTCCCTGCTCGGTATCGACGCACCCGAACACCTCTGAGGCGCCCGATGAGGACGCGCCCCGGTGAGAGACAGAGAGTCTGAGAGCCACGTCATGAGCCGTTCCGCCCACCCTGCCGGGCCCCGTCACGCCGACGTCCTGCCCGAGGGGCACTACTCCGCGCCGCCCGCCGATCTCAACGTCCTCGACCCCAAGGTGTGGGCGCAGACCGTCGGCCGGGACGAGGACGGTGTGGTCGCCGTCGGGGGGATCCCCGTCACCCGGCTCGCCGAGGAGTTCGGCACGCCCGCCTACATCCTCGACGAGGCCGACTTCCGGGCCCGGGCGCGTGCCTGGCGCACCGCCTTCGGCCCGGACGCCGACGTCTTCTACGCCGGCAAGGCGTTCCTCTCCCGGGCCGTCGTGCGGTGGCTGCACGAGGAGGGGCTCAACCTGGACGTGTGCTCCGGCGGTGAGCTGGCCACCGCGCTGTCCGCCGGGATGCCCGCCGAGCGCATCGCCTTCCACGGCAACAACAAGTCCGCCGAGGAGATCCACCGGGCCGTCAGCGCCGGGGTGGGGCGGATCGTGCTCGACTCCTTCCAGGAGATCGTGCGGGTCGCCCACGCGGCGCAGTCGCTGGGCAAGCGGCAGAAGGTCCAGATCCGCATCACGGTGGGGGTGGAGGCGCACACGCACGAGTTCATCGCCACCGCCCACGAGGACCAGAAGTTCGGGATCCCGCTCGCCGGCGGCCAGGCCGCCGAGGCCGTGCGGCGGGCGCTGCAGCTGGACGGGCTGGAGCTGATCGGGATCCACTCCCACATCGGCTCGCAGATCTTCGACATGTCGGGCTTCGAGGTCGCGGCCCACCGGGTGGTCGGGCTGCTCAAGGACGTCCGGGACGAGCACGGTGTCGAGCTGCCCGAGATCGACCTGGGCGGCGGCCTCGGTATCGCCTACACGAGCGACGACGACCCGCGTGAGCCGCACGAGATCGCCAAGGCGCTCACCGAGATCGTGGCCCGGGAGTGCGAGAGCGCGCGGCTGCGGACCCCGCGGATCTCCGTGGAGCCGGGGCGCGCCATCGTCGGCCCCACCGCCTTCACGCTGTACGAGGTCGGCACCGTCAAGCCGCTCGACGGGCTGCGGACGTACGTCTCGGTCGACGGCGGCATGTCGGACAACATCCGCACCGCGCTGTACGACGCCGAGTACAGCGTCGCACTCGTCTCCCGGACCTCCGACGCCGCGCCGATGCTCGCACGGGTCGTCGGCAAGCACTGCGAGAGCGGGGACATCGTGGTGAAGGACGCGTTCCTGCCCGCCGACCTGGCTCCGGGTGACCTGATCGCGGTGCCGGCCACCGGTGCCTACTGCCGCTCCATGGCCAGCAACTACAACCATGTGCTCCGGCCGCCCGTCGTCGCCGTACAGGACGGCGCGGCCCGGGTGATCGTCCGGCGTGAGACGGAGGAGGACCTCCTGCGTCTCGACGTCGGGTGACGCTGCCCGGGGGGCCGGAAGATCTCCGGTCACCCGGTCCCGTACAAATGAAATAGATGTCTCACGATCCGGACGAAGGGTAGAAACTCCCGTCCGGTGAGTGAGACTGGTCCAACCGTAGACGGTATGAGGAAACGAGGTCGGATGATGCGTACGCGTCCGCTGAAGGTGGCGCTGCTGGGCTGTGGAGTGGTCGGCTCAGAGGTGGCGCGCATCATGACGACGCACGCCGACGACCTCGCCGCCCGGATCGGGGCCCCGGTGGAGCTGGCCGGCGTGGCCGTACGGCGTACCGGCAAGGAGCGCGAGGGCATCGACCCCGCGCTCGTCACCACCGACGCCACCGCCCTGGTCAAACGCGGGGACATCGACGTGGTGGTGGAGGTCATCGGGGGCATCGAGCCCGCCCGGACGCTCATCACCACCGCCTTCGAGCACGGCGCCTCGGTCGTCTCCGCCAACAAGGCCCTGCTCGCCCAGGACGGCGCCGCGCTGCACGCGGCCGCCGGGGAGCACGGCAAGGACCTCTACTACGAGGCCGCCGTCGCCGGCGCCATCCCGCTGATCCGGCCGCTGCGCGAGTCGCTCGCCGGCGACAAGGTCAACCGGGTGCTCGGCATCGTCAACGGCACCACCAACTTCATCCTCGACAAGATGGACTCCACGGGGGCCGGCTACCAGGAGGCCCTGGACGAGGCCACCGCGCTCGGGTACGCGGAGGCCGATCCGACCGCCGACGTCGAGGGCTTCGACGCCGCCGCCAAGGCCGCCATCCTCGCCGGGATCGCCTTCCACACGCGGGTGCGGCTGGACGACGTCTACCGCGAGGGCATGACCGAGGTCACCGCCGCCGACTTCCGCTCCGCCGCGGAGATGGGCTGCACCATCAAGCTGCTCGCCATCTGCGAGCGGTCCAGGGACGGTGCGTCCGTCACCGCGCGCGTGCACCCGGCCATGATCCCGCTGAGCCATCCGCTCGCCTCCGTGCGCGGCGCGTACAACGCCGTGTTCGTGGAGAGCGAGGCCGCCGGACAGCTGATGTTCTACGGGCCCGGCGCCGGTGGCTCGCCCACCGCCTCCGCCGTCCTCGGCGACCTCGTCGCGGTCTGCCGCAACCGGCTGAACGGCGCCACCGGACCCGGCGAGTCGGCCTACGCCGACCTGACCGTCTCCCCGATGGGCGACGTCGTCACGCGCTACCACATCAGCCTGGACGTCGCGGACAAACCGGGCGTGCTCGCCCAGGTCGCGACCGTCTTCGCCGAGCACGGGGTGTCGATCGACACCGTTCGGCAGCAAGGCAAGGACGGCGAGGCCTCCCTCGTCGTCGTCACCCACCGGGCCTCCGACGCCTCCCTCACCGGGACCGTCGAGGCACTGCGCAAGCTCGACACCGTGCGGGGTGTCGCCAGCATCATGCGGGTTGAAGGAGAGTAACCAGCAATGACGACCCACCAGTGGCGCGGAATCATCGAGGAGTACCGGGACCGGCTGCCGGTATCCGACACCACGCCGGTCGTGACGCTCCGCGAGGGCGGCACGCCCCTCGTGCCCGCGCAGGTGCTCTCCGAGCGCACGGGCTGCGAGGTCCACCTGAAGGTGGAGGGGGCCAACCCCACCGGGTCCTTCAAGGACCGCGGTATGACCATGGCCATCAGCAAGGCCAAGGAGGAGGGGGCGAAGGCCGTCATCTGTGCCTCCACGGGCAACACCTCTGCCTCCGCCGCCGCCTACGCGGTGCGCGCGGGCATGGTGTCGGCCGTGCTGGTGCCGCAGGGCAAGATCGCCCTCGGCAAGATGGGCCAGGCCCTCGTGCACGGCGCGAAGATCCTCCAGGTCGACGGCAACTTCGACGACTGCCTCACCCTCGCCCGGGCGCTGAGCGAGAACTACCCGGTGGCGCTGGTGAATTCGGTCAACCCGGTGCGCATCGAGGGCCAGAAGACGGCCGCCTTCGAGATCGTGGACATGCTCGGCGACGCGCCCGACATCCATGTCCTGCCGGTCGGCAACGCGGGCAACATCACGGCCTACTGGAAGGGCTACCGGGAGTACGCCGCCGACGGCGTCGCCTCCCGCACCCCGCGCATGTGGGGCTTCCAGGCGTCCGGCAGCGCGCCCATCGTGCGCGGCGAGGTCGTCAAGGACCCGTCGACCATCGCCACCGCCATCCGCATCGGCAACCCCGCCTCCTGGACCTACGCCCTGGCCGCGCGGGACGAGTCCGGCGGTGCCATCGACGAGGTGACGGACCGTGAGATCCTGCGCGCTTACCGCCTGTTGGCCGCCCAGGAGGGCGTCTTCGTGGAGCCCGCCTCCGCCGCCTCCGTGGCCGGTCTGCTCAAGGCCGCGGAGCAGGGCAAGGTCGACCCGGGCCAGCGCATCGTGTGCACCGTCACCGGCAACGGCCTGAAGGACCCCGACTGGGCCGTCGCCGGCGCCCCGCAGCCGGTCACCGTCCCGGTCGACGCGGCCACCGCGGCCGAGCGCCTCGGCCTCGCCTGAGCACTCGGTTCCGGCGCGTCCCTGACGCGGTGCACAGGGGGCTTACGACACGCATCGTGCGCCTCCTGTGCGCCCTATGTCGCCACAGAACCTTCCTTCGATAGGCTGTGGCGAACCCGCCTACCGCATATGCCCTCGCGTATGGCACGAGGCCGCGCCGTCTCCGCGGCCCGACGGGTCTTCGCACGTCAGTCATCGGCAGTCCACCGAATGGCCATCGAATCCCTCGAGCGTCATTCGACCGTCACGCAGCTCAAGGAGAGTCTTCGAGCGATGGCCGGTCCAGCCTTCCGCGCCGCCGCCGTCCGGGTGCGCGTCCCCGCCACCAGCGCCAACCTCGGCCCGGGCTTCGACGCCCTGGGCCTCGCGCTGGGGCTCTACGACGACGTGGTCGTCCGGGTGGCCGACTCCGGGCTGCACATCGACATCGCGGGCGAGGGCGGCGAGACCCTCCCGCGCGACGAGAGCCACCTTCTCGTCCGCTCCCTGCGCACCGCCTTCGATCTGCTGGGCGGGCAGCCCCGCGGCCTGGAGATCGTCTGCGCCAACCGCATCCCGCACGGCCGGGGCCTGGGTTCCTCCTCCGCCGCGATCTGCGCCGGCATCGTGGCCGCCCGCGCCGTGACCATAGGCGGCGAGGCCCGGATGGACGACGCCGCGCTGCTGGAGCTGGCCACCGAGATCGAGGGCCACCCCGACAACGTGGCCGCCTGTCTCCTCGGCGGTTTCACCCTGTCCTGGATGGAGGCCGGCACCGCCCGCGCCATCAGGATGGAGCCGCACGATTCCATCGTTCCGGTGGTTTTCGTCCCCGGGAAGCCGGTCCTGACCGAGACCGCGCGCGGCCTGCTCCCGCGCACCGTGCCGCACGTGGACGCCGCCGCCAACGCGGGCCGCGCCGCCCTGCTGGTCGAGGCGCTGACCAGGCGTCCCGAACTGCTGCTGCCCGCCACCGAGGACCGTCTCCACCAGGAGTACCGCGCCCCGGCCATGCCGGAGAGCGCCGCGCTGGTGGAGCGGCTGCGCGCCGACGGCATCCCGGCCGTGATCTCGGGCGCCGGACCCACCGTCATGGCCCTCGCCGACACCGACAGCGCCGACAAGGTCTCGCACCTCGCGGGTGCGGGCTGGGCCGCCAACCGGCTGGACCTGGACGTCCGGGGAGCGAGCGTGCTGCCGCTTGCGACCTGACACACGGTTGCCGGATTTGGAGAGGGGGAATGTTTGTTGGATCCGGTAGTGTTAATCTCAAGTCTGCACCCGACCCCACCATGGCGAGGTGCCTTGTGTCCCCCTCCGGGACAGACATTCTTCCGGGAACCTCCCGCGCCACTCCGTGTTCCTTGCGTCGTACCTGGGCAGTACGTCGTATGCGAGCACTGAGCGGGCCGCCGGTGGGGGTATCCCCTCCGGGGGAGCTTCGGAACCGGTGCTACCACGCCACGTGACACTGAGTGCCACGACTCGCGGAAGCGCCATCACCGCACATTTCTTCCGCCGCTTTGGCGGACCACCGCCCCGGCACGGTTCACAGAAGACAGAACCGTAGCCGGACAGCACAACCGGTCGCCGAGCCAGACAGGCCGACGTCCGCTCCAGGGAAGGACCCTTCGTGAGCGACACCACCGATCTGATGGGCGCACGTGTCGAGGAGACCGCTGCCGCGCCCGCCACGGACGCCTCCGCGCCTGCCACCGGTGCCGGCTCCCGGCGGCGCCGTGGTACCGGCCTCGAGGGCATGGTGCTGGCCGAGCTGCAGCAGGTCGCCTCGGGCCTCGGCATCAGGGGCACCGCGCGGATGCGCAAGAGCCAGCTGATCGAGGTCATCAAGGAGGCGCAGGCGGCCGGGGGAGGTGCCCCGAAGGCGGCGTCCGCCCCCGCCGGGGACGCCACCGAGACCAAGCCGAAGCGCCGGGCCACCTCCAAGGCCCGCACCGGTGAGGAGACCGCCGGGAAGAAGGCGGACAAGGCCGCCGAGGCCCCCGCCGAGAAGAAGGCCGTGGCCCAGCAGCAGATCGAGATCCCCGGCCAGCCGTCCCCCAAGGCCCCGGCCGAGCAGGCGGGTGCCGCCGACGACGCCCCGGCCGAGCGCCGCCGCCGCCGTGCCACCGCCGATGCGGGCAGCCCGGGCAACGGCGCGGAGAGCGTCGCCGCCGAGGCGAGGAACGACTCCAAGGCCGAGACGCCCGCGCAGTCGCAGCAGGGCGAGGCCAAGGGTGACGCCGGTGACGGCGAGGGGCGTGGCCGCCGCGACCGCCGCGAGCGCGGCCGCGACCGTGACCGCCGCAACAAGGGCGACGACCAGCAGGGCCAGGGCGGCCAGCGCCAGCAGCAGGGCCAGCAGGGTGGTCGTCAGGACCGGCAGCAACAGCAGCAGCAGGACGACGACGACTTCGAGGGCGGCCGCCGTGGCCGCCGTGGCCGCTACCGCGACCGCCGTGGCCGCCGTGGCCGCGACGAGATCGCCGCCGAGCCGCAGCTGGCCGAGGACGACGTCCTGATCCCCGTCGCGGGCATCCTGGACATCCTCGACAACTACGCCTTCATCCGGACCTCCGGCTACCTGCCGGGCCCGAACGACGTGTACGTCTCCCTCGCCCAGGTCCGCAAGAACGGCCTGCGCAAGGGTGACCACGTCACCGGTGCGGTCCGCCAGCCGAAGGAGGGCGAGCGCCGCGAGAAGTTCAACGCGCTGGTCCGGCTGGACTCCGTCAACGGCATGGCGCCCGAACACGGCCGCGGCCGCCCGGAGTTCAACAAGCTGACCCCGCTCTACCCGCAGGACCGCCTCCGCCTGGAGACGGACCCGGGCGTGCTCACCACCCGGATCATCGACCTGGTCTCGCCGATCGGCAAGGGCCAGCGCGGCCTGATCGTGGCCCCGCCGAAGACCGGCAAGACCATGATCATGCAGGCGATCGCCAACGCGATCACGCACAACAACCCCGAGTGCCACCTGATGGTCGTCCTGGTCGACGAGCGTCCGGAAGAGGTCACCGACATGCAGCGGTCGGTCAAGGGCGAGGTCATCTCCTCGACCTTCGACCGCCCGGCCGAGGACCACACCACCGTCGCCGAGCTGGCCATCGAGCGCGCCAAGCGTCTCGTCGAGCTGGGTCACGACGTGGTCGTGCTGCTCGACTCCATCACCCGTCTGGGCCGCGCCTACAACCTGGCGGCGCCGGCGTCCGGCCGCATCCTGTCCGGTGGTGTCGACTCGACCGCGCTGTACCCGCCGAAGCGCTTCTTCGGTGCGGCCCGCAACATCGAGGACGGCGGCTCGCTGACCATCCTCGCCACCGCCCTGGTGGACACCGGGTCCCGCATGGACGAGGTGATCTTCGAGGAGTTCAAGGGCACCGGCAACATGGAGCTCAAGCTCGACCGGAAGCTCGCCGACAAGCGCATCTTCCCCGCGGTGGACGTGGACGCGTCCGGTACCCGTAAGGAAGAGATCCTGCTCGGCAACGAGGAGCTGGCCGTCGTCTGGAAGCTCCGCCGGGTGCTGCACGCGCTGGACCAGCAGCAGGCGATCGAGCTGCTCCTCGACAAGATGAAGCAGACCAAGTCGAACGTCGAGTTCCTGATGCAGATCCAGAAGACGACGCCGACGCCCGGCAACGGCGACTGAGCGACCGGCGCCGTCGAGGTGACGGCGACCGCCCGGAGCCGCGGCTCGTCCGTGGTGCACCGCGCGCTCACCTGACCCTCCAGGGTCGCCGGCCCGCAGCTGCGAGGAAGGCCGCCCCCCGTCACAGGAGTGACGGGGGGCGGCCTTCCCGCGTAGCGGGGGGCCGGGTTCCGCCCGGCGCCGGCGAGACCTTTGCCACAGCCGGGACCGTCGGCGCGGGTGTCCCGCCGTACGGCGTCCTCGGTCGAAATCGCAGGTGAACCGGGTACTCCCGGCTCCTCCGGCTGCGCACCGTGTCCGTCGCTGCACGCGACGGGCACTTTGCGTTGTGCAACCCTTTCCCGAGTTTCTCCGTCTGACCAGTCGGAGCGACGATGGAGCGGTGACGACCGCACCCGACCCTGACTGCAGGGGGTAACCGACCAGCGAGACCTAGGAGCGATGTGGCCGCCGAGAGCACGCCCGAGCCCGCCATAACCGGGGCGGGCACGACCGGACCCCGCCGCCGGAGCAAGGGACGCCGGCGCAAGGCACCCAGCACCGGCCGCAAGGCCATGCGCGCGACGGCCTGGACCGCCGCGGGTGTGGTCGTGCTGGGCGGTACCGGCGCCGGGTACGTGTACTTCAAGCTCAACGGCAACCTGCACAGCGTCGACATCAACCAGGCCCTCGGCAGCGACCGGCCCACGAAGATCGACAACGGCTCCGAGAACATCCTGGTCCTGGGCTCGGACACCCGCTCCGGCACGAACAAGAAGCTCGGCGGCGGTACGGACGACGGCAGCGCCCGCTCCGACACCGCGATGATCGTCCACGTGTACGAGGGCCACAAGAAGGCCAGTGTGGTCTCGATCCCACGGGACACCCTCGTCGACCGCCCCCGGTGCACCGACACCAAGGGCACCCAGCACCCCGCCGCGTCCGGCGTGATGTTCAACGAGGCGTACTCCACCGGCGGCGCGGCGTGCGCCGTGAAGACCGTGGAGTCGATCACCGGCATCCGGATGGACCACTACCTGGAGGTCGACTTCGCGGGCTTCCAGAAGCTCATCGACGACCTCGGCGGCGTCGACATCACCACGACGAAGGCCATCCACGACCCGCAGAGCCACCTGAACCTCGAGGCCGGCCCGCACACCCTGAACGGCGAACAGGCCCTCGGCCTGGTCCGCACCCGGCACGGCGTGGGCGACGGCTCCGACCTGGGCCGCATCCAGCTCCAGCAGGCGTTCGTCAAGGCCCTGATCGACCAGGTCAAGCACGTCGGCGTCTTCTCGAACCCGAAGAGGCTGTACGACCTCGCCGACACCGCCACCAAGGCCGTCACCACCGACTCCGACCTCGGCTCGGTCAACTCCCTCACGGACTTCGCCGACGGCCTGAAGGGCATCAGCTCGTCCCACATGAAGATGGTGACGATGCCCGTCCAGTACGACCCGGCCAACCCCAACCGCGTCCTGCTGGCGAAGTCCAAGGCGCAGCTGGTCTGGGACGCCCTGAAGAAGGACGCGCCGATCCCGCGGGCCGCCACCGAGGGCACCGCCACGGGTGAGGCCAAGGGCGTGGTCGGCTAGCACCCCGCTCCCGGACCCGGCCGCGTCCACTCCCGGACCGTGTCCGCGTCCACTCCCGGACCGCGTCCACGTCCGCCCCCGGACCCGGCCGCGGCCCCGGCGCTCCCACCCGGGGGAATAGAACAACCGCACCCCCGGTTTGGGTGGATGGCCCCAGTCCTGGCAGACTGGTACGTCGGCTCCGGTTCACGCTCCCGCATCCCGCGACGGGCGACCCGGCGCCCTCCCGAAACCTAGGAGACACCTTGAAGCGCGACATCCACCCCGAGTACGTCGAGACGCAGGTCAGCTGCACCTGTGGCGCGTCGTTCACCACCCGTAGCACCATCGAGTCCGGCGCCATCCGGGCCGAGGTCTGCTCCGAGTGCCACCCGTTCTACACGGGCAAGCAGAAGATCCTCGACACCGGTGGCCGTGTGGCCCGCTTCGAGGCCCGCTTCGGCAAGGCCGCCGGCTCCAAGAAGTAGCGAGCCCCATTTCGCCGGTCCACGGCCGCACCCTGTCCGGGGGTGCGCCCGGGACCGGCGTTTTTGGTCGTCGCCCTTCCCTTTCACCGCAGTACAGGAGCCCAAGATGTTCGAGGCCGTCGAGGAACTCGTCGCCGAGCACGCCGATCTGGAGAAGAAGCTCGCCGACCCGTCGGTCCACGCCGACCAGGCGAACGCGCGCAAGCTGAACAAGCGCTACGCCGAGCTGACCCCGATCGTCGCCACGTACCGCTCCTGGAAGCAGACCGGCGACGACATCGAGACCGCGCGCGAGTTCGCCGCCGACGATCCCGACTTCGCCGCCGAGGTGAAGGACCTGGAGAAGCAGCGCGAGGAGCTGACCGAGAAGCTGCGGCTGCTGCTCGTCCCGCGCGACCCCAGCGACGACAAGGACGTCATCCTGGAGATCAAGGCGGGCGCGGGCGGCGACGAGTCGGCACTGTTCGCCGGCGACCTGCTGCGGATGTACCTGCGCTACGCCGAGCGCGTCGGCTGGAAGACCGAGATCATCGACGCCACCGAGTCCGAGCTGGGCGGCTACAAGGACGTCCAGGTCGCCGTGAAGACCAAGGGTGGCCAGGGGGCCACCGAGCCCGGCCAGGGCGTCTGGGCACGGCTGAAGTACGAGGGCGGCGTGCACCGCGTGCAGCGTGTGCCGGCGACCGAGTCCCAGGGCCGTATCCACACCTCCGCGGCCGGCGTCCTCGTCACGCCGGAGGCCGAGGAGGTCGACGTCGAGATCAACCAGAACGACCTGCGCATCGACGTCTACCGGTCCTCCGGTCCGGGCGGCCAGTCGGTCAACACCACTGACTCCGCCGTGCGCATCACGCACATCCCGACCGGTGTCGTCGCCTCCTGCCAGAACGAGAAGAGCCAGCTGCAGAACAAGGAGCAGGCGATGCGTATCCTGCGCTCCAGGCTGCTCGCCGCGGCGCAGGAGGAGGCGGAGCGGGAGGCGGCCGACGCCCGCCGCAGCCAGGTCCGCACCGTCGACCGCTCCGAGAAGATCCGCACCTACAACTTCCCGGAGAACCGTCTCTCGGACCACCGCGTCGGCTTCAAGGCGTACAACCTGGACCAGGTCCTGGACGGCGACCTCGACGCGGTGATCCAGGCCTGCGTCGACGCCGACTCGGCGGCGAAGCTCGCCGCCGCGTAACACCCGTACGCACGAGTACGACACGGAGGACTCGCGTGAACCTGCTGCTCGCCGAGGTGGCCCAGGCCACCCAGCGGCTGGCCGACGCCGGCGTGCCCTCGCCGCGCACCGACGCGGAGGAGCTGGCCGCGTTCGTGCACGGCGTGAAGCGCGGCGCACTGCACTCCGTGAAGGACGCCGACTTCGACGCCCGGTACTGGGAGGTCATCGCCCGGCGCGAGCAGCGCGAGCCGCTCCAGCACATCACCGGCCGGGCCTACTTCCGCTACCTGGAACTCCAGGTCGGCCCCGGGGTGTTCGTGCCCCGGCCGGAGACCGAGTCCGTGGTCGGCTGGGCCATAGACGCGGTCCGCGCCATGGACGTCGTCGAGCCGTGCATCGTCGATCTGTGCACCGGCTCCGGAGCCATCGCGCTCGCCCTCGCCCAGGAGGTGCCGCGCTCGCGCGTGCACGCCGTGGAGCTGTCCGAGGACGCCCTCGTGTGGACGCGCAAGAACGTGGCCGGCTCGCGGGTCGACCTGCGCCAGGGCGACGCCCTCACGGCCTTCCCGGACCTCGACGGCCAGGTCGACCTGGTCATCTCCAACCCGCCGTACATCCCGCTCACCGAGTGGGAGTACGTCGCCCCCGAGGCCCGCGACTACGACCCCGAGCTGGCGCTGTTCTCCGGCGAGGACGGACTCGACCTCATCCGGGGCATCGAACGCACCGCCCACCGGCTGCTGCGCCCCGGCGGCGTCGTCGTCATCGAGCACGCCGACACCCAGGGCGGCCAGGTGCCCTGGATCTTCACCGAGGAGCGGGGCTGGGCCGACGCGGCCGACCACCCCGACCTCAACAACCGGCCACGCTTCGCCACCGCCCGCAAGGCGCTGCCGTGACCATCCCGCTGACTTCAACCCCGCAGTACGTGTACGAGGAGGCCCGCTAGACATGGCACGGCGATACGACACCAACGACGCGACCGACCGCGTGACGGGTCTGCGCGAGGCCGCGTCCGCCGTCCGCCGGAGCGAGCTGGTGGTGCTGCCGACCGACACGGTGTACGGCATCGGCGCCGACGCGTTCTCCTCGGAGGCCGTCGCCGACCTGCTCGCCGCCAAGGGCCGGGGCCGCAACATGCCCACCCCCGTCCTCATCGGCTCCCCGAACACCCTGCACGGTCTCGTGACGGACTTCTCCGAGCTGGCCTGGGAACTGGTCGACGCGTTCTGGCCGGGCGCCCTGACGCTCGTCGCCAAGCACCAGCCGTCCCTCCAGTGGGACCTCGGTGACACCCGGGGCACGGTGGCCGTGCGCATGCCGCTGCATCCGGTCGCCATCGAGCTGCTCACCGAGGTCGGCCCGATGGCCGTCTCCTCGGCCAACCTCACCGGCCACCCGGCGCCCGAGGACTGCGACGCCGCCCAGCAGATGCTCGGCGACTCCGTCTCCGTCTACCTCGACGGCGGCCCCACCCCCGGCAACGTGCCGTCGTCCATCGTCGACGTCTCCCGCGAGGTGCCGCTGCTGCTGCGCGCCGGCGCGCTCTCCGCGGAGGAGCTGCGCAAGGTCGTACCCGACCTCGAGGTGGCGAATTGACGGCCCCTGACACCCCCGGGCTCTCGGCGCTCGACCAGGGGGTGCCCCCATGCGTGGCATAGGCGGCGGGGGCTTCAGCGCGGAGGAGACGACGACGTTCGGCTTCCCCCGCGACACCTTCCGCATCCTCCACGTCAGTACCGGCAACGTGTGCCGCTCGCCCATCACCGAGCGGCTGACCCGCCACTTCGTCATGGAGCGGCTCGGTGTGCTCGGCGGCGGGCTGGTCGTGGAGAGCGCGGGCACCTGGGGCCACGAGGGCGCGCCCATGGAGGCGAACGCGGAGACCGTGCTCGGCGAGTTCGGCGCGGACGCGACCGGCTTCGTCGGCCGGGAGCTGCTGGACGAGCACGTGGTCATGGCCGACCTCGTGCTCACCGCCACCCGCGACCACCGCGCCCAGGTCATCTCCATGGGCCATTCGGCGGGCCTGCGCACCTTCACCCTGAAGGAGTTCACCCGGCTGGTCCGGGCGATAGATCCGGCCACCCTGCCTCCGCTGGAGGACGGTGTGGTCATGCGGGCCAGGGCGCTGGTGCGTGCGGCGGCGGCGCTGCGCGGCTGGCTGCTCGCCCCGACCGCCGAGGCGGACGAGGTGTACGACCCGTACGGCGCCCCGCTCACCTTCTTCCGGTCCGTCGGCGACGAGATACGGGACGCGCTGGACCCGGTCGTCACCGCGCTGACGGGTGTACCCGCGCACACCTGACACCTGCACATGCGGCATATCGGCCGTGACAGCCGCGCGTCGGCCGTACCCCGGGCCTACATTGGGGATACGTCACCGTCGACCGCCCGGAGCCCGTCATGTCGGTCACCACCGCCCACGAGACCGATGTCCTGCGGCGGCAGGACCCGGCGATGGCCGAGCTCCTGCTCGGGGAGCTGACGCGGCAGTCCACGACGCTCCAGCTGATCGCCGCCGAGAACTTCTGCTCGCCGGCCGTGCTGGCGGCCCTCGGCTCACCGCTCGCCAACAAGTACGCCGAGGGCTACCCGGGCGCCCGGCACCACGGCGGCTGCGAGATCGTCGACGTCGCCGAGCGCGCCGCCATCGACCGGGCCACGGCCCTGTTCGGCGCCGAGCACGCCAACGTCCAGCCGCACTCCGGCTCCTCGGCCGTCCTGGCCGCCTACGCGGCCCTGCTGCGCCCCGGCGACACCGTCCTCGCCCTCGGCCTGCCCTACGGCGGTCACCTCACCCACGGCTCGCCGGCGAACTTCTCCGGCCGCTGGTTCGACTTCGTCGGCTACGGCGTCGACGCCGAGACGGGGCTCATCGACCACGACCAGGTGCGCCACCTGGCGCGCAACCACCGGCCCAAGGCCATCGTGTGCGGCTCGATCGCCTACCCCCGCCACATCGACTACGCCTTCTTCCGCCAGGTCGCCGACGAGGTCGGCGCCTATCTGATCGCCGACGCGGGCCATCCGATCGGGCTGGTCGCCGGGGGAGCGGCACCCAGTCCCGTGCCGTACGCGGACATCGTGTGCGCGACCACCCACAAAGTGCTGCGCGGCCCGCGCGGCGGGATGATCCTGTGTGGTGCCGGCCTGGCCGAGCGCGTGGACCGGGCCGTCTTCCCCTTCACCCAGGGCGGCGCCCAGATGCACACCATCGCCGCCAAGGCCGTGGCGTTCGGCGAGGCCGCGACCCCCGCCTTCACGGTGTACGCCCACCAGGTGGTCGCCAACGCGCGCGTGCTCGCCGGCCACCTGGCCGCGGAGGGGCTCGTCGTCACCACCGGCGGCACGGACACCCACCTGATCACCGCGGACCCGGCTCCGCTCGGCGTGGACGGCCGTACCGCGCGCGGCCGGCTCCTCGCGGCCGGGCTGGTGCTGGACTGCTGCGTGCTGCCGCACGGCGACGGCCGCGGGCTGCGGCTGGGCACGGCCGCGGTGACGACGCAGGGCATGGGCGAGCCGGAGATGGTGCGGATCGCGGCACTGCTGGCGGCCGTGCTGCGCGGCCGGACGGAGCCGGCCGCGGCGCGGGAGGAGGTGCGCGCGCTCACCGGCCCGTACCCGCCGTATCCCGGCTGAGCGGGGGCGGGCGCGGTTCCGTACATGCCTGGTGTGTCCCGTCGCGGGCCTCCCGGGAGCGCGGCGGAGCGAGGGCGGACAGCCCCCGGGGAACCATCCTCTCCACCCGGCTGTCCTCATCCATATGCATCCGTCGCTAGGGTGTGGGGCTGTGATGGCCAGCGAGACCTGTGGGGAAGCCCGTGCGTGAATACCTGCTGACGCTCTGCATCACGGCCGCGGTGACGTATCTGCTGACAGGGCCGGTGCGGAAGTTCGCGATCGTGGCCGGGGCGATGCCGGAGATCCGGGCACGTGACGTGCACCGGGAACCCACTCCGCGCCTCGGCGGTATCGCGATGTTCTTCGGCCTGTGCGCGGGTCTGCTGGTCGCCGACCACCTGACCAACCTCAACGAGGTCTTCGCCAAGTCCAACGAACCGCGGGCGCTGCTCTCCGGCGCCGCCCTGATCTGGCTGATCGGCGTCCTCGACGACAAGTTCGAGATCGACGCGCTGATCAAGCTGGGCGGTCAGATGATCGCCGCGGGCGTGATGGTCATGCAGGGTCTGACGATCCTGTGGCTGCCCATCCCGGGCGTCGGCAACGTCGCCCTGACCCAGTGGCAGGGCACCCTGCTGACGGTGGCGCTGGTCGTCATCACGATCAACGCGGTGAACTTCGTGGACGGCCTGGACGGCCTCGCGGCCGGCATGGTGTGCATCGCGGCCGGCGCGTTCTTCCTGTACGCGTACCGCATCTGGTACTCGTACGGCATCGAGGCCGCCGCCCCCGGCACCCTCTTCGCGGCGATCCTGATGGGCATGTGCCTGGGCTTCCTGCCGCACAACATGCACCCGGCGCGGATCTTCATGGGTGACTCCGGCTCCATGCTGATCGGGCTGGTGCTGTCGGCGGGCGCGATCTCCATCACCGGTCAGGTGGACCCGGACGCCCTCGCCCTGTTCACCGGTTCGGAGAAGGCGGCGGTCCACCAGACGGTGCCGGTCTACATCCCGCTGCTGCTCCCGCTGACGATCATCGCCGTGCCCGCCGCCGACCTGGTCCTGGCGATCGTCCGCCGCACCTGGCGCGGCCAGTCGCCGTTCGCCGCCGACCGGGGTCACCTGCACCACCGGCTGCTGGAGATCGGCCACTCGCACAGCCGGGCCGTGCTGATCATGTACTTCTGGTCGGCGCTGATCGGCTTCGGGGCGCTGGCGTACTCCGTCAACTCGGCGTCCATGTGGATCGTGCTGGGTGTGGTCTTCCTCAGCTCGGTCGGGCTGGTGCTGCTGCTGCTCCCGCGCTTCCGGCCGCGGGTGCCGGTGTGGGCGCAGCGGTTCGTGCCGCCGCGGTACCGGAGGCGGGGGACCGCTCCCGGGACGGCGGCGGAGCAGGAGACGGCGCCCGCGTCCCCGGAGCCGGCCGGGGCCCCCGACACGGACGAGCGGGCCCCCGTCACCGCCGGCGCCCCGGGCGTCAACGGAGCGACCGCGATCGGCGCTCGTTCGCACTTCGTGGACCGTCACGACGACCGGAGCTTCGGTTGAGGGCCCGGGCGGCGGTGAGTCCCGCGCCGTCTCCATGGTCGAATTGACCGAAATCTTGCGTCAGCCGCTTCCCGGCCGGGCCGGCCGGCGCAGCGCCCCCTGTGACCTGCCGCTTCGTGATCGCGCACCAGTTCTGCCGTGCGTCCTGCCCATGGGCAAGTGGCTTTTGGGACGTCCGTGGTGGAGTGCCCTGGGGGCTTTCAGTGGCAGGGCCGTCACTCGACGTGTTAGCAATGTGCACGCCAAGGGGGAGGCGCATCACTGACCACGGTGCGCCGTTCCCGCTCACACGTGAGTGGAGGAGATGGTATGCGCAAGATCGCCGCAGTGGGCGTCGCGATGGTGGCGCTGAGCGGTTCGCTGGGATTCATGGCCACGGAGGCCGTGGCCGCGCCCCAGCAGGCCTCGGTGTCCGACGCCGTCGGCTGGGGGGCCGCTCCCGGCTGTGTCGACGTCAAGAAGACCCATCAGGACGAGGGCTACAAGGCCTTCAAGGTCAAGAACAACTGTTCCAGCACGAAGCGCCTCAAGGGCGTCTTCAAGTACGGCTACGACTCGCCTTGCACGCCGGTGAAGCCGGGCAAGTCGGCGCTGCTCACTTCCATGCAGCCGTGGGTCGACTACGACAAGGTCGTGACCTGCTGACGGCGTTCCGCCCGGCGGCTCTCTGAGCCGTGCCCCTCGGCGCCCCCGCGAAGCCTGGACGAGGCTTCACGGGGGCGCCGTGCATTGCCCGGCCGGGTGGTGGGGCGCTGTCTCGCTGACGGGCAAGGTAAGAATCTGACTAGAGCATTGCCAACTCGTGGGGGAGTAAAGCGCCCTAATACCAGACAAGTGGGCGCTGTTCTTGCACAGACGGGCGCTGTCACTCTCATGTGTGACAGCGAGCACACCCAACAGGTAAAGACCTCATCAAATAGTTTGTGATACGGTTCACGAGAACCCCGGATAGAGCCGAAGGACCCCAGTGCGAGGGTCCGAAGGTGTGAGGTCTCGATCACTCAGCCCGGGACTACGCTCGTCCATGACGACACCCTGCCCCCTTGTGAAAGCGGAGTTGCCGCCATGCCGTCCAATGACGCCCGGATCCTGGCCCAGGCCGCCGTACCCACGGCTGTCGCCGGCGCGATTGCCGCCGTCGTCAGCGGTGTGGTCGCGGGCGGCAAGGGGGCGGTCGGCGCCGTCGTCGGAACGCTGGTCGTGATCCTGTTCATGGGGCTCGGGCTCTACGTGCTCCAGCGCACCGCCAAGTCGTTTCCGCAGCTGTTCCAGATGATGGGCCTGATGCTCTACGCCGCTCAGCTGCTGCTGATGGTCGTCTTCGTCGCCCTGTTCAAGAACACCACGCTGTTCAACCCCCGGGCCTTCGCCATCACGCTCGTCGCCGCCACCCTGGTGTGGATCGCCGCACAGGCGCGTGCGCACATGAAGGCGAAGATCCTCTACGTCGATCCCGACGCCTCGTCGAAGGGCGACAAGCCCGAGAAGACAGGCCACTCGTCGTGAGGGGTAGGGCCGGGATAAAGGCGCACGAGAGATGCTGCTATCGTCCGGTGCCAACTGCGGCATCGCGGGCGCGGGCATCTGAGCTGACGCCTGCTCGATCGCGAGGCTCGATGCCTCCCGGCCGCCCTTACACCCGTAACACCAGTCCCGTGCCGACCCGCGGCCGAGCGCCGCGCCGACACAACGAGGTTGCCGTACCTATGCGCCACGATGAAGGAGCCCTCGGTGAGTGCTGACCCGACGCAGACGCTCGCTTTCGACTCAAGCTGCCACCTGTTCGACGGGTGTGGCTTTGACAACGTCGCTCCGGGCCTGCACTCGTTCCTCTTCGAGCCGCTCTGGGGCAACGCAGACGGCAACGGCTTCTACTTCAACAAGCCGATGCTGCTGGCGCTGCTGGGCTCCATCGTCGTGGTGGTCTTCTTCTGGGCCGCGTTCGCCAAGCCCAAGGTCGTCCCGGGCAAGCTCCAGCTGATCGCCGAGGCCGGCTACGACTTCGTGCGCCGCGGCGTCGTCTACGAGACGATCGGCAAGAAGGAAGGCGAGAAGTACGTCCCGCTCGTCGTCTCGCTGTTCTTCTTCGTCTGGATGATGAACCTCTGGTCGATCATCCCGGTCGCCCAGTTCCCGGTGACGGCGATCATCGCCTACCCGATCGTCCTCGCCGCGATCGTCTACCTCGTCTGGGTGCCGCTGACCTTCAAGCGGCACGGGTTCGTCGGGGCCTTCAAGAACTTCACCGGTTACGACAAGACGCTCGGCCCGGTGCTCCCGCTGGCCATGACCATCGAGCTGTTCTCGAACCTGCTCGTCCGTCCGTTCACGCACGCCGTCCGACTGTTCGCGAACATGTTCGCCGGTCACACGCTGCTGGTGCTGTTCACGGTCGCCAGCTGGTACATGCTGAACGGCATCGGCATCGCCTACTCCGGTGTCTCGTTCCTGATGACGATCGTCATGACCGCCTTCGAGCTGTTCATCCAGGCCGTCCAGGCGTATGTCTTCGTCCTGCTGACCTGCTCCTACATTCAGGGCGCGCTCGCCGAGCACCACTGAGCACCCCTGCTTTCGCTCCCACACTCGTCCGGTGGCCAACCCCCACCGGTCCGTACAGAAAAGGAAGAACTGGCATGTCCCAGATCCTCGCTGCTGCCGAAGGCGTCACTGGCTCCCTCAGCTCCGTCGGTTACGGTCTCGCCGCGATCGGCCCCGGCGTCGGCGTCGGCATCATCTTCGGCAACGGCACCCAGGCCCTGGCCCGTCAGCCCGAGGCGGCCGGTCTGATCCGCGCCAACCAGATCCTCGGCTTCGCGTTCTGTGAGGCGCTGGCCCTGATCGGCCTCGTCATGCCGTTCGTCTACTAAGACGAACGTCAGCGACAGCCCTATTCGACGAAAGGCACTGAGATGACCCACTCATGGGTTCAGTTTGCGGCGGAGAAGGAGAACCCTCTCATCCCGCCGTGGCCGGAGCTCGTCATCGGCCTGATCGCCTTCGTCATCGTCTTCGGCTTCCTCGCCAAGAAGCTCCTCCCGAACATCAACAAGGTTCTGGAAGAGCGCCGCGAGGCCATCGAGGGCGGTATCGAAAAGGCCGAGGCCGCGCAGACCGAGGCCCAGAGCGTCCTTGAGCAGTACAAGGCTCAGCTCGCCGAGGCCCGGCACGAGGCCGCGCGTCTGCGCCAGGAGGCGCAGGAGCAGGGTGCCACGCTCATCGCCGAGATGCGGGCCGAAGGCCAGCGGCAGCGCGAGGAGATCGTCGCCGCCGGTCACTCCCAGATCGAGGCCGACCGCAAGGCCGCGGCGTCCGCGCTGCGTCAGGACGTCGGCAAGCTCGCCACCGAACTGGCCGGCAAGCTCGTCGGCGAGTCCCTCGAGGACCACGCCCGCCAGAGCCGTGTGATCGACCGCTTCCTCGACGAGCTCGAGGAGAAGGCCGAGGCCACGCGATGAACGGAGCGAGCCGCGAGGCCCTGGCAGCCGCACGTGAGCGTCTCGACGCGCTGACGGACTCCACGTCCGTGGACGCCGGGCAGCTCGCCGAGGAGCTGGCGGCCGTCACCGCGCTGCTCGACCGCGAGGCCGGCCTGCGCCGGGTCCTCACCGACCCGGCGCAGCCCGCGGAGGCCAAGGCGGAGCTGGTCCACCGTCTGATCGGTGGCCAGGTCAGCGGCGCGACCGCCGACCTGGTGGCCGGTACCGCGCGTTCCCGCTGGTCGCAGCCCCGCGACCTGGTGGACGTGCTGGAGGAGCTGGCGGACACCGCCGACCTCACGGCCGCGGAGAAGACGGGCAGCCTCGACGACGTCGAGGACGAGCTGTTCCGGTTCGGCCGGATCGTCTCCTCCAGCACCGAGCTGCGCGCCGCGCTCACCGACCGTGCCGCCGGCGCCTCGGCCAAGTCCGAGCTGCTGCACCGGCTGCTGGGCGGGCGGGCCAAGCCGGCCACCGAGCGTCTGGTGACGCGCCTCGTGACCGCGCCGCGCGGACGTAGCCTGGAAGCGGGACTGGAGTCCCTCTCCAAGCTCGCCGCCGAGCGCCGGGACCGCATGGTCGCCGTCGTCACGTCGGCGGTGCCCCTGAGCGACGGACAGCGCGACCGCCTCGGCGCCGCTCTGGCCAAGCTCTACGGTCGCCGGATGCACCTCAACCTCGACGTCGACCCCGAGGTCGTCGGCGGCATCCGGGTGCAGGTCGGTGACGAGGTCATCAACGGCTCCATCGCGGACCGGCTGGACGAGGCCGCCCGCCGCATGGCGAGCTAGCAGCAACTCGGTAACCCGAGAAAAAGCAGTACGTACTTACGACGGCCCGGTTGGGCCGTGCAGAGGATTCACCTCCTGATGGGGGGAGTCCCCATCCCCCCAAGTGAAACTTCGGGCCCAACAAGGAGAGCAGGGAACCCAGATGGCGGAGCTCACGATCCGGCCGGAGGAGATCCGGGACGCGCTGGAGAACTTCGTCCAGTCGTACAAGCCGGACGCGGCCTCGCGCGAGGAGGTCGGTACGGTCACCCTTGCCGGCGACGGCATCGCGAAGGTCGAGGGCCTGCCCTCGGCCATGGCCAACGAACTGCTGAAGTTCGAGGACGGCACCCTCGGCCTCGCGCTGAACCTGGAAGAGCGCGAGATCGGCGCCATCGTCCTCGGTGAGTTCAGTGGCATCGAGGAGGGTCAGCCGGTGCACCGCACGGGCGAGGTCCTCTCCGTCGCGGTCGGCGAGGGCTACCTCGGCCGTGTCGTCGACCCGCTCGGCCAGCCGATCGACGGCCTCGGCGAGATCGAGACGTCCGGCCGCCGCGCCCTCGAGCTGCAGGCCCCCACGGTCATGCAGCGCAAGTCGGTGCACGAGCCGATGGAGACCGGCTACAAGGCCGTCGACGCGATGACCCCGATCGGCCGTGGCCAGCGTCAGCTGATCATCGGTGACCGTCAGACCGGCAAGACCGCCCTGGCCGTCGACACGATCATCAACCAGCGCGACAACTGGCGCTCGGGCGACCCGAAGAAGCAGGTCCGCTGCATCTACGTCGCCATCGGCCAGAAGGGCTCCACCATCGCCGGCGTGCGCCGCGCGCTGGAGGAGAACGGCGCCCTGGAGTACACGACCATCGTCGCCGCCCCGGCGTCCGACCCGGCCGGCTTCAAGTACCTGGCGCCGTACACCGGTTCGGCCATCGGCCAGCAGTGGATGTACGAGGGCAAGCACGTCCTCATCATCTTCGACGACCTCTCGAAGCAGGCCGACGCCTACCGCGCCGTGTCCCTGCTGCTGCGCCGCCCGCCGGGCCGTGAGGCCTACCCGGGTGACGTCTTCTACCTGCACTCCCGCCTGCTGGAGCGCTGCGCCAAGCTCTCCGACGACATGGGTGCCGGTTCGATGACCGGTCTGCCGATCGTCGAGACCAAGGCCAACGACGTCTCGGCGTTCATCCCGACCAACGTCATCTCCATCACCGACGGCCAGTGCTTCCTGGAGTCGGACCTGTTCAACGCCGGTCAGCGCCCCGCGCTGAACGTCGGTATCTCCGTCTCCCGAGTCGGTGGTTCCGCGCAGCACAAGGCGATGAAGCAGGTCTCCGGCCGGCTCCGCGTGGACCTCGCGCAGTTCCGTGAGCTGGAGGCGTTCGCCGCCTTCGGTTCCGACCTGGACGCCGCCTCGAAGTCCCAGCTGGAGCGCGGTCAGCGCATGGTCGAGCTGCTGAAGCAGGACCAGTACCAGCCGATGTCCACCGAGGACCAGGTCGTCTCCGTCTGGGCCGGCACCACCGGCAAGATGGACGAGGTGCCGGTCGCCGACATCCGCCGCTTCGAGAAGGAGCTGCTGGAGTACCTGCACCGCAAGGAGCAGGGCCTCATGACCTCCATCCGGGAGGGCGGCAAGATGTCCGACGACACCCTCACGGCCGTCGCGGACGCGATCGCGGAGTTCAAGAAGCAGTTCGAGACGTCGGACGGCAAGCTGCTCGGCGAGGACACCCCTGCCGCTGCCGCCAAGTGACGTAGGAAGGGACCTGACTCATGGGAGCCCAGCTCCGGGTCTACAAGCGTCGCATCCGATCCGTCACCGCGACCAAGAAGATCACCAAGGCGATGGAGATGATCGCCGCCTCGCGTGTCGTCAAGGCGCAGCGCAAGGTGGCGGCCTCCACGCCGTACGCGCAGGAACTGACCCGCGCGGTCACGGCGGTCGGTACGGGTTCGAACACCAAGCACCCGCTCACCACGGAGACGGAGAACCCGACCCGTGCCGCGGTCCTGCTCCTCACGAGCGACCGCGGCCTGGCCGGCGCCTTCAACTCGAACGCCATCAAGGCCGCGGAGCAGCTGACCGCGCGCCTGGAGGGCGAGGGCAAGCAGGTCGAGACGTACATCGTCGGCCGGCGCGGTGTCGCCCACTACAACTTCCGTGAGCGCAAGATCGCGGAGTCGTGGACGGGCTTCACCGACGAGCCGACGTACGCGGACGCCAAGAAGGTGGCGGCGCCGCTGATCGAGGCGATCGAGACGGAGACGGCCGAGGGTGGTGTGGACGAACTCCACATCGTCTTCACCGAGTTCGTCTCGATGATGACGCAGACGGCGCTGGACTCGCGCCTGCTGCCGCTGCGCCTCGAAGAGGTCGCGGAGGAGACCGCCCCCAAGGGCGAGATCCTCCCGCTGTACGACTTCGAGCCCTCGGCGGAGGACGTCCTCGACGCCCTCCTGCCGCGCTACGTGGAGAGCCGCATCTACAACGCGCTGCTCCAGTCGGCCGCTTCGAAGCACGCCGCCACGCGGCGCGCGATGAAGTCGGCCACCGACAACGCGGGCGAGCTGATCAACACGCTCTCCCGTCTTGCCAACGCGGCCCGCCAGGCCGAAATCACCCAGGAAATCAGCGAGATCGTCGGTGGCGCGAGCGCCCTCGCCGACGCGACCGCGGGGAGTGACCGATAATGACCACCACTGTTGAGACCGCGACGGCTACGGGCCGCGTCGCCCGGGTCATCGGCCCGGTCGTCGACGTGGAGTTCCCCGTCGACGCGATGCCGGACATCTACAACGCCCTGCACGTCGAGGTCGCCGACCCGGCGAACGAGGGCGAGAGGAAGACGCTGACCCTGGAGGTCGCCCAGCACCTGGGTGACGGCCTGGTCCGCACCATCTCCATGCAGCCCACCGACGGCCTGGTCCGCCAGGCCGCCGTGACGGACACCGGCTCCGCCATCTCCGTCCCGGTCGGCGACTTCACCAAGGGCAAGGTGTTCAACACCCTCGGTGAGGTGCTGAACGTCGACGAGCAGTACACCGGTGAGCGCTGGCCGATCCACCGCAAGGCGCCGAACTTCGACGAGCTCGAGTCGAAGACCGAGATGTTCGAGACCGGCGTCAAGGTCATCGACCTGCTCACGCCGTACGTCAAGGGCGGCAAGATCGGTCTGTTCGGTGGTGCCGGCGTCGGCAAGACGGTGCTCATCCAGGAGATGATCTACCGCGTCGCCAACAACCACGACGGTGTCTCCGTGTTCGCCGGTGTCGGTGAGCGCACCCGTGAGGGCAACGACCTCATCGAGGAGATGTCGGACTCGGGCGTCATCGACAAGACCGCTCTGGTCTTCGGCCAGATGGACGAGCCCCCGGGCACCCGTCTGCGCGTCGCGCTGGCCGGCCTCACCATGGCCGAGTACTTCCGTGACGTCCAGAAGCAGGACGTGCTGTTCTTCATCGACAACATCTTCCGCTTCACGCAGGCCGGTTCCGAGGTCTCCACGCTGCTCGGCCGCATGCCGTCCGCCGTGGGCTACCAGCCGAACCTGGCCGACGAGATGGGCCTCCTGCAGGAGCGCATCACCTCGACCCGTGGTCACTCGATCACCTCGATGCAGGCGATCTACGTCCCCGCGGACGACCTGACCGACCCGGCCCCGGCCACCACCTTCGCCCACCTCGACGCGACGACGGTTCTGTCCCGTCCGATCTCCGAGAAGGGCATCTACCCGGCCGTGGACCCGCTGGACTCCACGTCCCGGATCCTGGACCCGCGCTACATCACGGCGGATCACTACAACGCGGCCATGCGCGTGAAGACGATCCTGCAGAAGTACAAGGACCTCCAGGACATCATCGCGATCCTCGGTATCGACGAGCTGGGCGAGGAGGACAAGCTCGTCGTCCACCGTGCCCGTCGTGTGGAGCGCTTCCTGTCCCAGAACACCCACGTCGCCAAGCAGTTCACCGGCGTGGACGGCTCGGACGTGCCGCTCGACGAGTCGATCGCCGCGTTCAACGCGATCTGCGACGGTGAGTACGACCACTTCCCCGAGCAGGCGTTCTTCATGTGCGGTGGCCTGGAGGACCTCAAGGCCAACGCCAAGGAGCTGGGCGTCTCCTGAGCCTCGTGCTCGTGTGAGGGGGCGGGCGCGTCCCGCCCCCTCTCCCACGCCTACTAGAATTGACCCCAACACCCGGCACTACCGCCGGGTGGTGACCCGAGGAGCCACTCTTGGCTGCTGAGCTGCACGTCGAGCTGGTCGCCGCCGACCGCCAGGTCTGGTCCGGCGAGGCCACCCTGGTCGTCGCGCGCACCACGTCCGGCGACATCGGCGTCATGCCCGGTCACCAGCCGCTGCTGGGTGTGCTGGAGTCGGGCCCGGTGACCATCCGTACGAGTGAAGGTGGAACGGTCGTCGCCGCGGTGCACGGCGGTTTCGTCTCCTTCGCGGACAACAAGCTGTCCCTGCTGGCCGAGATCGCCGAGCTTTCGGACGAGATCGATGTCCAGCGCACGGAACGGGAGCTGGAGCGCGCGAAGGCGGAGGGCGACGCCGCCGCCGAACGCCGCGCGGACGTCCGACTGCGCGCTGCGACGGCGCGCTGAACCAGACGCGCTGTACGTTGACGTCACTCAGCCGCGGCCGGCCCGGAGCAATCCGGTGCCGGTCGCGGCTGAGGCAGATGTGGGTGTTTTTTAGGTTTCATTACTCAGTGACAACAGCAGCGCAGCTGCCCGGGAGACGAGGAGGTCGGTGTCGATGGTCCTCGCTCTGACTGTGTGCGGAATCGTGGTCGCGCTCGTGCTGGTGGGGCTCTTCCTGTTCGGGCTGCGCCGCCGGCTGATCCAGCGCTCCGGTGGCACCTTCGACTGTTCGCTGCGCTGGGACCTGCCCGAGAAGGCGGACGGCGGCGGCAAGGGCTGGAGCTACGGTGTCGCCCGCTACAACGGCGACCGCATCGAGTGGTACCGGGTCTTCTCCTACGCCTTCCGCCCCCGCCGTGTCCTGGAGCGCGCGCAGATCGAGGTGAACGGGCGCCGGCTGCCCGAGGGCGAGGAGGAGCTGGCGCTGCTCTCCGACGCGGTGGTGCTGGCCTGCACCCACCGGGGCACCCGCCTGGAGCTCGCGATGAGCGAGGACGCGCTGACCGGCTTTCTCGCGTGGCTGGAGGCAGCCCCGCCCGGACAGCGGGTGAATGTGGCGTGACGGCGTCCGCCCTCCTCCGGACGGGGTCCGGAGGAGGGCGGAGGTGTGTGCGGTGCCGTTCGTGCCTACAGGTTGCTGCTGATGGCGTTCACCAGTTCACCGTTGCTGGTGTCGCCGCTGAACTCCCAGAAGAACGCGCCGCCGAGGCCCTGGTTCTTGGCCCAGGCCATCTTGCCGGCGATGGTGGCGGGGGTGTCGTACGACCACCAGTTGCTGCCGCAGTGGGCGTACGCGGTGCCGGCGACGGTGCCGGTGGCCGGGCAGGACGTCTTCAGGACCTTGTAGTCCTCGATGCCCTGCTCGTAGGTGCCGGCCGCCGGGCCCGTGGCCGTGCCGCCCGGGGCGTCCTGGGTGACGCCGGTCCAGCCGCGGCCGTAGAAGCCGATGCCGATGAGCAGCTTCTTCGCGGGGACGCCGATGGCCTTGAACTTGCCGAGGGCGTCGGCGGTGGTGAAGCCCTCCTTCGGGATGCCGCTGTACGAGGTGAGCGGGGAGTGCGGGGCGGTGGGGCCCTTGGCGTCCCAGGCGCCGAAGAAGTCGTACGTCATCACGTTGTACCAGTCGACGTACTGTGCGGCGCCCGCGTAGTCGGCGGCCTCGATCTTGCCGCCGGCGGAGCCGTCCGCGGTGACGGCGGAGGTGACCAGGTTGCTGGAGCCGAACTTGGCCCGCAGCGCGGCCATCAGGTTCTTGTAGGCCGCCGCGCCGCTGGTGTCACAGGTCAGGCCGCAGGCGTTCGGGTACTCCCAGTCGATGTCGATGCCGTCGAAGACGTCGGCCCAGCGCGGGTCCTCGACCAGGTTGTAGCAGGACTGGGCGAAGGCGGTCGGGTTGGCCGCCGCCTGTGCGAAGCCGCCGGACCAGGTCCAGCCGCCGAAGGACCACAGCACCTTGATGTTGGGGTACTTCGCCTTCAGCTGGCGCAGCTGGTTGAAGTTGCCGCGCAGCGGCTGGTCCCAGGTGTCGGCGACGCCGCTGACCGACTGGTCGGCGGTGAACGCCTTGTCGTAGTCGGCGTAGGAGTCACCGATGGCGCACTGGCCGTTGGTGACGTTGCCGAACGCGTAGTTGATGTGGGTGATCTTGGCGGCCGAGCCGGACGTCACCAGGTTCTTGACGTTGTAGTTCCGGCCGTAGATGCCCCACTCGGTGAAGTAGCCGAGCTTGACCTTGTCGCCGGTGGGCGGGGGAGTGGTGCCGCCGCCGGTGGTGTGCACCTTGACCGCGCCGCTGACCGGGCCGGTCTGGTCGGCGGTGTCGCGTGCCTGCACGGTGTAGGAGTAGTCGGTGCCGGCGGTCAGACCGGTGTCGGTGTACGAGGTGGTGGTGACCGTGGCGACCTTGGCACCGTCGCGCAGGACGTCGTAGTTCTTGACGCCCTTGTCGTCGGTGGCCGCGCTCCAGGCGAGCTTGACCGAGGTGTCGGTGACCGAGGAGGCGGCCGGGGTGCCGGGGGCGGAGGGGGCCGCGTCGCCGGGGACGGTGGTGCCGTCGCAGCTGTCGCCGTTCAGCTTGCAGTTGGACGGGGAGCCGGGGCCCGCGCCGTTGAAGCCGAAGGAGACCGCGGCGCCGGGGGCGATGGTGCCGTTGTAGGACTTGTTCTTGGCGGTCCAGTGGGTGCCGGAGCCGGTGACGTCCGCGTCCCACGCGGAGGTGACGGAGGTGCCGGAGGGGAAGTCCCACTCGATGGTCCACGAACTGATGCTGCTGGTGCCGGTGTTCTTGACGGTCCACTGGCCGCCGAAGCCGGTTCCCCAGTCGCTGGTCTTGGTGAAGCTCGCGGTCGCTCCCCCGCTCACGGTCGCGCTCGCCTGCGGGGACTCCCACGTCGCGGCCTGGGCGGGGCCGAGACCGGCCAGGCCGGCCAGGGGGAGCAGCAGGGTCGCGAACCCTGCCGCGGCTCTGTGTCTGAAGCGCATGCTGCGCCTCCCTCGTCTTCGGGGGTGTCAGGGGCGTGACTGAGCCTTCACGTCCCACGGTGCTGCGAGGGTAGAAAGGTCTGGACCACAGGTCAATAGGTCTGGACCACTCCGGATGGTGGCCCGTCAGAGCCCCAAGTCCCGTGCCAGCACCGCCGCTTGCACCCGGCTACGGAGCTCCAGCTTGGCCAGCAACCGGCTGACGTGCGTCTTCACCGTGCCCTCCGCCATGTCCAGCCGGTCCGCGATCTCCGCGTTGGACAGCCCCTCGCCGAGCCGGCCCAGCACCTCGCGCTCCCGCCGGGTGAGGCTGTCCAGCACGGCGGGATCGACCCGCGCCCCCCGGGCGGGCACCGCGGCGAACTCGGCGAGCAGCCGCCGGGTCACGGCCGGCGCGACGATCCCCTCCCCGCGCGCCACCGTCCGCACCGCCTCCAGCAGGTCCCTCGCCTCGGTGTCCTTCAGCAGGAAGCCGGCCGCCCCCGCCCGCAGCGCCCCGAACACGTACGCGTCGAGGTCGAAGGTGGTCAGCACCAGGACGTCCGCGAGCCGCTCGGCGACGATCCGCCGGGTCGCGCTCACCCCGTCCAGACGCGGCATCTGAACGTCCATCAGCACCAGGTCGGGGCGCAGGTCCCGGGCCAGCTCGACCGCCTGCTCGCCGTCCTCCGCCTCGCCGGCCACCTCGATGTCCGGCGCGCTGCCGAGGATCAGCACCAGCCCGGCGCGGACGGCGGACTGGTCCTCGGCCACCAGGACGCGGATCATGCGGGGTCCCCTCCGGTGAGCGGAAGTTCGGCGCGTACGGACCACAGGCCGTCCTCGGCGCCTGCCTCGAACCGCCCGCCGAGCAGGGCGGCGCGCTCACGCATCCCGGTGAGCCCGGCGCCCGAGCCCGGGGCGCGGGGCTCGTCACCGGGCCGGTACGGGCTGGTCACCCGCACCCGCAGCGAGCCGCCCTCCTGCCGCAGGCCCACCAGCACCGGCCCCGGCGCCGCGTGTTTGAGCGCGTTGGTCAGCGACTCCTGCACGATCCGGTACGCGGCCAGCCCGACCGGCACGGGCACCTGCCCGTACCCGCTCTCCAGGCGGACGTCGAGCCCGCCCGCGCGGAACCCCTCGGCCAGGGCGCCCAGACCGTCGAGCGTGGGGGTCGCCGCGGGCTCCCGGGCGCCGGAGCCGTCCCGCAGGATGCCGATCAGCCGCCGCATCTCTCCCAGCCCCGCCACACTGTTCTCCCGGATCACGGTCAGGGCCTCGGTCGAGGTCTTCGGGTCGGCCAGGGACAGGGCGGCCGTGGAATGGATGGCGATGGCCGACAGATGGTTGGCGATCATGTCGTGCAACTCCCGGGCGACGCGGGCGCGTTCCGCGGTCACCGCCTGCGCGCGGTCCGTCTCGGCGAGCAGCGCGGTCTGTTCGGCGCGCAGCCGCGCGGCCTCCGCGGCGTCGCGGTGGCTGCGCACGAGCGCACCGGTGCCGGCGGGTGCCAGCGCGACCACACCGACGCCCACCCCGATCAGCAGCCCCTGGGGATCGCGCATCAGGGCCGCGGGGACGACGCCGCTGACGACGGTCAGCGTTCCGGTGATCCACGGGACGCGGCGCGCGGCGGACGGGGGGCCGTACAGGACGGCCGCGTACACCAGGTCGGTGAAGAGCACGACGGTGACGACGCTGCCGAGGGTCACCGTGTCCAGGGCCAGCGCGGCGGTACCGATCAGCAGGCCGGTGCGCGGCCGGACCCGGCGCAGCGGCTCACAGGCGGCGGTCAGCGCCAGCGGCACCAGCGGGGCCCAGGGTGCCTGCCACAGCACCAGGCTGTCGGAGGACAGCCGCGGGTGGATGCCGAGCGCCCACAGCAGCGCGCCGCCGAGGAATCCACCCACGGCGATCCGCAGGTCGTCACGGTGCGGGCGGGGGAGCGGGCGGGCCATGCCCCTATCCAACACGCCCGCGCGGCGGTCCGCCTGCTCCCCGGGAAGGGTGCCCGACTGCGACTTTCGCTTACGGCGGGTTCGTCTGCGCCGACGACGAAAGCGGGCGCGCCCGACGGGAGTCTGGAGGGGTGGACGAGGGGAGCGAATCGTGATCGTCGGACTGATCATCGCCTGCGAGGTGGCGTTCTGGGTGCTGCTGGCAGCCGGACTGGCCTTCCGGTACGGGCTGCGGATGCCGCGCACCGGCCTGGCGCTGCTGCTGTGCGAGCCCCTGCTGGAGATCGTGCTGTTCGCGGTCACGGCGATCGACCTGAAGAACGGCGCCCGGCCCGACTGGCGGCACGGTCTGGCCGCCGTCTACATCGGCTTCACGGTCGGACTCGGCCACTCCACCGTCAAGTGGGCGGACGCCCGGGTGGCCCACCGCTTCGCCGGCGGCCCGCCCCCGGTGAAGCCCCCGGAGTACGGGACGGCCCGCACCGTCCACGAGTGGAAGGTGGCGGGCCGCTGGATCCTGGCCTCGGCCGTCGCCCTCGCCCTGCTCCAGGGCGCCGTCTGGTACGTGGGCGACGACGGGGCCACCGGCTCGCTGCGGGCCTGGCAGACGCGCATGCTGTGGGTGATCGGCGTCAACCTGGTCATCGCCGCGAGCTACACCCTCTTCCCCAAGCGGCGGCCCGGTGGCGGGGACGGCGGAAAACCGGTCGACACCGGGGCGGACGCCGGGACACCATCACGGCGATGACACGCACCGATACGCCTCCCGCTTGGGACGAGCGCACCCAGCTGACCACCTTCCTCGACTACGTCCGCGCCACCGCACGCGTCAAGTGCGAGGAACTCTCCGAGGAGGACGCCCGCTCGGCGCCTCTTCCCGGCTCGCCTCTCATGACCCTGAGCGGGCTGATCAGCCATCTGCGCTGGGTCGAGTACTACTGGTTCCGGGTCGTCTTCCTCGGGGAGGAGGACGAGGGCCCCTGGACCGACGAGGACCCCGACCGGGAGATGCGCATAGCCGTCGACATCCCGCTGTCCCGGCTGCTCGACGAGTACGCCGAGGACAGCGCCCGGCACAACGAACTGATCGCCGCGCACGCCCTGGACACCAAGGCGCGCCGCCGGCGGGACGGCGCCGATCCGGTCGACCTCCGCTGGATCGTGCTGCACCTCATCGAGGAGACGGCCCGGCACAACGGCCACCTCGACATCCTGCGCGAGCTGGCCGACGGCCGCACCGGCGACTGACCGGGCGGTCCGCGGCCGGTGCCGGGCGGCGTGGGCGGGCGGCCTTCTTCGGTCGCGGTGCTAGCGCTCCCCGCCCGGCACCCACAGGACGTCGCCGCGCTCCCCGTTCGCCCCGCGGGCCAGGATGAACAGCAGGTCCGAGAGGCGGTTGAGGTAGGTGGCGGTGAGCGGGTTCATCGTCTCGCCGTGCACCTCCAGGGCCGCCCAGGTGGAGCGCTCGGCCCGGCGGACGACCGTGCACGCCTGGTGGAGGAGGGCCGCTCCCGGGGTGCCGCCCGGAAGGATGAAGGAGCGCAGCTTCTCCAGCCGTTCGTTGAAGCGGTCGCAGTCCGCCTCCAGCCGGTCGATGTAGAACTGCTCCACCCGCAGCGGCGGGAACTGCGGGTCCTCCACCACGGGTGTCGACAGGTCCGCGCCCACGTCGAACAGGTCGTTCTGGACCCGGGTGAGGACCGTGACGATCTCCGCCTCCAGGCCGCCGAGCGCGAGCGCGGTGCCGATCACCGCGTTGGCCTCGTTGGCGTCCGCGTAGGCGGAGATCCGCAGATCGGTCTTGGGGACCCGGCTCATGTCCCCGAGGCTGGTGGTGCCCTGGTCGCCGGTCCTGGTGTAGATGCGCGTCAGATTGACCATACGGCCAGCGTAGTTACGCCCCGGCCGTCCGGAACACCCGAGTGCCCACCGTCACGGACAGCACCGTGAGGCCGGTGGCGACCAGGACGCCGTGGACCATGTGCGCGCTCGTGTACCGGCCGACGTAGGCGTCTCGGACGGCGTCCACCAGATAGCGGAACGGGACGAGGTGCGAGAGCACGTCCAGCCAGGCGGGCGCGAGGGTCATCGGCAGCATCAGGCCGGACAGCAGCATCGACGGCATCGACACCGCGTTGATCAGCGGGCCGAACTCCTGCGGGGAGCGGACCTTCATGCCCAGCGCGTACGACACCGAGGCCAGCGACAGCGTGAGCAGCGCGACGAAGGCGAAGCCGATCAGGACGCCGGCCAGTGGCGCGCGCAGACCCGTCACCAGTGCGGCCAGCACCAGCAGCACCGCCTGGAAGACGAACACCGTGGCGTCCCGCAGGACCCGGCCGAGTAGCAGGGCGAGCCGGCTGACCGGGGTCACCCGCATCCGCTCCACCACCCCCTGCCCCTTCTCGATGATGATCGCGAACCCGGCGAACAGGGCTCCGAACAGGCCGAGTTGCAACAGCAGCCCGGGGACCAGGACCTGCCAGGAACTGCCCTGGCCGCCCAACGGCAGACCGGTGAGCAGCGGACCGAAGAAGAGCAGGTGGAGCAGGGGCGTCAGCACCCCGAAGAGCAGGGCGAAGCGGGAGCGCAGGGACTGGCGCAGATAGCGGCCGTAGACGAGGGCCGTGTCGTGGAGCAGCATGTTCGCGGTCCTATACGGCGACGGGGGCGGGGCCGGCCGGGGCGGGGCTGCGACCGGTGACGGCGAGGAAGGTGTCCTGGAGGGTGGCGTCGAGCGAGCCGCCGTGGCGCAGCCGGAGCGCGCTCGGGGTGCCCTCCGCCGCGACCGTGCCCCGGTCGACGATCACCAGGCGGTCGGCGAGGGCGTCGGCCTCGTCCAGGTAGTGGGTGGTCAGGAAGACGGTCGTCCCGTGGTCGTCGCGCAGCCTGCGGACCAGGTCCCACAGGTCGGCGCGGCTGCCGGGGTCCAGGCCGGTCGTCGGTTCGTCCAGGAACAGCACCCGGGGGCGGTGGGTGAGGGCCATCGCGATGTCGAGACGGCGGCGCTGGCCGCCCGAGAGCGTGCCGGTCCTGCGGTCCAGGAGACCGGTGAGGTCCAGCTCCCGGGCGAGTTCCGCGGCCCGCGCGACCGCCTCGGCCCTGGGCAGGCGGTACATCCGGCCCTGGGTGACCAGTTCCTCCCGGACCGTGATCTGCGGGTCGACCCCGCCGGACTGGGCGACGTAGCCGCTGGCCCTGCGGACGCCGACCGGATCGGTCGCCAGGTCGCGGCCGGCCACGGTGGCCGTGCCGCCGGTCGGCCTCAGCAGGGTGGTGAGCATCCGCAGGGTGGTGGTCTTGCCCGCGCCGTTGGGGCCGAGGAATCCGAGGATCTCTCCCGCGCGGACGGTGAGGTCGATGCCGCGGACGGCGTGGACGGGGCCGCCCTTGGTCCGGAAGGTGCGGGAAAGGCCCGCCGTACTGATGACTGCTGTCATGCCCCACAGAAAAACAGAGTCCCTGAAATTTTGCAATGCCACCAAGTTTTCATCAGGACCAGGAAGTTAGGATGCGGGCATGGCAGAGGGGCTCAGGGAGCGGAAGAAGCGGCAGACCCGGCAGTACATCTCGGACGTCGCCACGGGGCTGTTCATGGAGCGCGGGTTCGACGCCGTGACGGTGGCGGAGATCGCCGGGGCCGCCGACGTCTCCGTCAACACCGTCTACAACTACTTCCCCGCCAAGGAGGACCTCTTCTTCGACCGCTCGGCCGGGATGGCCGACCGGCTGGCCCGCTGGGTCCGCGGCCGGCCGCGGGGGGAGTCCGCCGCCGCCGCGGTCCTGCGCGAACTGCGCGAGGAGGTGGAGGCCGTCTCGCCCCGGGTCGGCCTGTTCACCGGCTACGCGGCCTTCATGAAGGTCGTCGAGGAGGCGCCCGCCCTGCGCTCCCGGCTCTGGGCGGTGGCCCAGGAGGTCCAGGCCAACCTGGCGGAGGCGCTGCGCGAGGAGACCGGCGCGGCGGACGACGACGAGCTGCCGCACCTGATGGCCGGTCAGATCGGCTGGGCCCACAGCACGGTCATGGCGGTCATCGGGCGCGAGATGGTCAAGGGGCGCGAACCGGACGAAGTGTCACGAGAGGTGCTCGTACTCCTCGACGACATCGAGGACCTGCTGAGTGAACGGGTGCTGCACTACGCTGTCCGGGGGGCGTCCTGAGCGCACCGGTCCCGGCTCATGGGACGTCAACAGGGGTGCGCCCGCGCGGGGTTGCCGCCACGGACACCGTCGCCGTCGTCGCCCACGCCGCGCCGCAGCGGCAGGCGGGAGGGCTGCCGGGTCCGACGAACGGGACGTGACGGGTGTCTCACGCCCTGAGACCGTGACACGCGTTACTAACCGCTCACACAGCGCCGCCAGAGCGCTAGGGTCCGCCGGAGAAGCAGACTTGGAGCGCGTTCGAGGGAGTCGGAGTGGCACGGAAGCTCGCCGTCATCGGGGCCGGTCTCATGGGTTCCGGCATCGCCCAGGTCGCCGCGCAGGCGGGCTGGGAGGTCGTCCTGCGGGACGTCACCGACGAGGCCCTCAAGCGCGGCACCGATGGCATCAGGGCCAGTTACGACAAGTTCGTCGGCAAGGGCCGGCTGGCGGCCGGGGACGCCGAGGCCGCCCTCGCGCGCATCACCCCGACCACCGACCTGGACGCCGCCGCCGAGGCGGACGTCGTGGTGGAGGCCGTCTTCGAGAAGCTGGAGGTCAAGCACGAGATCTTCCGCGCGCTCGACAAGATCGTGCGTCCGGACGCCGTGCTCGCCTCCAACACCTCCGCGATCCCGATCACCAAGATCGCGGCGGTCACCGAGCACCCGGAGCGGGTCGTCGGCGTGCACTTCTTCTCGCCGGTGCCGATGATGCAGCTCGTCGAACTCGTGCGGGGCTACAAGACCAGCGACGAAACCCTCGCCACCGCGCGGGAGTTCGCCGAGTCCGTCGGCAAGACCTGCATCGTCGTCAACCGCGACGTGGCCGGCTTCGTCACCACCCGGCTGATCTCCGCCCTCGTCGTCGAGGCGACCAAGCTCTACGAGTCGGGCGTCGCGACCGCCGAGGACATCGACCTCGCCTGCAAACTGGGCTTCGGCCACGCCATGGGACCGCTCGCCACCGCCGACCTCACCGGCGTGGACATCCTGCTGCACGCCGCCGGCAACATCTACACCGAGACCCAGGACGAGAAGTTCGCCCCGCCGGAGCTGATGCGCCGGATGGTGGACGCCGGTGACATCGGCCGCAAGAGCGGGCAGGGCTTCTACACGTACTGAGTCAACCCGTCCACGCACCACCACCCCGGGAGGGTCACTCCCCGGGGTGAATTCGGTATCGGTTCGCTTACAAACAGCAACCGCACCGCCACCCGCACAGTCAGACGGTGCACAGCACCGTCACCGAGTACGCCAACCGCACTCAACGGGGAGCGCATATGTTCATCAGGGGCGACCACGCCGAGCTGGTCGTCGGGGGCCGCCTCGACGTCCGCAGCGCGGCGGACGCCCGTACGGCCCTGCACTCGGCCGTCGACACCGGAGTCGGCGACCTGGTGCTCGACCTGTCCGAACTGGACTCCTGGGACGCCACCGGGCTCGGGGTGATCATGGGTGCCCACCGGCGGGCCGGCCGCTGCGGGCGCCGCTTGGTGCTCCGGGGCGTGCCCCCGCAGATGCAGCGCCTGCTCGTGGCCACCCGGCTGCACCGCATCCTCGCCATCGAGGGCGGCATCGGCGTGGAGTCGCTGCCCCGCGTGTGAGGCGCACCCGCCGACGCGAGCGGCGACGGCATCGGCAGCTTCGTCGCTGCCCCGCGTGTGAGGCGCACCCGGCGCAGAGCCGGACGGCGCGAGGGCGGCGCACACCCGGGCGCACGTCGGGCGCAATCCTCCAGAGATGGTGACGTCTCGGACCCCACGGCACCCCGCCCTGTCGGAGACACCGAGCGAAGGTTTAGGGTGCGGTCGCCCGCCGCCTCGCAAACCTCGACCGAGCGGGCCCGGACCAGAAGCGACAGCGCGGTGTGCGACAAGGCCGGGAGGGCCGGAACACGGGCACACGACGCTTTTGGGGGGCTGGAACCATGGACCCGATCGACCCGATCACCCCGGGATCCGAGGAGCACGGCCAGGCGCACAGCCGCCGTCCGCCCCGGGAACCCCTCACCTCCGACTTCGCCACCGGCACGCCCGCGCCCGCCCGCATGGCGCAGCTCGTCGCCGGTGACCTCCAGGTGACCGTCAACCCGGTCGACGGCAGCGAGATAGAGCCCTGCCCGCCGGCCCTGCGCCCCGGCAGGCCCCGCAAGCGCACCCCCGACGAGCGTGCGGAGGCCGCCCGCGCCGCCCACCCGCCCGTACCGCCCGGCCCCGCGCAGCACGCGCTGCCCCTGCTGGAACGCCAGGACGAACGCGAACGCCTGACCCGCCTCCTCGCCCGCGGCCGCTCGGTCCGTCTCACCGGGCCGGCCGGCTCCGGCCGCACCGCGCTGCTCGACCTGGTCGCCGAGGACTGCCTCGACCTCGCCCCCGACGGAGTGGTCCGCCTGAGCGGTTTCCACCGCTCGCCCGGCGACCTGCTGCACGACCTGTTCCACGCCGTCCACGACGCCCCCCGGCACCGCCCGGACCGGGACGAACTGCTCGCCTGCGTCGGGGAGATCGGTGCGGTCGTCGTGCTGGACGACCTGGAGTTCGGCGGCGCCGCCCTGGACGAACTGCTCGACGCCACCCCCGAGTGCGCGTTCCTGTTCGGCGCCACCCCCGACGTCCCCGCGCCCTCCGCCGAGTCGGAGGTGGAGGAGGTCTTCCTCGCCGGCCTCGACCGCGCCGCCGGGGTGGAGATCCTGGAGCGGACCGTCGGCCGGGTGCTCACCGAGGACGAGGCCAACTGGGCCGGTGACCTGTGGTTCGAGTCCGAGGGGCTGCCCCTGCGGTTCGTCCAGGCCGGCGCCCTGCTGCGGCAGCGCGACCAGCAGCGCGCCGGCGCCGGCGCGGTGGACGAGTACGGCGTCTTCGAGGACGTACGCCGGGCCGCCGACCGGCACGCGGACCCGGACCGGCAGGCGGACCCGTACACGGATGCGGCGGCTCTGCCGGCGGACCCGGAGGACGACGTCCCGCTGCCGCCCCTCGGCGAGGCCGCGGCCCCCGCCCCGCTGCTCGCCTCCCGGCTCACCCCCTCCGCCCGCGCCACGCTCCGCTTCGCGGTCGCCCTCGGCGGTGAGATACCCCACCAGGCGCACCTGCCCGCGCTGGTCGGCGACACCCACGCCGACGCAGCCCTCGGCGAGCTGGCGAGCTGCGGCCTGGTCTCCCCGGTCGGCTCCCGCTACCGGCTCGCGGCCGGCGTACAGACCCAGCTGGAGGCCGCCGGATACGCCGCCGACACCGCCGGGCACGCCCTCACCGCCGCCCGGCACTACGCCTGGTGGGCCGCGCACCCCTCGGTCACCCCGGAGCGGGTGTGCGCCGAGGCCGACGCGGTCCTGGCCGCGCTGGCCGCCGTCGTGCCGCGCACCGGCCCGTCCGCCGAGGGCGAGGAGAGCGGCGCCGTACGACTGGCCCGCACGGCCGCACCCGCCTTCGCCGCAGGACTCCTGTGGGGTGCCTGGGAGCGGGCCCTGAGGTCCGGCGCCGAAGCCTCCCGGCTGGCCGGCGAGGTACCTGATCAAGCCTATTTCCACCACGAGTTGGGCATCCTCGCGCTCTGTGCCGGACAGCTGGACCGGGCCCGTGCCGAGCTGGAGGCGTCGGGCGCGCTGCGCGGTGCCCTGGCCGACAAGCGGGGCACGGTCGCCGGCCGCCGGGCCCTGGCCCTGCTCGCCGACCGCGCCGGTGAGACCCCCGGGCTGCCCGTGATGGTGGCGGCGGAGGTCCCGGAGGTACGGCAGGACGAGCCGGTACCCGTGCCGTACGTCCCCCTGGGCGACGCCATGCTCACCCAGCCGCTGCCCCGGGCCGGGGAGCAGGGCGGCGGCATCCGCAGCATGGTCCGGCGCAACCTGGTGGCGGTCGGCTCCGGCGCGCTGCTCGCGGCCGTGCTCGGTACGGTCATCACCCTCGGCATGGCGTCCGACCCGGACGGCGACCGGAACCCGGCGGGCAAGGTCGAGGTCGGCCCGTCGGCGAGCCAGGGCCTCGAGGACGGCGGCTTCGGCACGGACCCGGCCGGCACCGGCGGGGACGGCGGCACCGGCACCGGCACCGGGGCCGTCCGGCCGGCCCCGCCGGGGACCGGGGGCGCGGACGGTGCCACGGCCCCGCCGCCGGCCACGGCCGAGCCGTCCGAGAGCGTCGCCCCGTCCGGCTCGCCGTCCGGTCCGACGTCCGGATCATCGTCCGGTTCGACGTCCGGTTCGCCCGAGCCGTCGGGGTCGGGCGGTTCGCCGAGCGGCGGTACGACGGGGGGCTCGACCGGCGGCACCGGCACCGGGGGCACGGGCACCGGCGGACCCACGGGCGGCACGGACACCGGCGGCTCGACCGGCGGGACACCCACCGGCGGCTCGACCGGTGGCACACCCACCGGCGGGACGGACGGCGGCGCCGGCACCGGCGGCTCGACCGACCCGACGGGCGGCTCGACGGGGGGCGACCCGGCGGGCGGCACCTCCACCGGCACCACGGACGGCACCACGGGAGGTGGCACCGGCACCACGACCGGCTCCACCGATGGTACGGCGCACACGGCCTCGGCCCCGCTGAACTGACGGGATCGCCGGTGCGGGAAGGAGGCGGCGGCGCGGCGACCGGCGTCCCGGCGGCGCCGACGTCACGGCGAGGCGATCTCCGCCGCTTGAGGGGCGCCCGGCGCGGTCCGGTGCCGCGGCGCGGACCCGGGGCCGCCCAAGACCGCTGGGCCCC
>NZ_WWJT01000630.1 GCF_009865385.1 Streptomyces sp. SID486 | reverse complement strand
CGGGGAGGAGCCGGCGGCCGGGTAGCAGTCCCGCAGGCCGTACAGGGTGCGGGGCAGACCGGCCGACTCGGCGAGGCGGAGCAGCGCCGGGTCGTCGCCGGGCGTGTACACCCCGGCGAAGGCCGCCCCGGCGAAGACGAGCACCTGCTCCAGGACCCGGCGCAGCCGGTCGGGGGTGACCGGGGCCGCCATCAGCGAGGCGAGGGCGATTTCGGCACGCTCCGCCCTGGTTCCGCTGATCGCAGCGCCCTCACTCACCACGTCGCCATTACAGCGCGTGTGAGCCACCCGCGCAGCCCCTGTGCACGTGAGCGGCCCGTCCGCCGCGGCCCCTCACCACCCGGCGGCCCCCCGGGCCGGCCGTCGGGGGCTAGCCGGACATCGTCCGGATGCCCCTGCTGAGGGTGGCCGTCACGGCGGCGGCGGTGACCAGCAGGGGGAAGACGAGCATCGCCGGTCCCGGGCTCCAGCGCGCCAGCAGGGCGCCGGCCAGGGCGGGGGCGAGTGCGGCGGCGGAGCCCGCGGCCAGCAGCACCCCGCTGACCACGCGGCCCTGCAGGTGGTCCGGTGTGACGGCGGCCTGGTGGCCGAAGAGGGCGGCGTTCGCCGTGGGTCCGAGGAACACGGCGGCGGCCAGGGGTACGGCGGCCAGGACGGAACCGGCCAGCAGGGTGCTGACCGCCATGAGCGCTGCGGTCAGCCAGCACAGCAGCGTGATCAGGACGGGCAGCCGCAGCCGCCGTTGCAGCGCCGGGGCCGCGAAGGCGCCGAGGAGGCCGCCCAGCGCGAAGATCGTGCCGGCGAGGCCGACGAGGAACGGGGAGACGCCGGCGCGGCGGAGCGCGAGGGTCATCGAGAAGATCATGCCGGTGAAGGCCATGTTCAGCGGGGCGGCGATCACCAGCAGGGCCCGCAGGAACGGATGCCCGAGCAGGAAGCGCAGGCCCTGCACGGCGGAGGCGCCGGCGGCCGGGGCCGTCTCCGGCCGGCCCTGTTGCAGGGGGCCGCGGATGCGGCAGACGGCCACGAGCGAGAGCAGGAAGCTCAGCGCGTTGCCGAGGAAGGGCAGGGCCCGGCCGAGCCCGAACAGCAGGCCGCCCAGCGGCGGGCCGGCCAGGGAGACGCCGTAGGTCCGTGCCTCGTTGCGGGCGACGGCGGTGGTGAGCTGGTCGGGGCGGACCAGGTTGCGTACCGAGGCGTGCTCGGCGGTGCTGAAGACGGCGGTGGCGGCGGCGCCGAGGACCACCACGGGGAGGATCACCGGCAGGTCGGCCGTACCGGCGACGACCGCCCAGCCGAGCAGGGCGAACACGGCGAGCCGCAGCACATCGCAGGCGATCATCAGCCGGCGCCGGTCGTAGCGGTCGGCGAGGACGCCGGCCGGCAGCCGGCACGCGAGCGTCGTGACCAGCCCGGCGGTGCCGACGAGCCCGGCCCGCGTCGGGGAGCCGGTCTGCTGCAGGACCAGCAGGGGCAGGGCCAGGTCCACCATGGCGCCGCCCAGGTCGGACAGGCACTGCCCGGTCCACAGCAGGTTGAAGTCCCGGTTGCGCCACAGGCCGGGCGGCTGCCCGGTCTCCGCCACCAGCTCCGTGGCCCCTTCACCGGCCGGCTGCCGGCTCATACCGGGTCCTCGACGATCGCCGTCCGGACTCCGCCCCCGGCCGCCGGTACCCCGTCGCCCTCCGCCGACGCGCCCGGAGCCTCCACGGCCACCGCCGGGCTCCCTGCCGTCGGCACACCCTCGGCATCCGCCGACGCGCCGGGCCCAGCCACGGCCACCGCCGCGGCCGCGGCCTCGGCCTTCACCGACGCGTCCGACCCTTTCACCGACGCGTCCGGCCCGGCCAAGGCCGCCGCCGGGGCCCCGCCCTCCACCGACGCGCCCGGGGCCCCGCCCTCCGCCGACGCGCCCGGGGCCTCGGCCTTCACCGTCGGATCGCCACCCCCGGCTGCCGCCGCGCTTGCCGGGACGGCTCCAGCCACACTGACCGAGTCAGCCCCCGCCCCGCTGGCCGGGACAGCTCCCGCCACACTGACCGAGCCGGCCCCCGCCACGCTGGCCGGGACAGCTGCCGCCACACTGACCGAGTCGGCTCCCGGCGCGGTGGCCGGGACAGCTCCCGGCGCGGTGGCCGGGTCGGCCCCCGCCACGCTGGCCGGGTCGGTGGTCGGGATGACCAGGAGCTTGGTCACGGAACCGTCGTCGCCGACCACGTCCCGGACGTGCCGGAACCCCAGCCGGTGGCACATGGCCAGGCTGGCGGTGTTCCCGGCGCCCACCATGCCGTACGCCTCGGTCAGTCCGAGGTTGTCGGCGGCGTGCCGGAGCAGCCCGCGCACCGCCTCGCCGCCCAGGCCGCGCCCCCAGTACCCGGGGGCCAGCGCGGTGACCAGTTCGTGGCCGTCGACGTTGCCGGTCGGTTTCACCTCGGCGTGGCCGACGTAGACGCCCGCCAGCCACAGGCCCCAGACGTCGAACCGGCGCTGGGGGTAGATGTCGGTGAGGATGACGCGGAAGACCTCGCGGATCTGCGGTTCGGGCACGAGGTCCTGCCCCATCCAGCGGCACACCTCCTCGTCCCGCAGCAGGGCGACGAAGGCGTCCTCGTGTTCGGGCCGGTAGGGAAGGAACTCCAGGCGTTCGGTGCGCAGTACGGGGGTCATGGCGGGCTCCTCGGGAGTGACGCGGTGTGGTGGGGGCCGAGGGCGGTGGGGCACCGTGACGGCGACGCGTGGGGGGGGAGGTGAGGGGGTGATGGGGGCGCCGGGCCGGCGCGGGTGCGGCCGGCCCGGCGGGTGGCTGTCCGGCGGAACCGGTCAGGCGCCGGTGCTCTCCATGCGCTCGCGCAGGCTCCTGGGCCGCATGTCGGTCCAGACCTCGTCGACGTAGGCGGTGCACTCGGCCTCGGTGCCCTCCTTGCCGACGGGCTGCCAGCCGGCGGGGACCTCGATGTCGACGGGCCAGAGGGAGTACTGCTCCTCGTCGTTGCGCAGCACCTGGTAGCGGGTGTTCTCGTCCATGTCGTTCTCCTCCGGGGCGGGATGGGGTCGGGTGGGATGGTCGGCGGGACGGCGGCGGGCGGTCGGGGCCCGCGGTGAGCGGGGGCCGCGTCCGGCGGCCGGCCGGAGCGGCGCCCCGCGGGACGGGAGTGTCACCGGCCTCCCCTGGCGTGCCGGGCGAGGTGGCGCAGGGCCTCGGCGAACTCCTCGGCCACCCGGCGCACGGTCGCCGTGTCGTGGACGGCGGGCCGGTGGTGCCAGGTGAAGGCGAGCCGGCCGTCCTGCACCGCGCCCACCACCTCCACCGGGTGCGAGCCGGGGTCCCGGGGGTCGTGGTCCTGCCCGAACGAGCCGTGTTCGGTGCGCACCAGGCCGCCGTCCGAGGTCTCGGGGCGGGCGTCCCACTGGCCGAGGTAGTTGAACACCACCTGTCCGTGGGCGTGGGCGCCGAGGCGCTCGCGGACCTCGGGCGGCCCGAAGGTGCGCAGCGCGCCGAAGCCGATGCCGTTGCCGGGTACGGCGCGCAGCTGGCGGCGCACCGACTTCACCAGGGACCGCCAGTCCCGGTCCGGGCCGAGGTCGCCTGGGTCGGACACCTGGACGGCGACCGGGTAGACGGTGGTGAACCAGCCGACGGTGCGGGAGAGGTCGACGCCGTCGAGGAGGTCCTCGCGGCCGTGGCCCTCCAGGTCCAGGCGGACCCGGTCGTCGCCGGTCCAGCGGGCCAGTGCCAGGGCGAGGGCGGCGAGCAGCACGTCGTTGACCCGGGTGCGGTACGCGGTGGGCGCGGCGCGCAGCAGGGCCGTGGTGTCCTCCTCGTCCAGTTCCACGCTCACCGTGGCGGCCGGTCCGCTCCCGGGCGCCGGGGCCGGGGCGGGCGGAGCCGGGTCGGCGCCCACCGCCTGTTCCCAGTGGGGCAGTTCGTGGTCGAGGCCGCCCTCGGCGACGTGCGCGGCCAGGCGCCGCGACCACTCCCGGAAGCTGGTGCCGCGCTCCCCCAGGGTGACCGGGCCGCCCTGGAGGGCCTGCCGGTAGGCGGTCTCCAGGTCGTCGCGCAGGATGCGCCAGGAGACGGCGTCCACCACCAGGTGGTGGGCGACGAGCAGGAGGAAGGCGGGCCGGTCCGGGTCGCCGGTGAACAGGGCCGCCCGCAACTGCGGTCCGCGGGCCAGGTCGAAGCCGGCGTGCAGTTCGTCGGCGGCCTTGGCCATGGCCGCGTCGGCGTCCGCGGCGGACAGCCCGGTGACGTCGTGCCGGACGAGGACGCAGGGGTCGTCGGCGGGCGGCGGGTTGAACTGCCGCCAGCCGTGCTCGTCCCGGGTGAACCGCATGCGCAGGGCGTCGTGGTGGGCCGTCAGCGCGGCGAGCGCGGCGCGCAGCGCCTTGAGGTCCGGGGTGCCGTTCAGCTCCAGCAGCGCCGACTGGTTGAAATGGTGGTGGGCGGCGCGGGGGGTGGTCAGGAACCACTCCTGGATCGGGGTGAGCGGCACCTCGCCGGTCACCGGGCCCTCCCCCGGCCGCCGGGGCGCGGCGCGGACCACGGTGGCGAGTTCGGCGACGGTCTGGTGGGTGAACAGGTCCCGGGTGGCGACGTGCAGGCCGTCGCGGCGCAGGCGGGAGACGACCTGCATGCTGAGGATGGAGTCGCCGCCGAGCGCGAAGAAGTTGTCGTCGGCGCCGACCTCCTCGATGCCCAGGACGTCGGACCAGATGCGGGCGATCCGGCGTTCGGTGTCGGTGCGCGGTGCGGTCCTGGGGCCGTCCGCGGCCTGCGCCGGCCCGGGCGCGGGCAGGGCGCGCCGGTCGGTCTTGCCGTTCGCGGTGAGCGGCAGCCGGTCGAGCGGGACGAACACCGACGGCACCATGTGGGGCGGGAGCAGCCCGGCCAGGTGCAGCCGCAGTTCGCCGACGGGCAGCCCGGCGCCGGACGGTTCCGCCGGCACGACGTAGGCGACGAGCCGGGCCGGGGCGGCGGACGCCTCCTCCGCGCGCTCCCCGGCCGGGGCGCCGGGCGGCTGGACCGCGCGGACGACCACGACCGCGTCCCGCACCAGGGGGCTGCAGCGCAGGGCGCTCTCTATCTCGCCGGGTTCGATGCGGAAGCCGCGGA